>JBDHAS010000322.1:0-3990 GCA_039588015.1 Gemmatimonadota bacterium | reverse complement strand
TTCCTGCCCGTTGGAGGTGAGACCTGTCGGGTCAACGAGCCGCGTTCCCTCTGCCCTACCGCCCTGGCGGAGCTGGAATGGATGCGCTGGTCCTGGATGAATCGCACCTACTATCCCGATGTTCTCGATAGGTGGGTCGCGGATGGCTGCATGGATACGATCCGGAAACGGCTGGGGTATCGTATCGTCTTGAGAGAGGCCCAAATACCGCTTTTGGTTCGAGGTGGCGAGGAAGTTCATATCGAGATCGTCCTGGACAATGTCGGATACGCGGCCATGTATCGGGAGCGCCCTCTCTATGTCGTTATCGAAGGCGCAGGCACCCGCCACACTTTCCACTTGCCCTCCGTAGATCCTCGCCGCTGGGAGCCGGGCACGGGGCACGTCGTTCGAGCGACGATTCTCCTCCCCGATTCTCTGCCGGCCGGCACTTATTCGGTGGGTATCTGGCTCCCCGATAGAGCTGCGTCCCTGCGGGACAGACCCGAATATGCGGTCCGTTTCGCCAATCAGAACGTATGGAACGCCGCGAAAGGCGTTAACGTGTTGACCACTGATCTAGAGGTCAGGTAGGGGCAGAACAGAACCATTCTCTTCGCTTCCACACGAACCTCTCGAGTTCCGACCACAAGGCAGGCTCGCCTTGCATTGCCCCCGCAAAGCTTGCATCGGGTATGATTCGTGCGCTTGGCCGCGTGGGCTTGTATGGATAGGAGTGGGAAACCTTGGTTCGCTTAGTCCCCGTTAGCAAGAGCCTCTGCCAGCTCCTCTTCCTGGCGGGGTTCTTTTTGTCTCAATCGGCGTGCACGGGTCCCTCGCACGGGCAGGAGGCGGAATCCGAGGGTCCAGTCGTGCTCGTCGGTGCGGGTGACATTGGCGCCTGCTATGGCCAGGGCGCCAAGAAGACGGGCGCTCTCCTCGACAAAATCGATGGGACGGTCTTCACCACCGGCGACAATGCTTACCCGGACGGCTCTGTCGAGGACTTTGCCAACTGCTACGATCCCGCTTGGGGCCGGCACAAGGACCGCACCCGCCCCTCGCCTGGGAACCACGACTACAACACGCCGGACGCGGCGGCTTACTTCGACTATTTCGGGGCCAGCGCTGGGGACCCCAGCAAGGGCTACTACAGCTACGATCTCGGGGACTGGCACGTCATTGCGCTGAACAGCGAAATCTCCATGCGCGTTGGCTCTCCCCAGGAGCGATGGCTCCGCGCCGATTTGGCGGCGAACAAGAGCGCCTGCACGATAGCTTATTGGCATAAGCCGCGCTTCAGTTCCGCGGAGATGCACGGCAGTTCGGAGCGGCCCAAGCCCATTTGGGACGTGCTCTACGAGCACCACGCCGAGATCGTGGTGAACGGGCACGACCACATCTACGAGCGGTTCGCGCCGCAAACGCCCGACGGAGAGTTGGATTCGGGGCGCGGCATCCGGCAGTTCACCGTTGGCACGGGAGGAGCAGGGCTGCGTCGCTTCTCCAGACTGCTGCCGACGAGCGAGGCGCACTACGACCAGGCGCATGGTGTCCTCAAGCTCACGCTGTTTCCGGCCAGCTATCGGTGGGAGTTCGTCCCGGTGGAGGGGGCGACCTACACGGACTCCGGCACCGGTGTCTGTCACGAAGCGGATCCGCTCGCCAATCAGCCGCCGGTCGCCGCAGCGGGAGGACCATACGCGTCGGACGGCACGGTCGTCTTCGACGGCAGCGCTTCGAGCGATCCCGAGGCCAACACGCCGCTCACCTATGACTGGGACTTTGGCGACGGCTCCCGCGGGTCCGGTATGGCGCCCACCCACACCTACCGTGCTGACGGCACCTACACGGTTAGTCTGATCGTTACGGACGCGTTGGGCGCGGCCAGCCTTCCCGAGAGCACCACGACCACCATCGCGAACCAGCCACCGGCCGTGGATGTGGGTGCCGATATCTCCACCAATCCCGGGAATGAGATTACGGTGACAGCCTCGTTCGCCGACGGCGGCGGCGACGATGCGCCCTGGAGCTACACCTTCGACTGGGGTGACGGCACCGTTGATAGTGGCAGCACGGCCACTCGCGACCCGATCAGCGCCGGGCACTCGTACGCAGGCCTGGGCACGCACTCGCTGGTGGTGACCGTCGCGGACAAGGACGGTGCCGCGGCGAGCGACACGCTTCGAGTCTCGGTCCTCCCACCGGAGCCGGTGTTGGTAGGCGCCGGCAACATAGCCAGGTGCTCCACCGACAACGACGAGGCCACGGCGCGTCTTCTAGATCAGATCCCCGGGACCGTCGTCACGTTGGGCGATAACGTCTACGAGTCGGACTCCGCGACGGGATTCCAGGACTGCTACGAGCCCACGTGGGGGCGGCACAAGGCCCGCACTCGACCGGTCCCGGGCAACCGTGAATACAGCACGGAGGGAGCCGCCGGCTACTTCGGCTACTTCGGCGCGGCTGCCGGCGACCCGGCCAAAGGCTACTACAGCTACGATATCGGGGCTTGGCACATAATCGCGCTCAACTCCCGCATCACAATGCGAGCGGGTTCGGCCCAAGAGCGCTGGCTCCGGGCCGATCTGGCTGCGAGCACTCGCAAGTGCACGATCGCCTACTTCCATGACGCCCGGTTCTATTCGGCTGGGACGGAAGGGGTCGGCTCGCGCGTGAAGCCGCTGTGGGATGCGCTGTACGAAGCCGGGGCGGAGATAGTGTTGAACTCCCAGAGGCGGTTCTATGAGCGGTTCGCCCCCCAGACGCCCGACGGCGCCGCCGATCCGGACTGGGGGATTCGACAGTTCGTCGTCGGCACTGGGGGCTGGAGCTCGGGTTCGTTCGGTACGATCCGACCAAACAGCGAGGTGCGCGAAGGCCGCACGTTCGGCGTGCTGAAGCTCACGCTGCACGACACGAGCTACGAGTGGGAGTTCGTTCCGATCGCCGGCCAGACGTTCAGCGACTCGGGCTCGGGCACTTGTCACGGTCGCCCCGGTAACAACGACCGATAGCCAGCTTTGCCAGGGTCCGGACTGGTTCCAGCTGCGGACCGGAGGCGGCCGGTTCGCCTCCCTGTAAGGCCGCTTTTTCCACGGGCGGCCGGGGTGCCCGCGGGCCCCGAGGCGGCCCTTTTCTTGCATAAGTCGCTGGTGGTGCGGAGCGTTTCCGCGCGAACCTGCAACGACCAGCACCCGCCACTACGCTGGCTTCAGTGAACACATACTGATTGTCTCCTATGACACAAAAAGAAATCCTCTGTACGCTCGGCCCTTCCTCCTTGAATGACGGCGTGATCGGTCGCCTGGAGGAGCTGGGCGTGCGCCTGTTTCGCCTGAACTTGTCTCACACGAAGGTCGAGGACCTCGCTGAGATCATCGAGTATGTCCAGAGCCGGACTTCCGTCCCCCTCTGCCTCGATACGGAAGGGGCCCAAGTCCGAACAAATGGGTTTGTCGATCGTGTTATCAAGCTGAGGGACAGCGCCGTCGTGCGGATCAAGCGCGCCCTGGTTCCCGGGGACGTAAGTTGTTTCAACCTGTATCCGACCGACATCGTGGGTCAGCTCGCGGAGGGCGACTTCCTCAAAGTCGACAGTAGCGTCTTGCTCCAGGTGATAGACGTCGAGCAGGACGGTGTAGCCGCGCGAGTCCTGGCCGGCGGCGAGATCGGTCAGAACAAGGCGGTCACGGTCGAGCGTAGCATCCCAATGCCTCCGCTGACCGAGAAGGACCGTCAGGCGCTGGCGATCGGGCGGGCTATGGGCATTCGCCATGTCGCCCTGTCCTTCGCGAGCCGGGCCTCGGACCTGGACGAGATCCGTGAGGCATCTAACTCCGACGCCTTCGTGTATGCCAAGATCGAGAGTCGAAACGGCCTGCGGAACCTCCGCGCCATCACGGTAGCGGCGGACGCCATCCTGATCGACCGTGGGGATCTATCCCGCGAGGTGCCCATAGAACAGATCCCGCGGCTGCAGAAGCGTATCATTCGCTGCGGCAAGCAGGC
>JBDHAS010000321.1:0-3997 GCA_039588015.1 Gemmatimonadota bacterium | reverse complement strand
CCCCGACCTGTGGGCCGCAATGTCCATTCCGACGTGAGGTAATTCCCGCAATTGATTGTAGTATAACGCTTTACATCATTTGTTCTCGTATACCAGGCCTACAAAATGCGATAATATTTGCACACGTTTGAAAGGGTTTTCCGGTAGGGCCTCGGTTTGCGGGTGCGATCGACGGGAAGTTGCGGTGGGGCGGCCCAGGTCTAGTTTTCATCTAGTCCCGGCGATCTGCTCGTTCGATATTACCCCTGCGCCCAGCACTAGACGGGGAGAGACTCCATGCTTGGCTTCTATATCCTCGCGGCGATGCTCGGGGGCGGCTTGCTGCTCTTCTCCGTGATCAGCGGGGCGCTCCACGGTGTCGGCGACGTGGACGCCACCGGTGTGGACGTCGGCGGTGTGGATGCGGACGTACCCCACCTTGATGTGGAGGTAGGCCACTTGGATGCGGATGTCTCGCACGTTGACGTTCATGTCGCGGGCGCCGATCACGATGTCCATGTCAGCCATGGCATGCCCGGACAGATGGTGCTGGGCTTCTTCCGACCGAGGAACCTGATCTTCTTCCTCACCGCGTTCGGTCTCACGGGCACGCTGCTGACAGTGACCGGGGGTACCCCCGACACTACGCTGACGTTATCGCTGGTGATGGGCGGCGGTGCGTGGCTAATGACGTACGGGGTTTTCACGTGGCTGCGGCGCAGCGAGAGCCTCATGGACGCGGTCAGCGAGGTCGAGATCGAGGGATGCCCGGCCCGGGTGGTGTTGCCGCTGGCACCGGGCGAACCGGGGCGCATCGCATGTGTGGTTGCGGACAGAGAGTTTTATCTGACGGCCCGTCTGGCTCCAGAGGTATCCAATGCGCTCGAAGCCGGAAGCGAGGTCGTGATACTACGCTTCGAAGGCGGAGTGGCGGAGATCATTCCGTTTGACACGCTAGAGCTTCCCCCAGCAGAAAGTTGAGGTAGTAGAGTGGATCCGAATACTGGCTTCATACTCGGGTTAGTCGGCTTGGGCGTCCTGGGAGCGCTCATCTTCACGGTGAGCTCGTTGATTGTCATCTGCCAGCCCAACGAGATGGTGGTGATCACTGGCCGCAAGCGGATTACGGCGGACGGTCGCAGGGCAGGTTATCGGTTGCTGCACGGCGGCCGGACGTTGCGGGTGCCGATCATCGAGCGGGTTTCGCGGATCGACCTGACGACGCTGCCGATCGAGGTCGTGGTAAGGAACGCCTACTCGAAGGGCGGTATCCCGCTGATCGTCCACGGCATCGCCAACGTGAAGCTCAGCGCCCGGGATCCGGTCTCCCACAACGCGGTGGAGCGGATGCTGGACAAGCCGTTCGACGAGGTGATGCAGATCGCCAAGGACACCCTGGAGGGTAACCTGCGCGGTGTGCTGGCGACGCTGACACCGGAAGAAGTGAACGAAGATCGGCTGAAGTTCGCCCACAGGCTGATCGAAGAAGCGGACGAGGACATGAAGAAGCTGGGCCTCGACCTGGACACGCTGAAGGTCCAGAACGTCACCGACGAGGTGAACTATCTGGACTCGATCGGCCGACAGCAGACTGCCGAGATCCTGAAGAAGGCGCGAGTCGCGGAGGCGGAGCGTAGCTCGGAGGCGGAGCAGACGGAGGCGGCGGCGCGGAGGGCGGCGGAAGTCGCCAAGATCGAGGCGGAGCTGGCCATCGTCGAGAAGAACAACCAACTGCGTGTACGGTCCGCTGAACTGGAGGCGGATGCGCTGGCAAAGGAACGGGCGGCCCCGGTAGCCGGCGAGAAGGCGAAGACGATCGCCGAACAGGCTCTCCAGCAAGAGCGGATCGCGCTGGAGCAGCGCCGCTTGGAGGCCGACGTTCTGCTGCCTGCGCGGGCGGAGAAGGAGGCGGCAGAGGAGTTGGCGAAGGGCGTTGCGGCGTCGATCGTGGAGGACGGAAGGGCGCGGATATTCGTGCTCGAGCAGATGATCAAGCTCTATCTGGGCGCGGGCAGCGATGCGGAGCGCATCTTCATCCTCAACATGCTGCCGGACATCATCAGGGACATTGCCAAGACCGTCGAGGGCATCGATATCGACCGGCTGACGGTGATCGATTCGGGCGAGGGCGCAGGCGTGGCCAGCACAGCTAATCAGTTGCCGGCGGCGGTCATCAAACTGACGGAGCAGATCGAGTCTGCTACCGGGATCAACATACTGAGCAAGCTTGGGAAGGCGGAAGTAGCGGATTAGGTTTGGAAGCGGGCTTTGAATTTCGAATGAAGAACATCGAGTGTCGTATGTAGAAGTGGAGGTGTTGCAGCGACGCTCGAGTATGCTTCCTCATTCAATTCACTTTCTCTTGATGCGGCCGTCGGGCAAGACCGTTGCGCCCGTTTCCGGGAAGTCCAGGCGGCTAAGAGAATCCACCAGGAAGGCACCTCGGGTGGAAGGGTCGCTGTTGACGATGCCGGGCGGTATCTGGTAGGTAGCGTGAAGGGCGGCATCGGTGGCGCGGCCCGCTCCGTCGATGGATGTGCAGGCTATCCCACCGCGGTTGTTGGGCTCGCTTTGGTTGAAGGGTCCATAGGTCAGCAGGTTCCCCAGCGAGTAGAAGACGAGCGCGTCGCCGCGCCATTCGGCGGCGCGCAACACGTGGGGCCCGTGTCCGATAACGACAGCAGCGCCGGACTCTACGGCGGCGTGAGCAAAGGCCACCGGGTTGCCGCGATCCTCTCCGAGGAAGATCTCGGTGTCGTGCAGCGTCCGTTGGGCGCCTCGCCCTTCCGCCCCCATGTGGACCGAGACAACCACCCGACGGTAGCTGGCGAACGCCCTGGCCACATGGCGGCGCACGGCGCTGAGATCGCGAGCGTTTGGCCCGGCGCGGAACGTGCTGAAACCGAGTACGGCAATGGTATCGCGGTTGTTGTCGGTCACGACCAGCGTCGGCAGCGTGTCGGCGCCGGTCACGGGGACGCCCGCGTCCTCGAGATATCGGATCGTCGCGCGGAGCCCGTCGGCGCCGGCATCCAAGGCATGGTTGTTTGCTACGTTGCCGACCGCGCGGGCGGGCTGCGCGAATCGGCCTAGGGCGTGGGCAACGGTCACCGGTTGGCGGAAAGCGTAGCAGGCGGTCGATCCGGGCCGGCATTTCGGCGGGGCGGGGCCCTCGCCGATGGCGCCTTCGATGTTGAGCAGCACGAGATCGGCGTCCTCGATCAACGGGCCTAGCGGGGCCAGCAGCTCGTCCGGATTCTGGAACGGTACGACCGGCACGCCGAGGCGCGTCGAGGCGCGACCGGCCCAGAGCGTGTCGAGGTTGTTGCCGAGGAGTACGTCCCCGCCGGCGCAGACGCGAACTGTGCGGAGTACGGCGGCGCTGTCAGGTCTCGACCGCCTTCGCTCTGCTGCCTCCGGCTCGGTGAGGGGCTCGCGGACCTCGGTGGGCGCAATGACTTCGGCCTCGGCAGGCTCGGGGGCGATGGAATCGGGACCGGCGGTCTCGACCTTGGGTGACGGCTCGACGACCGGGTCCGCCCGTTGAGCCGGCGCCGCGCAGGCGACCAGCAGAATGCATGCGAAGCTTCCGACCCGGTCGTGGCGGCTCTTCATGCCGAAACGCGGCTCAGCTGTCGGGCTTGGGGAACAGGACCGCCTGTCGCAGGACGCCGCGTCCCGCTAGATCGAGTTCAGGGCAGTCGGCGAGCGGAGGTACTTCGCCTTCACCGCCGAGGGCCTGCCACATCTCCCGGCTCTTGCTCGGCATGAAGGGACTCAGGAGAACGGCGAGCCGGCCGAGGGTCCTCGCCAGGCTGGCGAGCACGGCGTCGAGTTCCGCGCTTTTGTCGGGGTCCTTGGCTAGCGCCCAGGGCGCGCTCTGCTCGATGAAACCGTTGGCGATGCCCGCCAACTCCATGGCTGCAGCCGCTCCCTGATGAAGCAGGTAGCAGTCCATCGCCTGGCGGTAGGCGTTCAGCGTCTCGAGAGCGCGCTGGTCCAGCGCGGTTTCGACGCC
>JBDHAS010000320.1:0-4001 GCA_039588015.1 Gemmatimonadota bacterium | reverse complement strand
AAGGAAAGCCAGGCCCCGGTGCCTCGCCATGTTGCGGTCATAATGGACGGGAACGGCCGCTGGGCGAACCAGCGCGGCCTGCCGCGTCAGGAGGGGCACAAGGCGGGGATGAAGTCGGTCAGGGACGTCGTGGAAGGGGCCATCGAAGCAGGCGTCGAGGTGGTCACCCTCTTCGCCTTCTCGCAAGAGAACTGGCAACGTCCCGCCCGCGAGATCGCCTTTCTGATGTCTTTGCTGCAGCGGTACGCGAAGTCCGAATACAAGGACCTCGTGGAGAGTGGGGTCGAGGTCCACATGATAGGTGAGATCTCGCGCTTGGGCGCGGCCGAACGCGCGGCCATCCGCAAGATCATCAATGCCACAAGGGGCGGCGGGAAGCTGCAGCTGGTAGTCGCGTTGAGCTACGGTAGTCGCGGCGAAATAGTCCAGGCGGCGCGCCGGGTCGCGGAACGAGTCGCTGCCGGCGAGCTGAAGCTATCGGACATCGACGAGGCCTCGTTCGCCAGCCAGCTGTTCACCGCGCCCTGGCCCGATCCCGATCTTCTCATCCGCACGTCCGGCGAGTACCGGATCTCGAACTTCCTTCTCTGGCAGCTCGCCTACACCGAGCTGTACAGCACGCCAGTGCTATGGCCCGATTTCGACCGGGAGCAGCTTTTCGAGGCAATCCTCGAGTACCAGAAGCGGGACCGACGCTTCGGCAAGGTGTCTAGGTGACGGGTCGGTCCGGCGGCGAGCTCGCCAAGCGCGTCGCGGTTGCTGCGGTCGGTATTCCGATTGCACTCGGCGCCGGCTACCTGGGCGGGTACTGGCTCGCCGCGTTCCTGGCCGCGTTCGCGGCGGCGGCAGCGTCCGAATTGTGCCAGATGTACCGGGGGAGAGGAATGCCGTCGGCACCCCGGGTCGCCGCCGTCACGGCGGCCGCATTCGTCATGCTGGCGGCAGGCGTCCCCTCCACGGACTTCGTCGTGTGGGCGACCGTCCTCACGTTGAGTGTGGCGACGGCCCTGACCATTGGCACACGTCCGGAGCAGCAGCCCGGTCTGACTGTGGTCATCAGCGTCTTTGCCGCGGCCTACACGGGTGGCCTGTTGGCCTTCAGCCTCTGGTTGCGCGGTCTCGGCGATGCAGGACCCGGCTGGTCCGGCGCCGCGATTCTGTTCCTGCCCGTCGCGGTCACCTGGCTAGGCGATACCGCCGCCTACTCTGTGGGTCGCGCCATCGGCCGGCACAAGCTGGCGCCGGTCATCAGCCCAAAAAAGACGTGGGAGGGCGCGATCGCCGGCCTGCTGGCGACGGCGGTTGGCGTAGTGGCCTACATCGAGCTCACGCGGCCGCTCGTGCCGTGGACGATGGTTCTTTGGGAAGCGGTGGCCTTCGGGATCGCCATATCCGTCGCCGGGCAGCTGGGCGATCTATTCGAGTCCCGGTTCAAGCGCGATTGCGGCGTGAAAGACAGTTCGAACTTGCTCCCGGGTCACGGGGGAGCCCTGGACCGAGTGGATTCGCTGTTGTTCGTGTTTCCGGTCGCCTACGCCTACATCATGATCGTGGGGATCTGATGAGCGCGCGCGGTGTAGCGATCCTGGGCTCCACCGGTTCGATCGGAAAGACGACGCTGGAGGTGATCGGCGCCTTTCCGGATCGCTTCCGCGTGGTCGCGTTGACCGCACACAGGAACGCCGATTCGTTGCAGGATCAGGTCGCCAGTCACGCGCCGGAGCTGGCCGTGCTGGTCAATTCTGACTCGACCGGCGACCTGTCGTCGGCGGGCACGCGCTACGCGTGCGGCGGAGAGGCGGTGCTCGAGGCCGCTACTCACCCGGACGTCGACATAGTGGTGAACGCGCTCGTTGGCGCCGCTGGCCTGGAGCCCACGTTGCAGGCGTTGCGTGCGGGCAAGCGGCTCGCCTTGGCGAACAAGGAGTCGTTGGTCGTCGGTGGGCCGCTGGTGATGCGCGCGCTCGAGCAGGGAGGCGGCGAGCTTATCCCGGTGGACAGCGAGCACAGCGCCGTGTTCCAATGTCTCGAGGGGTCGAGTCCTGCCAGCGTGCACAGGATAGTGCTCACCGCGTCAGGAGGGCCGTTCAGGAGACGGGAGCCGAGCGAGTTGGCGGGCGTCACTCCCCAAGAGGCTCTGCAACACCCGACGTGGAACATGGGGGCGAAAATAACCATCGACTCGGCCACGCTGGTCAACAAAGCGCTGGAGATAGTCGAGGCACATTTCCTGTTCGGGCTGCCCTATGACAGTGTGGACGTGGTTATCCACCCGCAGTCGATCGTCCACTCGCTGGTCGAGTTCCGTGACGGTTCGGTACTTGCACAGCTTGGGTATCCGACAATGGCGGTTCCCGTGCTGTACGCGCTGGCGTACCCGGAGCGGCTGGCATTCGAGACGCGGTCCCTTGACCTGGCAGAGGTTCAGGCTCTTACTTTCGAGCCGATACCGCCAGGAAAGTTCCCGGCGTTCGAGCTGGGCCGTGATGCGGCTCTAGCCGGAGGAACCGCTCCGGCGGTGTTCAACGCCGCCAGCGAGGAGGCTGTTGCGGCTTTTCTGGGCGAGCGGATCCTTTTCCCGGGAATACCGGAAGTGATCGGTGAGGTACTCGGCGGACACACTGTAGAGGAAGTAACACAGCTCGACGTCGTCCAGAACGCGGATGGCTGGGCGCGTGTTATGGCCCGGGCCGCGGTGGCCCGGATGGCGAACTAATTCACAGCGATTGAGCTAGATGACCTCGATTCTCGCATTCGTAGTCGTTCTCGGCGTTCTGATCTTTGTACACGAACTCGGCCATTTCATCGTCGCGAAGCTGGCCGGGATCGCGGTGCCCCGGTTCTCGATCGGTCTGGGTCCGCGGGTGTGGGGGGTAAAGGTCGGCGAGACGGAGTACGTGCTTTCGGCGTTGCCCTTGGGAGGGTACGTCAAAATGGCCGGCATGGCCGATGACGAGGCGCTCGAGACGCTGGAAGGCGGGAAACACGACCTCGAGGTCCCGCCGGAGCGACGCTTCGACAACAAGTCCATACCAGCCCGGGCCGCCGTCATCTCGGCGGGCGTGGTGATGAACCTCCTGTTCGCCGTTCTAGCATTTTCCGGGGTCGCTTATCATACCTCGTGGGCACCGCTCATCAGCGATGTCCAGGAAGGTGAGCCGGCCGAGGCGGCCGGGATACTGCCGGGCGACTTGGTCGTGGCCGCGGACGGTATTGCGATCGAGCGCTGGATCGAGTTCCGCGACTACATCAGCCAGCGCCCAGGCGAGACCGTCACGCTCGTGGTAGAGCGGGACGGGGAACAGATCGAATTGACCAGCGACGTGGCTCGCTTCGATACCCTCGTCACGGACCTGGAGGGCAACGACACCACGATCTCGTTCGGTCGGATCGGTGTCGCTCGGGACACGATCAACCCGCGTCACGCTTACGGGATCGTCGAATCTCTGAGCTACGGCACGAACCAGACGTTGGAGATCTCGGGCCTGGTGCTGGACTTCCTCGGTCAGCTGATAACCGGGCAAGCGTCGCCTAGGGAGCTTGGCGGACCCATAATGATCGGGCAGTTCTCGGGGCGAGCTGCGCGCCTGGGGCCCTCGGTCTTCATCACCTTCATGGCCTTCCTGAGCATCAACTTGGCCATTCTGAACCTGCTCCCCATCCCCATTCTCGATGGCGGCCACCTCGTGTTCCTCGCCTTCGAGGCGGTCCGGGGCAAGGCGCTGTCGATCCGTGCACGCGTCCGACTCAGCCAGCTTGGGCTGATCCTGATTCTGGCCTTGATGGTGTGGGTGTTTACCAGCGACGTGTTGCGGCTGACGGGGAACTAGTCAGGAGGCCAAACCCGTCGGGTGGGTTCGTTGTTGCTCTTCAATAGCCATCAATCGACAGCCAATAATCGATTCACGAGTTTTCTTCGATTATCGACGCACGATGCACGGTATACGGCGCTCGATGTTCGGCATCCGGAGCGAACATTGGGTAATCGTGCATTGAACTGT
>JBDHAS010000319.1:0-6451 GCA_039588015.1 Gemmatimonadota bacterium | reverse complement strand
CGGCAGCAGCGAGGCAGCCCGTTCGACCACAGCCGGGTCGAGCCCTACCTCGGCAGCCACGGCCTGGATCTCCTCGAGCGAAAGGCCGTGTCTGGTATCGACTCCGGGCTCGCCTTCTTGAAGCTCGAAGGCCTTGCGCAAGATGAGCGCGAACTCGTTCTCCGTGTATCGTTGTCCGCCGCCTATCTCAGCCTCCAGTTGAGGGTTGCGCCGGTGTGGTCTGCTCCGTCGTATGGTCTGCCTTGCAACGGCGACGCGTCAGCGCACGAGGTGGAGTCCTTCCTGTCGGGTTAGAACCCAATGGCGCGCTCCGCTCGGGTCCAGGTACGCGTCCTCCTCCAGCGCCATCCGCACTTCCTGGCCTCCCCACTCCGGCACTGGCGTCGTCGCCTGCAGCTCGATGGAGTACCACGTGCTCGGTTTCACTCGTACCTCACCACGCCCGGGCACGCCCTCCTGCCGATCCCACAATCCGATCAGTGAGCCGGCGCCGTGGCCATGGTCTCCGACAGGATGGCTGTACACGGTTCCGTTGATATCCGCGGCCCGCATTCGCGAGAGTGAGTTCTTTAGGACCTCATTCCCCGTGAGGCCGGGCTTCATCTCCTCCATCACGATGTCCTGGAGCTGGTTGCCCATCGCCAGCGCGTGCTTCAGCCCGTCGGGCGCATCGGTCTCGCCGGGCCGCAAGACGTACCCCATGTGCTGGGTGTCCGTGTTCAGGCCCAGAGCGGTGACGCCGAAATCGCAGTGCAAGACGTCGCCGTGCAGGATCACCGGATTCACGGAGTCGCCCATCTGAACGCCGTGCCGCTGCACGCTGACCGAGGTCTGGAACCAGGTGTCGAGCCCCATATCGTTCAGACTCTGACGCATCCACCATACGACATCTTGGGTGCGGGTGATTCCGGGAGTGATCACTTCGTTCGAGAATGCAGTAGAGATGATATCGTGTGCGACCTTCATCATCTCTGTGAACACGGGCAGCATCTCCGGCAGGCGCTCGCTGATGTAATCGACGGCAAGTAATTCGCGCCTGACGATCCGCTCGCGATACTTCTCGGGCAGTGCCTCGTGCATCTGTTCCCACTCCCCGGCGCTCAGGCCGTCGGAGAAGGCGAAGGTGTGCGAGATGTTCACGGCGATGGTCTCGGGGTCGCACTCTTCCACGACGGGTGGCAACAGCTTCCATTGGTCGGGGCCGAACGGCTCCGCTCGCCGACTCCGGCCGCCGGCCGCTCCCACTTCTGCATCGGAGCTGCGCACAACCCGATACAGGCCGCCTTGCGAGTTACCGCCGATGGCGATGCGGTCGACACCTTCCTCGATCCCACGGTCGCAGAACGCGTAGATCGTGCGGCGGCGGGCTGCCATCGTGGTCGGCGATACGAGGGCGCGAAACACCGGGTCTTCGTTGTACTCTCGCATCGGGATGATCCACATGGCGACGTCGTAGTCCCGCATGAGCCTCGGGAGTACGCGCTGCAGGCGAGCTTCGAGCCAGCCCTGCTGAATTTCCGCCCGTTCGCGAAGCGTGCCCAACGGGCGTTGCTGGGCGACGGCGAATTGCGGAACAGCGATCAAGACCGTGGCGGCGAGAAGGCACAGGCGTTTCATGATCCGCTTCTCCTCCCGTGAGACTGTCGGTTGCATCGCGATGGATGGGCATTGGTCACGACGGCGGACTCCGGTCAAGGTAGGCGCCGCCGTGCATGGGAAACTACAGGTCTGCCGCGTGCCCGCATAGACGTGGACCGTGACCGAACTCTGGCTGCTCCGCTGCTCCCCGGCGGGTCGCTTCACCGCGTTCGGCGTCCTATCATTATCCGCAGCATCCTCGAGCGTGCCCGACTACAGGCCTGCCAGCAACAGCGACCGGGCTCGGAAGCTCAGCCCCTCCGAGTAGCGATCATCGGTTCGGGTCCCGCCGGTTTCTACACCGCCGAGAAGCTGTTCAAGCAGACGGACTTGGCCGTCGAGGTCGACATGTACGACCGACTGCCTGTGCCGTTTGGCTTGGTAAGGTTCGGCGTGGCGCCCGACCACGAGAAGATCAAGCGAGTTACGCGGGTCTACGACAAGACGGCATCGAATCCAGCTTTCCGCTTCTACGGTAATGTCGACATCGGCACGGATCTCACGCTGAACGAGCTCCGGCAGCACTACCATCAGATCTGCTATTGCACCGGGGCCCAGACGGACCGCCAGATGGGCATACCGGGTGAGGATCTCGAGAGAAGCCACCCGGCCACCGAGTTCGTGGCCTGGTACAACGGCCACCCGGACTTTCGCGACTACGAGTTCGACCTCTCGGCGGAACGCGTCGCGGTGGTGGGTGTGGGCAATGTGGCAGTAGACGTAGCACGAATCCTCTGCCGAACTCGGGAGGAATTGCAGACCACCGATATCGCTGACTATGCACTGGAGGCGCTCAGCAACAGCAACGTCAAGCAGGTCTACATACTCGGGCGGCGAGGGCCGGCACAGGCCGCATTTACGAACCCGGAGGTGAAGGAACTTGGAGAACTGGCGGGCGCCGATGTCGCGGTCGTGTCCGAGGAGGTGCAACTCGACGCGCTCAGCCAGAAGTCGGTGGAGGAGAGCGGCGATAAGAGCCTTCCTAAGAAAATCCAGATTCTGCAGAGCTTCGTGGATCGGGCGTCGACGGGAAAACCGCGGACGCTGACGCTGCGGTTCCTGGTTTCGCCCTTGGAGCTTTACGACGACGGCTCGGGTGGCGTGAAGGGCATGATGATGGTCCGAAACGAGCTGTACGTGAGCGACGACGGCTCGCTTCGCCCTCGACCCACCGAGCACTTCGAGGAGATCGACGTCGACATGGTGTTCCGCTCCGTCGGGTACCGCGGCGTTCCGCTGGCCGGACTGCCGTTCCACGACCGCTGGAGTATCGTCCCGAACGAGGGTGGGCGCGTCGTCGATCTCGACACGGACGAGCCTCTCAAAGGGGTCTACGTCGCCGGCTGGATCAAGCGCGGACCCTCGGGAATCATTGGCACCAACAAGCCTGACGCCGGCGAGACCGTCGATCGCATGATGGAAGACCTTGCTGCCGGAGCACTATTGCTTCCCGGCAACGCGGACCCGGATTCGGTGGATCAACTCGTCCGCAACGCGCAGCCCGGCTGTCTTTCTTGGGAAGACTGGAAGAGAATCCAGGAGATCGAGGAGGCGAACGGCGACGAACAGGGCCGTCCCCGGGTGAAGTTGACTGCGGTGCAGGAAATGCTCGCGGCGCTGGGCCGGTAGAGGGGACGCTTACCGCGAAGGGAAGCGGCGGACGAGTGTGGTTGTTTAGCCTTGCCGGCAAGCGTGTCGTGCCGAGCAGTTCCCCCCTATATTTGTGCCAAGTTGTTACAGCGGGCTGAGGCTGGGCCCTGGAGTGAGATCTCGCCGACCGGGGGCTGCAGCCGTGAGGTTTCTACATTTCCTTCGAGACCTGCCGGAACACCGCATCGGTGTGCCTCCTATCCTTGCGTCTGCCAGATGGAGGTAAGTCATGGGCCGCTTCACGTCGATCTCCGCCGCCATTCTCACCCGTCATGGACGTTTCAGCGGTACCTCCGGAAGGCCGTGGCTGATCGTGTCCCAGGCGGGCACCGATCAGTTGAACAAGGTGATGCTTTCAACCGATACGGTAGGCAGCGTGCGCCGCGGCGAGTGCATCTACTACTATCAGCCGCTCCCGGCGGAGGGCGGTGGAGAGCTCAGCGACGAACTCACCGGGCCGGGAGATCTCTATGTTCGCTTAGCGACCACCAGCTCCGACCTTTGGGAGCCGGAGCTGGCGATCGTGTGGGGCACCTCTAAGAAGAGGGGCACGGTCCCGTTGGCGCTGGATCTGGACTTGCGCGGCGGCCTGAGCACCAACCCCCGCGAGGGGGCCGTTTCGCTACCTGTTCGCCGGGTCAGAGAGGGCGATGACGATACGACGATTCACCGCTTGCTGCTGGTCATAGTCACCTACGACGCGCCGTACGCCGGAACCGATGACCCGATCCTGCTGCGGGTAACGACGCAGGCTGGCGTGGCCGTCGATCACGTGGTCACGGATACCCCTCAGACGGACTTGGAAATCGATACGTCGAACGTATATTCGATCCCGGTGGATGAGCCCTTTAGGCGTGGCGAACTCCGCGACGCCGAGCCAACGGAGATCAGATTGACGATACTCGGCACCGACAAGTGGGTGCCGAAGAAGATGTTCCTCTTCGGCCTGGACCATCCATCTGGGGCGCCGGAGTCCGTGGTTACGCTCGTTCGCTCGCACGACCCGGGTCCGTTGAGCGCCGATCCTACGGAAGGCGTGCCGTCGCTGTATCTGCCGCTTCAGTAGATTCAGCCCAGGTCGGGGACCCCTCGCGACTACGTGCTGCAATCGCGCCAGCGTTGTCTTGAAGAGCCTGGCGTTTTGACGAGACCCCACTCATGAGTCATCTTGCCGACCATGATCGTCGGTATCGTGCTTGCCGGAGGCGCGTCGCGGCGGATGGGACGGCCCAAAGCGCTGCTCGACGCGGGAGGTGAATCCTTCCTCGAGCGTGCGATCGGCACGCTCACAGCCGGCGGCTGCGACGAAGTGGTCGTCGTGCTGAATTCTGACGACCCAGAAATCACCGAGCTGGTCCCGAGCGCCGGCGCTCGGCTGACATTCGGCGGCGGTATCGGGACGGAACAGGTCGATTCGCTCCGCGCCGGGTTGCAGGCGCTACCGCCCGAAACCAGCGCGGTGGTCGCTCTGCCGGTGGATCACCCGCTGGTCCAAGCGCGGACGGTGGCGGCGTTGGTCCAGGCCTTTCGCCAGAGCTCCGCCCCCATCGTTCGCCCGGTTCATGAGGGTAGGCCTGGTCATCCGGTTCTCTTCGCGGCGACCGTGTTCGACGAACTGCTGGGAGGCGGGCTGACCGACGGTGCCCGGACCGTTGTACGAGATCACGCGGCCGAGTTGGAGGATGTGAGAGTAGACGACCGCGGCGTGCTCATCGACGTGGACACGCCGGCGGACTACAGACACCACCTCGGAGAGCTGGATGAAAAATAGGCAGAGCGGCGAAGTCACAATCGCTGAAGCCGCGGCGCGCGCGCTCGCCGCGCTGGATGGTGGTTTGCCCGTAGCCTTTGCCACCGTAGTCGGTGGGCCGGTCGAGGATGCGCTCGGGCGCCGTCTGCTGGTGTCCGAGGACTCGGTGGCTGGAAGCTTGGGTGAGAAGGTGCTGGATGATCGGGCGGTCGAGCTGGCTCGCCAGGCGCTCGCCCGCCAGTACAGCGGTCGTCACGATGTAGAGATCGAAAGCGGGACGTGGTCCTTGTACGTCGAATCTCAGCACCCGATTCCGGAATTAGTAGTCGTGGGAGCGGGCCACATCGCCCGCCCACTGTGTCGCATCGCCGCGATGCTCGGGTTCAAGGTGACGGTCCTGGATGACCGGCCGGAATTCGCCGACCGGCGCTGGTTCGAGGACGCGGCGCAGGTTCGGGTTGTCGATTTCGACGAGACTTTCAAGGCGACCGAGGTCGGGCCGAACACCTATGTGGTGCTGGTAACCCGCGGCCACAAGTACGACTACGATTGTATCCTTCAACTTCTCACCCTAAATGCGCGGCCCGCCTACCTCGGCATGATCGGCAGCCGGCGCCGGGTGCGAGCCGCGTTCGAGGCGTTGGTCCGCGACGGGGTCGATCCTGAAAGGTTGGCGGAGGTACGTGCGCCGATCGGGCTCGATATTGGGGCCGAGACCCCCGAGGAGATCGCGCTCGCCATCGCCGCCGAGATCGTGGCGGTGCGTAGGGGTGCAGGGGAGGGAGTAGAGTCTTGGACGATCGGGAGGTCTACCAAGCGGCGCTCGAGGCGGCCGAGTCTGGACGGCCCACTGCGCTCGCCACCGTGGTCCGCGTGAAGGGGTCCACACCGCGGGATACAGGTAGCAAGATGTTGATCGGCGCCGACGGCGAGCTGGTCGGCACCATCGGAGGTGGTTGTGGAGAGGCGGAGGTCCTGGAGACTGCCCGGCACGTGATCGAGACCGGTCTCCCCAGGCTCGTGCGGGTCGACCTGACCGACGACTACCTGTCGTGGAGCCCAGCCGTCTGCGGCGGGGTGATGGAAGTCTTCGTGGAGCCTGTGGGATAGGCGGAGGTCTTGACGGCTGGAAGCGGGTCGTCTCGCTTCGGATTGGGCTGGGAGCGGATCGTCTCGCTTCGGCCTCCGCCGCGCTTACGCCTGCGGCGTAACCGCAGCGTCGCTAAAACCAGCTACGCTCCGACGACCCGCTCCCAGCCTGTACATGCACCGCTTGGGACAAAACCGGGAGGAGCCGGGGGACCGACGAACTAGGTCGTTCTGGGCGACTCCAACCGCTTTGAGGGCTGTTTCGAACACGGCGGGGGTCGAGGCGAAGTTGGTTCGAGAGACCCCAGCCTGTGTGTGCCCCGT
>JBDHAS010000318.1:0-4049 GCA_039588015.1 Gemmatimonadota bacterium | reverse complement strand
GACATCGTAGGCGAGCGGGAGACCCTCCAGCCGGCTGACCCAGTTCGCGTAGGAGGCGGCATCCTCCCAGGACAGACACACGGCTGGGTGCTCATCCGTCTGCTCGAATCGGAGGTTGGCCCAGTTGAGATGCTCGTCAAGGTCAAAGCGACGGCGGTCCGGATCCCACCAAGCGCAGCCGCTGAAGTCGAGGACTTCATCGTAGGCAGCGGTGCGCACGTCTCGTGGCAGCTCCGGGTTCATTCCGATGCGAATCAGGCTGTCCTGTGCGGCGCGGTCCAACGGACCTTCGGCTGACGTACGGTACCCGGTCTCCTTGACAAAGCGCCGGAACTGGCCCACGCGGACCTCAGCATCCGCCAGGTAGAACGGGCCTACCGTCACCTGGTGCACAGGCTGCTCGTTGTCTTCTCCTTCCGCGAACACATCTCCCATCGCAAACGAGCCCCCGTGGACGAGAATCATCCTGGACCCGTCCGGGGCAGCTGACCGATCCTGGACCGCTACGGCAAACGCACGACAACCCACACAGACGATGAGGAACAGCGCAACGTTTTTGGTGCTCAGGCCGCGTGGGAGCAATCGGAATCGACCGTTCTCGATGAATCCCATGGCTTCCTCCAACTTCTCTAATCCCTTAATGACGCCGCTTGTCGCGCGGCCGTGCAGCCGCGCCGAACCCGATGACCCCGCCGCACCGAGGATCAACTCGACCGGCTCCAGAGAACGCCGGCTGCCACGTCGCAATTTGAGCGCCGCCCCTCGCCGGTCCAAGCATCTTGCAGCGAGTGACACCGATCCCGCAGGGAACAAATACTGGCGACCGCAGAACGATGGCCGTATTCGCCCATCTCCGACTGCTTGACATCGGGGCGTCGCTGCAAGATCTGCGCGGTTCGCTGCAATCACGTTGTTCCAGCGACTTCGATCAGTGATCGTTCAGCTGTTGGCCTTTAATTACGGTTTGAACCGCGAGGACGACATGTCAACGAACGACTGTAGTGGTTGCTCCAACACCATCGGTCGCAGAGAACTGCTCACTCGCACTGTTCCGGCCTGTGCGGTTGCCTGTCTGGGCATCGGCAGGTTTCCAGGGTTGGCTGCGTTGGGGCAGACTCCGACACAGCAGGCTCAGCACAAGTTCGACGTGCCGCAAGACATCTCCCTGTCATCCCGACAGCGTACCCAAATGATGTACAGAGGCGTGATTGAGCTAGTTCAGGTGCTGAAGACCGAACTGGGTGAGCCGGAATTGGTCCGTCTGCTCAACGTGATGTCGGCGGACGTCGGCAGGCAGGTCGGCGCGCGACAGGCGCAGAATTCCCCCGACACGAGTTTCCAGACATTCGTACAGGTGTTCCGGCCGCCCAACTTCGAAAACAGCTTGACGCACGCGGTAGTAGAAGACACCGAGAAAGTCTTCGCCCTGGAGGTCACGGAATGCGTCTCCGCCGATGTCATGCGAAGTGCCGGCCTCGGCGGCGAGGTCGGACATGCGGCCGTGTGCAACATGGACTACTTCTGGCCACCGGCGTTCAATCCCAACTTCAAGATGGAGCGAACCAAGACGCTGATGCAGGGTCACGAAATCTGCAACCACCGCTACATCGACACGACATAGTCGCACCGTTCGCCCTGGGCCATCGCTCGCCAGGAGTCACAACGATTGGTCCAACCGGCGTTCCAGCACCTCTCGTCGCGTGCGGGACAACATCACGCGCGTTCCGTCGTTCAGAATCACGATGTGTGAACCGCGAGCGAACGACTGGATTTCGCGGACGCGATCCAGGTTCACGATCGCCGATCGACTCACCGCGAAGAACTGCGCAGGATCCAGTCGTGCCGCGAGCGACTTCATCGTCTCGCGGATCACGTACGCTCTCTCACGGACGTGGAGCTTGGCGTAATAGTCCGCGGCCTCGATCCAATCGATCTCGTCCGTTCTGACGAGTACGACGCGGCCCCTCTCCTTCACAGCGATCCGGGATACGAACGAAGATGTCGGCGTGCGCGCATTTGTCCCCGCGTGGGAAGGCTCCCGGACCGATTGTCCCTCGAATCCGACCTCCTCGATCAAGGCGAGGAGCCGGGAGCGGAGGTCGCTCTGTCCCGCCTGGTTGATCGCCTGCTTCGCTCTGTCGATTGCATCGAAGAAGCGCTTGTCACTGAACGGCTTGAGCAGGTAGTCGAGGGCGTGAACTTCGAAGGCTCGCAGCGCGAACTGATCGTATGCAGTGACGAAGATGACCTGCGGCATGCGATCCGGTCCAACCGCGCCCAGCACCTCGAAACCGTCCATGCTCGGCATCTGAATGTCGAGCAGCAAGAGATCGGGCTCGATCTGCTCGATCGCCGCCACCGCAGCGCGGCCATCGGCGCACTCCCCGACGACCTCGATCTCGGGATCCCTCTCACACAGTTTCCTCAGCCCCTGCCGCGCCAATAGCTCGTCGTCCACGATGAGAACGCGGATCGGATCGCTCATTGCTCTTCTCTCTCATCCAGCGGTACGGTGTGGAGCGGCAGGGTGATCGTCACGGTGGCACCGCTGGGGGACGCATCCTCGATGTCGAGCGACGCTGAGCCGCCATAGAGCTGGGCCAGCCTCCTCCGCGTGTTGCTGATTCCTACTCCAGGACTGCCGCCTGCCCCCTCCGTGCCGCGGAAGCCGGGTCCGTCGTCCGAGATCGACAACCGCAGCGCCTGCCCGTCCGTGCCGGCCCCGACGGTGACCGTCGTCGGACTCGTCCGGTTCTCGACCACGTGTCTGATCGTATTCTCGACGATCGGTTGTAGCACGAGGTTGGGGACCAGGGCGTCGAGAGCGTCAGGCTCGACCTCGATCCGCACCTCGAGCCTGCTCTGAAAGCGGATCTTCTCCATCGCCAGATAGCGCTGGATGAAATCGAGCTCGCGTCTCAGCGATACTTCCTGGCGCGTGGAGTCGTCCAGCACGTACCGCAACAGTTCACTCAGCGCCTCGAGCGTATCCACAGCGGCGTCTCGTTGGGCATTCCGGACCAACATTGCGATGCTG
Source organism: Gemmatimonadota bacterium (assembly GCA_039588015.1). Taxonomy (GTDB): domain Bacteria; phylum Gemmatimonadota; class Gemmatimonadetes; order Palauibacterales; family KS3-K002; genus JASFMO01. The sequence goes on along the minus strand of JBDHAS010000318.1, from coordinate 1,012 downwards.
TTCAACGCGTTGAACAAGAAATGCGGATTGAGCTGCATTCGCAGCGCCTGCATCCTGGCGTCTGCCAGCTGCGCGCTGAGTCGTGTCGCGGCGAGCTTTTGTTTCTGCAGGCGGCGATAGTACTGGAGGAGAAGAGCTCCCCCAAGAATGGCCAAATAGATGAACAGGTGGACGGGGAGTTCCAGCGTTGCCAGCGACAACAGGATATCCCAGTCCGAGCGGACGTCTGGAGGCGGGAGCTCGCGAAAGGCGGGCTGGAGTGCAAAGCGGGTCCCGGTATGGACGAAGGCCAGCACGACGGCAATACCACAATGCATTGCCGACCGAGCGATCACGCGGCCGCGCTCGATGGGATAGCTCTTCGACAGCCATATCACGAGCGGTGTGTACAACGCCCAGAGGTACCAGAATGGCAGAACAAAGGCGAGCGTCGGAAGGATGGGGCGCCTCTCTCCCTCCACGCTGTACATGATGTACAGCCAGGCTGTCACGGCGACGCCGAGAGCCGTAGCAGCAAGCAGCAGCTGAAGTGCCTGCCGTACGCGAGGTGGCAGAGTACTCCATCGTGCTACCATGACCGCTCCCTCGCAGCCTCAGCCGCTAAGCCGGCGTCGGCAGGAATGGCGGCGTCGAAGCGGTCGTGTTCTGCTCGGTACTCGGCGCGCCAGCGCTTTTCGATGCGCTGGAGAAAAGAAGGGAAGACGACGAGTCGTCGTACAGGATCGATGAGGCTCATATAGTAGGGTGTGAACCGGCTGACGCTATCCGCGTATACGCCCCAATACAGCGTGTATCCGGACGCCTGCGGCGCGAGGGCGAAAGCATAGTAGGCTCGAGCACTGCACGTCTGTATCTCGAGCAGGGTTTCGCGCTCGAAGTAGTAGACGAACCCATGCTCCCCCAACTGGTAGATCGACCGTGCGCGGTCGGCCTCCGTCAGTCGTCGACGCGCCGGGGACAAACTGTCAAAGCACTCCTCACTTGCCAACCCCAGCACGCGGGCCGCGAGCAT
>JBDHAS010000317.1:0-4091 GCA_039588015.1 Gemmatimonadota bacterium | reverse complement strand
GATCAGCAGCGCCGCAGCCACCGCGCTTCCCGCCGTCACCATGACCCGGTTGCGCCGAATGAACTTCTTAAGCCGGTAGGCCGTGCTCGGCGGCGCGGCGAGGACGGCCTCGCCCCCGAGGTGCCGGCGGATGTCCATCGCCAGGCCGTTGGCCGTCTCGAACCGGCGCGTGCGGTCCTTCTCCAGGCACTTCATGATAATCCAGTCCAGGTCGCCCTTGAGGGTCTGGCTGAGCTTCTTCGGGTCGACCGCGCGCCGCTGCTGGGCCGTGCGCGTGCCGGTGTCGCCCAGACTGGAGAGCCGCGTCGATGGCTTGTGCGGCTCGACCTCGCGGATGATCCGCATTATCTCCGCGAAGCCCTTGGACATGAGTTCCTCGTGCGCGAACGGCGTCGTGCCCGTGAGCAACTCATAGAGCAGCACGCCCAGCGCGTAGATGTCGCTGCGCGTATCGATATCGAGGCCCGACATCTCCGCCTGCTCCGGAGACATGTACGCCGGCGTCCCGATCATCTGCCGGTGCTCGGTGAACAGCGTCTTGGTCGTGAGCTCCGCGCTGGTCGCTTTGGCGATCCCGAAGTCGATTACCTTCGGCACCGGCACCCCGTCGTGCATCGTCACCAGTACGTTCGATGGCTTGATGTCCCGGTGGATGAGCCCCTTCTGGTGCGCGTGCTGGATCGCGTGGCACACGCTGGTGAACAGCTCCAGCCTTGCCTTGATGTCCAACTTCTCCGTGTCGCAATACTCCAGGATCGGCACGCCCCTGATGTACTCCATCACGAAGTACAGCCGACCCGTTTCGGTGCTGCCCGCATCGAGCACCTTGGCGATGTTGGGGTGGTCCATCATCGCCAGCGCCTGCCGCTCGGCCTCGAACCGGGCGATCACCTGCCGCGTGTCCATCCCCAGCTTGATGATCTTGAGCGCCACCCGCCGCCTGACCGGCTCCCGCTGCTCGGCCATGTACACCACCCCGAAACCGCCCTCGCCGATTTGTTGCAGCAGCTTGTAGCGTCCGAGCATGTCGCCGGCTTGATCGCGAGGCGTCTCGGCGAGCGTCGGTGCAGAGGACGCAGAAAACTGCGGAGCTTTCTCCGCAGACCGCAGGAACTCTCCCGCCTCGGCGTCGGCCTTCAGCAACGCTTCCACCTTGGCGCGCAAGGACACATCGTTGCCACAGGCACCGTCGAGAAAGCCGGCCCGTTCAGCGGGATCGGACTTCTCGCGGGCGGCATGGAAAATCTCTTCGGCCGAGAGTCGATTGTTCATCGCTCGACTCTCCGCCACGATTGCGCCGAGCTCCCCCCGAGCGCGTTCGAGAGGTCCTGTCGTCGTCCGCGAGAGATCGCGGCGTCGGCGTCCGGCGAATCCCCAACACCGGCGAGGTTCGACGCGGGGCCGGAAGAAGCGGCAGTGGACGAGCGGGCCTGGATGGCCGCTGCCAACACGACCTGCAACGCAACCTGACGGGCGCGCTGGCTCAGCGAGGTGTCGGCCTTCACTTCCTCAGCGACGCGAGCGGCATCGCCCAGTTCATTCAACAGGCGCTGCACCATCGGTTCGACCCGCGCAACGATCTCCTGCCGCTCACGCCGTGCCTGCATCCGATCCTTCAGTGCTCGCGTCTCCCAGATGCGCACCGTGTGATCGCCTGAGCCGGAGACGAGCAGTTGGCTGTCAGCCCGCCATGCAAGTGAACAGACGTAATTCTCGTGCCCACTGAGCCGCGCCACCGGCTCAAACGTATGGGCGTCCCACAGCCAGACGTAGTTATCCTTGCCGCCGGTGGCGATGCGCTGGCCGTCCGGGCTGTACGCAGCGCAGAGCACGCGATTCCCGTGCCCGATGAACTCGTGCAACAGTGTGCCCGTCGCCGCATCCCAGACACGCCCGATTCCATTTTCTGTTGCCGTCACGATTCGGCGGCTGTCGGGACTGAAAGTCAATGAGCACGTCCCTCCGCGGTGACCGAGCGGCCATTCGCGAACCGGCTCGAGAGTATTGCCATCCCAGAGGCACAGCGTGCCCACGAAGCCGTGGCTTGTGGCAATGGTCGCTCCGTCCGGACTCCACGCCAGATGTGGCCACGGGTCTGTTTCGTTGAGTAATGGTCGCGACATGAGTGTGGCGCCCGTCCGGGCGTCCGAGATGACCAGCAGCCCTCGGCCATTGATCCAGGCGAGCCGGCGGCCGTGTGGGTCGAACGCCAGCGCAAAGATTCCGACGCTGGGACCCTCGATTGCCGAGTCGGGAATTGAGGCGACTCTGGCTCCGGTCGCCGTGTCAATGACCTCGATTCGAACGGAGTTCGCAACGACGCAGGAGAGCGCCAGTCGCGATCCATCGGACGAAGGCGCGGCGGCGAATACATACGTGTCCGCAGCGCCGGTGGCGACGATCTCTTCGCCGCTGGAGGCATCCCAGATTCGCAGGCAGCCGGGCTGACCCACGAACCCGTCCCAACCGCCGGAATAGACCGTCGCGCCATCCGGCGACAGGAGCACGGAGTACACGTAGCTGCGATGCCCGCGCAGGATCCAGGCGTCGGCCGATCGGACATCCCAGAAGTGAACGGCTCCGATGTCATCGGCGCTGATCAGGGTCTGGCCATCGGGAAGAAACGCTGTGGGACCGGCTTGGTCACCCGCCGTCTGGAACACCCCCTTTGCGCTTCCGGTCCGCACGTCCCACAGCCGAACGGTCCGATCCTGGCCCCGCGAGGCCAGCAGCGACCCGTCCGGCGAGACACTCACATCCAAGACGACGCCGCGATGACCGCGCAACGTCGCCAGCGCAACGGGCGGATTCGCGGCGACGTCCGTGATGCGTAGAGTTCCGTCAGCCGATGCGGACGCCAGCCGTGCGGCGTCCGGGCTGAAGGCCAACGCCCAGACGACGTTGTCGTGCGCTTCGAAGGTGCTCAGGACTTGGAAGGAATCGATGTCGACGAGTCGGATTTGCCCGATCGACCACTCGACGGCCATACGCCGTCCGTCGGGCTGAAAGCACAGGTTGCGCCCCCAACTCTGCGCACCGCCCGCCGGGTTCGCTGGCGACACGCGGACCGCGCCGGTTCGCAGGTCCATGAGACAAACCTTGTCTTGGAGTGTGTAGGCGGCCAGCGAGCCGTCCGGTGAGGGCTGAAAATCGTTGCCGGGGATCGGCCACGAAGAGAGCCGCGCGCCGTGTTCCATGTCCCACACCTCGACGGCACCGGAGCTCCCAGGCGTATCGGCGAGGTACATGACCAATCGCTTTCCGCCACCGACGAGCCACGAGCGCCAGCAGGGCGTGTCGGTGGATATCGTCTGGAGCAAACGCCCGGTTTCGATATCCCAGCGCTGGACGGTTCGCGTTGGATCCGGGCCAACGCCATAGTACGATCGGCCGCCGGGCGACACGTGCAACTGCGTGATCCGGGTCTTCTGGTCGTGGACGCGCAGGCTGGGATCCAACCGACTCGAGAGGTGCAGCCACTCCCAGCCGCGCAGGTCCGACGGGGCACTGTTGAGATAGTGTCGCGCCACATCGATCTGCCCACGTTCCAGCGCATCCGAAGCGCCGAGCATGTTGGCGGAATAGGCCTGGTGCTGGGCCGCCGTTTTCTCGCGCAGGGCGACCGCGCTGGCCTCGCGGGCGTGCTCGGCATTGCGGTCGGCGTCAATCCGAGCGCTGCGGGCTTGAATGAGGCCGATGGTCGTCCCCACGATCCCCGTCGCGAGCGTCGCAACGACGACGCTTCCCGCCGTCACCATGACCCGGTGGCGCCGAATGAACTTTCTAAGGCGATACGCCGCGCTCGGCGGCGCGGCGAGGACGGCCTCGCCCCCAAGGTACCGGCGGATCTCCATCACCAGGCCGTTGGCCGTCTCGTATCGCCGCGTGCGGTCCTTCTCCAGGCACTTCATGATGATCCAGTCCAGGTCGCCCTTGAGGGTCTGGCTGAGCTTCCTCGGGTCGAGCGCGCGCCGCTGCTGGGCCGTGCGCGTGCCGGTGTCGCCCAGACTGGAGAGCCGCGTCGATGGTTTGTGCGGCTCGACCTCGCGGATGACCCGCATCATCTCCGCGAAGCCCTTGCTCATCAGTTC
>JBDHAS010000316.1:0-4095 GCA_039588015.1 Gemmatimonadota bacterium | reverse complement strand
ATTCTCTCGAACTCTTCGCAGACATCGCCCGGCAAAGGCGCGGAGCCGGAAACGCAGATCTTGACACTCGTGACATCGAGCTTGCCGCTGCTGGGATGGTTGTTGATCGAGTTGAACTGTGTCGGGACACCGGGAAAGACGGTGACCCTATGCTTCGCGATGTTCTTGATCAACCCGGGGATGTTGCGGGGGTCGGGCATCAGCACCATCGCGCCACCAGTAGAGACCGAGAAGCACATACATATGGTCATCCCGAAGACGTGGAAGAAAGGCAAATTCGCAATCCATACCTCCTTGCCCGGTTCCAGCTCCGTGAACCACGCACTGCATTGCTGCACGTTATATGAAAGATTGCGGTGCGTGAGCATGGCACCCTTAGACACGCCCGTCGTCCCACCGGTGTATTGGAGAACGGCGATCTCGTCTATCCCGATCTCCACTTTGGGTGGATTGGGCGGTGTCTGCTTGATAAGGGCTTGCATGAGGTGGGTCCGCGCGTCGGGCTCTACCCTTGCCATCAGGGGCGGACGCGCTCGCCTGAGCTTGAGCGGCGCGAGCAGGCTCAGCGGGAAGCGCAGGTACTCCGGGATCGATGTGATGATGTAGTTCTCGACCGGAAGCTTGTCGCGGATGCCCTTGATGCGACTCTCGAACAGGTAGTCCGCCACCACGGCAGCGCAGCAGTCGGCGTCGTTCCACTGATGCTCGATCTCTCGCTCCACGTACAGTGGGTTGGTCATCACGACCCGGCCTCCGAGCCCGAGTACCGCGAAGTAGGCGATCACGGCTTGGGGCATATTGGGGAGCTGGAGCGCGACCTTGCTGTCCTTGGTTACCCCTAGCGCTGATAGCGCCGTCGCGAAGCGATCGGTCGCTTCCTTCAGTTGCCGGTAGCTCAAGCGGCGGTTGAAGTAGATCAGAGCGGTTGAATCGGGATAGAGCGTGGCGGAACGCTCGAGGAAGTGGGGAATGGGAATATCCTCGAAGTCGATGCTCGCCGGGACGCCTGCGTCATAGTGCTGGTGCCAGACGCGTTCTTCCATGCTTCCTCCGTCGGCTCGCAAGACGGGTCTATTGGATTCGAGCGGTAGGTCTCCAAGATGGCCTGCCGGCGGGCGCAGAACAACGTGTTGAAAAAGCCCCGCTTTGCATCGGCGGGGCCTTTCTTCAAGTCTGTATGTCTCCTCGATCGCTAAACCGAGCTGTCCGCCCCCCACGCTTGCCTCAGTCGGACGAGCAGCGCGTTCTCGCTCGGGTCGAAACGACCGTCGGCGGCGGCGATGTCTAGAAGGTCGCCCAGCGCTTCACCCCGTGCATCGTCGTCCAACTCGTCAGCCACGACACCGACGGACCGGTAAAGGTTGCCATGTTCCTGGCGTTCCGCGTCCTCGGCGACCGCTCCAATTACGGTCATCACGGTCTGGCTCAAATCGTCAGAACCCCCCTCCGGGGTCCAGCGTTCGATGTTGCGGCAGAAGACTTCCATCTCGTCGTCGCTGATCGATCCGTCGCTGAAGGCGATGGCTGCGTAGACGTAGGCGAGGTGATGTATGACGGTCCAGTCGTCGCGCTCGGTCATCGAGATTCTCTCCTCTGGTATTGTGCCGACTGTGAGAAATATACGGTACCAGCCGCCGGAGGGTACGGCAAGGCGCCCCGGCCCGCGGCATTGTGCAAGAAAGTCATACGCGATTCCCCAGGGCTGGGCATGGTAACGTACGGGTGATCAAGGAGTTGCGGGCTTCCGCCGCACCCGGCACGAAAGTTGAGAACTTCCCGTCTGGGAGTCTCACGTCTCCTGGGCACCGGCGCCCACCCCCCGTCATCGATGAGCCAGCTTGTGGCGATCTCGTTTGGTGTCGCCCCGTGTCTGACTGCTGGGCATGGGCGGCGGCAGCGGGACCGTTGCGGGCCCACAGTGGATTCCAGAACCGAGGGATGGATTGTATGAACACCGCCAGAGCCGCTCTGCTCTTCGTAATGGGCATCATGTGTACGGGCTGCCTGGAGTTGACCCAGGAGATCTGGGTTAACGCTGATGGGTCGGGCCGGATGAAGCTGGACATCTCGTTACCGCAGGGGCTGATGGCGATGGCGGCCGAGGCCGAAGGTGGCAATCCGTTCGCGGAGAACCAGGCGGAATACGACCAGTTGAAAGCGCATCCCGAGCAGGTCCCAAATCTCCGCAGCCTCGATCACAGCGAATACGTAGAAGGCGAGTTTCATCACTTCGTCATCGAGCTCGAGGTGGAGGACGTGACCTTGCTTCCGGAAACGATGGAAGCGCTACAGGCGCGCACCAGCGTCGCCGACGAAGACTCGGGCGAAACGGGGGAAATCGCTTCGCCGAACGATATGAGGCTAGAGCGGTTGGGGCGCGACAGGATGTTGTTCGTGCAGACGCTGGTCGACGAGAGCATGGTTAGCGCTACGGGTACGGCGGAGCCGGGGATGGAAGAGATGGAGGCGGCCAGTCAAGCGTTTCTGGCCTCGATGTTCGCCGGGAAATTCTACACGGTGCGCGTGCACGCGCCGAGGATCAGCTCCGCCAACGGAACCGTGGACGAGGCGGCTCAGACCGCCGAGTGGAAGATACCGTTGGGGGATGTGATGTCACAGCAGGCGCCGCGGGAACTGCGGGCCGAGATCGAGCTTGCGAGTCACTAGGGAAAGCGAGGGCGAACGTGATGTGGCGGTACACCTTAGGCCTGAGCCGATCGTTGCTGATCAGGGCGCTCACGGTGAGCGCGCTGCTGGCCGTACTGTCCGTGGGCCAGGCGGCCCGGGCGACCATTGCTAGCGCCGCGCCCCAGGAGGAAGACCAGGAACACGCCGTGGTCGAAGTGAAGGTCCCGGAGCTGTCTCGGGCCGAGATTCGCTCTCCCGAGTCGGTGTGTCTGCGGCCCAGCACGGTGGTATGTGAGGATTTCGAGAAGTGGGACAAGTCGAATTGGAGTGACTACAAGAACAACGCCCTCTATGTCGAGAACGATGCCTCCCTGAGTGGTAAGCGCTCGCTGCGCCAGTACTACGCTCAGGACCAAGCGGTCGCGGGGTGGCTAGGCTGGCACTTCGGCGATCACCCCGAGGGCGGTCTGCGGAGCGACGAGAGTTTCGAAGAGATCTACTTCCGGTTCTACCACAGGTTCCAGAAGAGTTGGCCGGATCAATTCCCGCCCAAGTTCGCCAGGGTGGGCAGTCGTTATCCGAGCAAGGGACTACAGTTTGCGTGGCAGGAGCAGCTGCTGATCAGCGGTCGGCGCCCGGGCGCCGCGCCGATCTCCACCCCGATCAGCAGCCTGGCGGAGCCAGCCGGCACTGTACACATGGGCGATGGCAACCTCCGGTGGCTCGACAGGGAACAGCTCGACGTGCGGTTCGTTGAAAGGAAAGGCGAGTGGGTCGCGATCGAGATGCGGGTCAAGCTCAACACACCGGGTAAAAGCGACGGTCGCATCACCTACTGGTTGAACGATGAAGTCGTACTGGACAGGGAAGGGCTGAACCTGAGAGGCGCGTACACGGAGACGTCCATCAATCTCGCGATGCTCGAGGGCTACTGGAACGGAGGCTCTCCTCGGGACGGGCTCAAGCGCTGGTTCGACAACGTGGTCATCGCCAGCGAGCCCGTGGGCTGTGCGGTCTACTCGGTGCGGAAGAAAGGCCTCGATGACCAGAGCGCTTGGCAACTTCAGGTCGCCACGGCCGCCGACGAGGCGGCGATCGTCTGGGACTCGGGCAATGTCCCCGGCGCCGGCGAAGAGCTAGATGTCTCGGAGCGGACCGGGACATTCGTGGAAGGCGCGAGTCGCTGTCTTCTTCCGAAGGAGACGTATCTCGTGCGGGCTCGGCACGCGGTGGGCGACACGTGGTCCGCGTGGTCGGAGTGGTCGCCGATGTTCGAGTAGTATCAGCGGGCGGCGACCGCTCGCCTACTGCGCTTCGGGTTCATCGGTGTTCTCGCTCCCCACGGTCAACCGACCGAGTAGTTGCTTCCCCGACTCGGAGACGGCCCTCATTCGCTCCTCCAACACCCTGATCTCGCCCTGGTAATGGGTGTCGGCCTGAATATCACGCGCGAGGTCCATGAGCGTC
>JBDHAS010000315.1:0-5448 GCA_039588015.1 Gemmatimonadota bacterium | reverse complement strand
AGTCGGCGAACTCGTCGTTCGGCGACAGCAACGGATGCGCCTCGCCATCGCCCTTGATCTGTGTCACCTCGTACAGCGGTTCGAAGCGGCTGCGCATCTCCGCGTATTCCCGATGAATCGGTTCGCCGTTCAACCGCTCGACGGAGAACATCTGGCCGTTCGATACGTTGCCGTTGTGGGCAATGGCGAGAACGCTACCGCCTGTCTTCGACTCGTAGTTGGCCATGTAGTCCCACAGATCCTCCGGATCGATGGAATCGAACGTGCTGAAGGGCAGGACCTGCCCCACCTTGTCTTTGCCGTCCTTGAAGATGACGACCCGGTGGAGATTCCCCGGTGTCTGCTTCGTGGCGATCGAAGTCCATTCGAAACCGATCAATGCGGTGAACTGACCGGGCTCGTTGTACTTGTCAGCGGAGGCGACCTCGCGCTCCCAGACCGCACGCGACATCTTCGGACTGTTGATCGGGTCCGTGCCTGCGGTAACCGCGTCGCGAAGCCAGGTCTGGAACGCTTCCCGGGATTCTCCGGCTTTCACCAAGTCGTGGACCATCCGACCCCACTCGCTCTTGAGCAGCTCGGGATTCGACTCGGCGATGAACGGCGCGAGCCCCAGATTCTCCGCGTGGTCCGACACGACGAGGAAGTCAAGCGGACGAATCAGGCGGACCCGGAATCCGTGTGATGCCAGGACCTCTTCGCCCCGGGCGAAACGAAAGGCTTCTTCCGGGCCCAAAGTGTTGCCCATCATGCCGGCGTCAGTCGAATAAGAGGTATGTAGGTGAGTATCACCCCAGTAGACGCCCTCGGCAAAGTTCGCATCGGCGGCCGTCCGCTCGACGTAGGGTGAGTAGATTTTCGGCCGCTGGCGCAGGCTATCGGGATAGCTGATCTCCTGTGCGACGGTCACGCTTGGCAGTGTCAGTGCCGCCATGAAGATTCCAAGGCCTTTCAAGCACTCGAGCTTCGCTCTCATTTTCGCCGCCTATCTTCTTGACATCGGAGGGGCCTTAACCGACAGCGAGTCGCCTTTCGGTTCTCATTATCCCCTCATTGCACGAGAGTGGCCCAACGTACGGGCCCATCTGTCCCCCCACAAGAGCGACTGAGAAGGGATAGTGGGGTAAAAACTTACCCCATTGTCGAAATGGCACGAGTGATGGAAGGCCGTAAAGACAAGCAGTTCATAGATTTGGAGAATCGGGACGGCGGGATTCGTGTTGAAGGCGCCGCCAGGCGCCTTCATACCAAACACCGCGCGTAATGCGCGCGGTGTGCGCCTCCACCCGTCGACCTCTATGATACTAGTCAGCTGTCGGAGGGTGGTGAGGCACGGGCGACCTCCTGAACCCCATTCAGGCGCGCTACCGGACTGCGCCACGTCCCGGAACAAGAAGTCGGGGAGGCGGGATTTGAACCCGCGGCCTCTGCGACCCGAACGCAGCGCTCTTCCGGGCTGAGCTACTCCCCGTCTTTCATTATCAATGAGGCCCGGGAAGTTTACGCCTTCCCAACCGATCGCAAAGGACCCGTCGAGAGACTTCCTCCTCCCCGGGCATCACCGACTGCCTGCTGAGAGCGGGCGACCGGGCTCGAACCGGCGACCTCAACCTTGGCAAGGTTGCGCTCTACCAACTGAGCTACGCCCGCAATTCTCTTTTCCTCGCGAGGCACCGGCGGGCCGGCGCAACGACTGACTCGTACGACCGGCACCGGTGGGCCGGCGGAGCGTAACTCGCGAGCGGTTATGCCCGACTCGGTGCCCTGTCGCGCCATCACCGCGAGCGGTGAAGCGAGCCGGTCCGCCGGTGTCGGTTACCGCCCAGATGCTTAAGCCGGTCCACCAGCACCGAGCAAAGCCACCGGTGGGAATCGAACCCACAACCCCGGCATTACGAATGCCGTGCTCTACCGTTGAGCTACGGTGGCGCCGGGAATGCGAATCTATTCGGGGCTTTAGCGAGGGTCAAGCGCGCCCGGCCGGACCTAGCTGGTCACCGCCGGGTGCTGCGTCAGCGGTAGTTCCGCCGGGAATCCCTTCTCGCGAGCGCGCAGAAACGCGCCCACTACCGCCGGATCGAACTGGCTGCCGGCGCAGCGGATCAGCTCCTCGACCGCCTCGCTCTCGCTGCGCGCCGCCCGGTACGGGCGGTCGGTGATCATGGCGTCGAACGCATCGGCGACCGCGAGGATGCGGCCCTCGACGCAGATCTCCTGTCCCTTCAATCCGGCCGGGTACCCGTCCCCATCCCAGCGCTCCTGGTGGTGCAGGATGCTTCGCGCGGCCGGAACCAGGAACGAGATCCGCTCGACGATCTGCACCCCCAGCTCCGGGTGCTTCTTCATCTGCTCGTACTCTTCCATCGTCAGCGGGCCCGGCTTGTTGAGGATCGCGTCCGGGATGGCCAGCTTGCCCACGTCGTGGAACAGCGAGCCCAGCCAGACGTTCCATACCTGCTGATCGTCCAAGCCCAGCTCCGCGGCCGTTGCCAGCGAGTAGCGCGTCACCCGGTCCAAGTGTCCGCTGGTGTAGCGGTCGCGCGCCTCGATGGCGCCGGCCAGCGCCGACAGACCATCGAGGAAGAGCCGCTCGATCTGCTGTGCCTGCCCCTGAACCCGCGTCTCGAGCTGGGTGCGGTACTGCCGGTTCTCCTTCAGCAGCGAACGATGCTCCAGCGCCCGATCCACGGCGTGAGATAGCTGCGCCATCTCGAACGGCTTCACCAGGTAGTCGTCCACCTGAGAGCGGATCGCCTCGACGGCGAAGTCCACGTCCGGGTTCCCGGTGATGACTATGACCTGCACCTCCGGGTCGCGCTGCTTGACAATCTTCAACAGGTCGATCCCGGACATCTCGGGCATCTTCACGTCCGTGACAACGACGTCGAACTCCTTCTCTTCCAGACGTTGCAACGCGTCCTTCGCCGAGTACACTTCCTCGCAGGACAGGCCGTCCCGGCCCAATCGCTTCGCTACGGCCGAGGTAACGGCCGGCTCGTCATCGACCACCAAGACCGAGGGACTCTTTCGCACATCACCACCGACATCAGACATGCCGGGCTCCTCCCGAAATCAGCGCTGGCAGGGGTTCCCTTTTGCGGGGCGCAGGCGGACTTGCTTCCTCTTTCCTGTTACTAATAATGCTTCAGCGGCCGCAGCAAGGCAAACGCCCGCCCCACATTGACATAGGGTATCTATCATGGACAGACGATTATTCGCGTTGGGTGCGTTACTGGGACTGCTGGGTGTGGCGGCGGGCGCCTTCGGCGCGCACGCGCTGCGGGATGCCCTGACACCGGAACTACTGGACATCTGGAAGACCGCCGTCCTCTACCATCTCGTCCACGCCGTCGCCCTGCTGGCCGCGGCCTCGGCGGCGAACCGCTGGCCAAGTCGGGCCAGTACCGCTGCCGGGTGGCTGTTCTTCGCCGGCATCATCGTCTTCTCCGGAAGCCTATACGCGCTCAGCCTTACGGGCCTCCGCGGGCTCGGGGCCGTAACGCCGATCGGCGGCCTCGCCTTCCTGGCGGGCTGGGCGTGCCTGGCCTGGAGCGCATACCGCGGCTAGGAGCGATCCCCGGCGCCGTCCGTTACTGTTCATCCCCGTTACGGTGGGCTGCTGGCGCAAGCGAAGGGTACAGAAGACAGCGACGTGCTCAGCCGGGACAAGCGGTTTCCGTTCCGCGACTTCTCGATTATTCTCCCCCCAGCCATGAACTTGCGATCCAACCTGATCCGAACTCGGAGTTCGCTGCTCCTCCGTGTGATCACCGCACCGCTGGCGGTTCTCCGAAGTCTCCATAGCAGACTTCGAGAGACCGAGCGGCTCTATATGATCGTCGTAGCCGTCGTGATCGGCCTGCTCGGAGGTCTGGGAGCCGTCGCCTTCCGCAGTTTCATCGAGTTCGTGAACCAGATAGCCTGGCGCCAGGGTCCGGTGATGCTGGACTACCTCTCCGCTCTACCCTGGTGGTGGAAGGTGCTCGCTCCAGCGGGGGGAGGATTGGTCGTCGGGTTCATCACATACTATGTAGCCAGCGAGTCCAAAGGCCACGGCGTGCCGGAGGTCATGGAGGCGGTTGCCCTGAAGGGAGGCCGCATCCGAAAGCGCGTCACCCTGACCGAGCTGGTCGCTTCGGGTATCACCATCGGCTCCGGCGGTTCGGTAGGGCGAGAAGGACCGATCGTGCAGATCGGTTCGGCGTTGGGCTCAACCATCGGCCAGTGGCTGAAGCTCGACCCTCGTCGCCTGCGAACACTGGTCGGCTGCGGAGCCGCGGCCGGAATAGCAGCCACCTTCAACGCGCCGGTGGCGGGAGCCCTCTTCGCGCTCGAAATCATCCTCGGTGACTTCGGGGTCGCCCTTTTCTCGCCCATCGTCATCTCATCGGTGACGGCGACCGTGGTCAGTCGCGGGATACTCGGCGATGTTCCGGCGTTCGAAGTCCCCACCTACAGCCTGGTCCACGCATCGGAACTGTTCGCGTATGCCGGGCTCGGGATCATGGCCGGGCTCGCCGCGCTCGTGTTCATTCGCAGCATCGATATATCGGAGAACTTCTTCGATCGGATCCGCATCCCCGGGCCGATGAAAACCGTCATCGGTGGTGCCGCGGTCGGCGTGATCGGCATCCAAGCTCCCCAGATCTTCGGCGTCGGCTACGAAGCTATCACCCAGGCCCTGCATGGCAGCATGATCTGGGAGTTCATGCTCGCCCTCGTCGTGCTGAAGATACTGGCCGTCTCGCTCACGATCGGATCGGGCGCCTCCGGCGGCGTCTTCGCACCATCGCTGTACATCGGGGCGATGCTGGGCGGCGCCGTCGGCACCGTCGTCCAGATCATCTGGCCCACGAGCACGGCCGGCGTCGGAGCGTACGCACTCGTCGGCATGGGCGCCGTGGTAGCGGCCGGCACCCATGCCCCGATCACCGCCATCATCATCATCTTCGAGCTTACGGGAGACTACAAGATCATTCTCCCGCTGATGATCAGCTGCATCATCGCGACCTTGCTGGCCATGCGGATACAACGCGCCTCGATCTACACGATCAAGCTGTTGCACCGCGGGATAGACATCCACCGAGGCAGGGCCGTCAACGTGCTTCAGCACGTGAAGGTCAGGGAAGTCATGCGACCTGCGGCCGCCACCGCGGCGCCCGAAGACGGTCTCGTCCCGCTCATCTCGAAGTTCATCGACTACCACGGCCACACGGTTTGCGTGACCGAGGAGGACGGCCGCCTGCTCGGAATCATCTCCGCCGACGAGATCCGCCCGGTGATGAAGGATCCGTCAGTCCTGGAGTCGATCATCATCGCCGAGGACCTGATGGTCGAAGGACAATTCCCGAAAGTCACGCCCGACGACTCCCTCGCCGACGTGATGCGATTCTTGGGAACCTTCAGGGGCGAGGTGCCGGTGCTGGAGGAGGGACGGCTGGCCGGCAT
>JBDHAS010000314.1:0-4116 GCA_039588015.1 Gemmatimonadota bacterium | reverse complement strand
CTGCGCCCGCGCCCACGGCTTCTGACGCTCTTCAGGTGAAGCGGCGTATTAGATCGCGTCCGCGGGGCAAGGACGCGGACGAGACGCTGACAAAAATGTAAGTTAGATCCCTTGATTATTTTTCGATATATCGTTAGAAAAGTTTGCCTCTTCAGCGGTGGGATCTTTCCACCGTGTCAAGGGGAAGCCCGATCTCTGGAATTGACTGCTCTCGGTGGCTCGTGAGCTATCCATCCAACCGATGCCCCGAAACCCTCGACGCTGCGGGACTACTCGCTAGACCGTTTGACAGGTGGAAGAGAGGCTGCCTCGGTGACGGCACAGCTAGTACGCTATCACTCTCTTGAGCAGGCGATACAACTGAATGTGTTCGACATCGAGGTCGTCTAGCCAACGCCCGAGCACATAGTCGGTCCCCACCTCCAGGATGTCGAAACCGCCGGGCACGCTGACCTGGCCCAGCACGACTCCTTCACCGTTGAAGACGGTCCAGGTGTTCCTTTCGTCGCTAGGACGTCGGTAGTGTTCAACCCAGAGATTACCGACGACATCGGTCAGTAGACGGTCATAGGGCGGCAGCGTGGTGCGAGGCTGCATGTCTTCGAAGAACGGGCGCATGTGCTCGGCCATGCCGGCCTCGAGCGTCGCAAGCGTTTCCTCCACCCAGGTTTCGCGGTCCTCGGCGCTGACGGCGACGGGAGGGAAGCCGGCGTAGCGAAGGCGCCGCAGCAGGTGACCGCTGCGACCGTAGACGTCCACGCTGAACGACTCACCGGTGCCGATGAAGATCAGCGAATCGGAAACCGTCATCGCGGTTCGGCGTCCGAAGGCCCGGCGCCAGCGGTGGGGATGGTCGGGGCCGCTTTCGCTCCAGTATTCGTCCACCGGAAAGGCCTCCAAGTCCGCGATCTTCGCCCCGTCGACGCTGAAGGTCGCGAGCGCTATTGAAGGTCGCTGAGGTCCATCAGGCAGTTCCTGGGTCATCCACTGGCTTGTCTCCTGGGTCAGCAGTGTGCCGTCAGGGAATTGTGCGATCGGGTCGTAGAGAGCTTCGGCAGGCAAAGTGAAGCTGCGATGGAACCGGCCTGTCAGGTCGTAAACTGACCCGCGCCGCAGGCGCATGTCCCAAGCCAGGAGCGAGTCGCTCGTGTATCGTTCGACCCAACGCAGACCCTCGAATTCGCCGGGCCCGCCTCCACGTCTTCCGACGGTCCGCACATACTGTCCCGAGGCATCGTAGAATCGGAGCTCTGCGCTCCCCGCGTTGGCGACCACAATACTGCCATCGGCCAGCCTGACCGCACCCTGGGCTTGGAAGAGCTCGTATTCGGGATCGACATCGCTGCCACCGATGTCGATGTCCGGGGTGGAAGCCAGCCGCCATTCCGACCCTTCTTGCCAAGACGCTCCGCTGCTCTCGACGATGGTCACACCTGCGCTGTCCCGGACAGCCGCTGCAGGCACGGAGGGCTCCGAGCCGCAACCTGCCAGCAAGAGAACCAGAACGGTATTGATGCGCGCGCCTGCCATGATACCTCCCGTCACACGTGGATGGGTTCTGCCACGTAGGATGCATGGAGCGACTCGAGCGTCGCACTGCATATTGCGCTCAAGCCACGGCTCGCGTTGCGGCGAGCGATTCGCTCACAGCCCGGGTAGCCATCGTCGAGCTGATTGTGGCGTCCGGGCAAGCACGCCTCGTTGAACTGCGATTCTCGTCAGTCGGCCGAGCCTGCGCGGCGACGTGTAACCTGTCGCCTCTGGCGAAAGTCATAGCAAACAGACGGACGACAGCATTATTCTCGTCTCGAGATACAGGCAATGGGGCTGTGCGACCGCGGGTCCTGGTAACCTGCGCACCTCTGGGGAGGCTCTTTGACGGGGGCGTGCGAAACGGATCATGAGCTGATGGCTGCCGTGTGCCGCGGCGACCTGAGCGCCCTTGGCATCCTGTTCGACCGCCATCACGCTCGAGTGTACGCCCTTTGCCACCGCCTGACGGGGGACGCCTCCGTCGCCGACGACCTGGTCCAGGAATCCTTCCTGAGAATCCTGAAGTACCGCAAGGGATTCGGTGCTCGCGCTGCGTTCACGACGTGGCTCTACCGACTCGTCCGGAACGTCTGCGTTGATCACTTGAGCGCTGAGGCGAAGGTCCGAAGACGAGCCGAGCGGGTGGCCCGGGAGCAGCAGCACGTGCAGGAGCGGAACGACCCGGTCGAGTCCGATCCTCGGCTGGAGACTCTGCGGTCCGCCCTCTACGCGTTGTCGCCCGACAGGCGGGAGGTGCTGGTGTTGAGCCGATACGAAGGCCTGAGCTACGCCGAGATCGCCGAAGTGTGCGGAACCACGGTGGGCGCGATCAAGGTGAGGGCACACCGGGCGATGCGCGAGCTGCGGCAGATCTTCGAAGAACTGGAGTTGGAAAGATGAAGTGCGAGCACGCTATCGACCTCATCATCGATTCCCTGCTGGACGCACTGGACGAGAAGCAACGCAATGATCTGGACGTACATGTCCAGTCGTGTAAGACGTGCGCGGCGGAGGCGGAGCGAATCGGGGCGCTGTGGAGGGGTTTGGGTCAGTTGGGTCTGTCCCCGGCAGCAGGTCAGGCGGCCGGCGGGCCTGGCCGCCGGATGGCAACCGCACGGTGGAACGACCGCTACGGCCCGTTCCTCCGCGCCGCCGCCGGAGTCGCGCTCGTCCTGCTTGGAGGCGCGGGCGGGTATCTGTTGCGCGGTGACGGATCGCCGCCGAGGCTGCCGACGATGGGTGCCTCCACGTTTCTGTTCCTGGTCAGAGGTGAGGAGCCGCAAGGGCCCGTCACGGGAGACAGCCTCGTGCAGGAGTATCAGGCCTGGGCGGCGTCACTGGCGCGGGAGGGCCACCTCGTGGGCGCCAACAAGCTGATGGACGAACCGGGCCGCTGGATCTCGGCTTCCGCGGCCGGTGAGACCCGAACGCGCTCCGACGTCTCTGGATACTTCGTCGTCAGCGCCGCGGGGTATGACGAGGCGATCGAGATCGCATTAGCGTCCCCTCATATCAAGTACGGTGGGACCTTCGAGATCCGACAGGTCGATCCCCTCAACTGACGGCGGGCGGCCGCCGCTGTAACCTACCGCCGCAGAACCCGGTCTAATAGCTGCAATTCCGCGAGACCAGGGGGATACGATGAAAGGACTCATTCCAGCGATCACGGCCGCGCTGCTGCCTGTGGCCGCGCTGGCGCAACCGGCCGCCACACCACCCGTACTATCCGAAGGCGAGGAGATTGCCCTCGCGAGAAGCGCGGCGCCGACCGAGGTGAGCGGTGAGGCCACCATCCTGGTTCTGCGCGACCAGCACTATCGAACGGCAGCCGAGGGCTCGAACGGCGTGACCTGCATGGTATCGCGCAGCCTGCCGCTTTCGATCGAGCCCATCTGCTATGATCCGGAGGCATCGAGGACGATCTTGCCGCTGGAAATCCGGCGCGTCGAGATGCGGCTGGCGGGTTTCTCTTCCGAGGAGATAGACCAACGGATCGCCGAGGCGATTGGGAACGGGGATCTCACACTGCCGCAACGGCCGGCAATGGCGTACATGTTGTCCGCCGGGCAGGTCCTCTATTCCGACGCCGAGACCCGGGTGGGTGCATTCGTCCCGCACATCCATGTTTACATGCCATACGCCACGGCGGAGCAGTTCGGGGGCCTCGGCGGAGACTTTCCGGCAGCGCCTGCCGCGATATCCGACGAGGGGAAGCCCACGGCCAACCTGATCGTGTTTGTGCGAGAATTCGTGGAGGTGACTTCCCGCCGGCAGTGATAGTGCGGGCTCACGTGTTACCTCCTCGGCCACACGACAGCAACGGCCTGTCATGGCTGAGGCTCGGCCGCGATGTTGAGCTGGAACAGGCGCTCCCAGGTTGCGCGCGACCCGGACCAGGACAATCGCGTACAGTCCGCGCGCTGGACCGCGACACGCGAATTGCCTGAATTTTCCTTGTTGACAGGAAGCCGATATATCGTTAGAAAAGTTTTCCTTCTGACAGGCAGGTCCAACGGTGGGCCAAGGACTGGGCAGGGCCAGGTAGATATCGAGTTGATCGACAGCCCGCATCCTGCTCGAAGG
>JBDHAS010000313.1:0-5515 GCA_039588015.1 Gemmatimonadota bacterium | reverse complement strand
TATCGCAGCTGCCTGCGTCGACGGGCGCGGCCAGGGTCACGGAGCCGCCTGGTCGGGCGCTGCGGCCGGGCAAGCCGGTCCGAATCCGGACTTCGCGCGGCTGATCGAAGAACTTTCGGAGCCGGGCGGCTACTTCGACACCGACAATCTGATCTCGAACGAGAAGTCGTACCTGCACGTGGTCGGCGCGTTAGACGAACTGGGCGTTCAGGGCGGCGCCTACGTTGGAGTCGGGCCGGACCAGAATTTCTCCTACATAGCAGCCATCCGTCCCAGCGTGGCGTTCATCATCGACATCCGTCGCGACAACTTGCTGCAACACCTGATGTTCAAGGCGCTGTTCTCGCTGGCCCGGAATCGCATCGAGTACCTCTGTTTGCTCTTCGCGCGGCCGCCTCCGGACGATGCGCAGGACTGGAATGACCGCGGGGTCGATGAGCTAGTCGCATATGTCGACGCGGCTCCCACGGATCCCGACGCGGCGGAGCTGGCGATGGCCGCTGTCGTCAATCGGGCAAGCAACTTCGGGCTGGACTTGTCCGATGCGGACAGGGAGACGATTCGTCGCTTTCACGGCACCTTCATCCGCGAAGGGCTGGGCTTGCGCTTTCGCAGCCATGGCCGGAGCCCGCGTCGGAACTACCCCACCTATCGGCAGCTCTTGCTGGAGCGAGACCTGGCGGGCCGACGGGCCAGCTACCTCGTCGACGAGGAGGACTTCCAGTTTCTGAAGTCGCTACAGGATGGCGATCGTGTCGTCCCCGTCGTCGGCGATCTTGCCGGCAACCACGCGTTGGCGGCGATCGGCCGTCACGTTGCCGCGCGCGGCGAGCGGGTTTCGGCGATCTACGTGTCGAACGTCGAGTACTACCTGTGGCGCGCCAACACCTACGATCGGTTCGCCGAGACTGTTGCGGAGCTTCCGTTTGACGGGCGAAGCGTGATCATCCGAAGCTACTTCGGTCGAAACTTCGGCTACGCTCACCCACACGCTGTGCCTGGATACTACAGCGTTCAGCTGTTGCAGACGTTTGAGAGCTTCGTGCAAGAGAACTCGCACGGCGGCCTTCGATCGTACATCGACCTCGTAACGCGCGGCGCGATCGACCTGCAGGCTAGCGTGCCCTGACGGCGATTCCAAGCGGTTTCTTGCGCTCGCGCGCCCACAACCTTCTCTTGGTTATGTAGAGCCCCGCCCGCGCCTTCCTCAGGAGGTTGCTATGTCCGTCGAGGTCACGAGCTCCGCGTTTGATGACGGAGGTTTCATCCCGGCCCGCTACACCTGCGATGCGGAGGATGTCTCGCCGCCGCTCGAGTGGACGGGCATTCCCGAGGCGGCCAAGAGCCTCGCGCTCGTGTGCGACGACCCGGACGCGCCTGGACGGGCATTCCCGAGGCGGCCAAGAGCCTCGCGCTCGTGTGCGACGACCCGGACGCGCCGATGGGCACATGGGTCCACTGGGTGATCTACGATCTCGCCTCGACCTTGTCCGGGCTGGCCGAAGGCGTGCCGCCCGGGAGCGAGATCACCTCGGATGGGGCGAAGCAGGGAGTGAACGATTTCCGCCGCACAGGCTACGGTGGGCCTTGCCCGCCGCCCGGCAGTCCGCACCGGTATTTCTTCACGCTCTACGCGCTGGATATCGAGCCTGGTCTTCCGGCGGGAGCGAGCAAAGCCGATCTACTCCGCGTGATCGAGGGGCACGTGCTGGCGGAAGGCCAGCTGATGGGTCGATACCAGAGGGGGTAGGAGCGGCCGGTAGTACTCGCCCACACCAGTTGTGACGGGTTGGCCGGTTTGAATATCGAACGCCGAATGTCGACTAGCCAATGACGAAGAACTGCTCTTGGATATTCGACATTCGATTGTTCAGTATTGGCAATTCAAAGCCCGCCTTACGCCAACGGGCTGCCCTTTCTCATACGTCATCACTACTGTGGCTGACCGCTAGTCCCTCAGGATACGCAGGTACGCTTTCCACGGCCCCACATCGTCGGAGTATCGCTTGGCCATCACGCGTGCGATCTGGGCGATATGGCCCAGGTCGTGCACGGCCCACGTAGCGAGCAACTGCCGGGCCGTCACCGGGCCGAACTCCGGATGAGTGCCACGCCGCTCGAGCTGGTCGGGCTGAAGGTCCAGTTCCCTTAGCCTTCCTAGAGTTTCCTCGCGCAGGGCCGCGAAGCTCTCGAGCAATTCGGCCAAGCTCTTACCTTTGCTCTTCTCGACCTGGGCGAAACGGTCGAAAGGTGTGAACGTGCGCCATTCACCGTGCTCTAGGATGCTCTGGAGCCGGGCAATCCAATCGGCCTCCTCGCCTTGGATCAGGTGGCCGACGACGTCGAAAGCGGTCCACGTATCGGTTCCTTCGTTGCAGCTTACCCAGGGCTCGGACAAGCCGCCGAGCAGGGAACGAAGCGTCCCCGGCGTGCGTTCGAGAACCTCGATCGTTTGGTCGAGTCGGAATTCCATCGTTGCGTCCCTCCTTCTCGCAGGTCGTCCAGATTCTTCTCACGCGTGTGACACTCTACTTGAATCATCGGTCTGAGTCGAACCAACGGCGGTGAGTGAAGGTTACTGAGATGTACGTGTGTCGCAGCGCGCTGGTGTCAGGCTTGGCGGCCCGGCAATGGTGCGGTCATGCTGCCGTCGCAACCGCAAGGAACCACGAACCCCCAGCCGCCGTTGGTCGGGTGATTGTGCCGGGGATGGGAACAGGTGGCAACCTTGGAACCCATCTTGGCATCTAACAGGATAGAGAAGGTTGAAACTGTGTCAGCCTTGCAGTCGTAGGGATAGAGGAACAGAAGAGGACTTCGAAAAAGGAGTGCTTGGAAACAAACGAATAGATGAAGTTTCCCTCCTGTCCAGCTGGCACTGGACAGTTACCCCACTGATTTCCCACCTAGAATCCGCAATCTGAGGGGCCGATCGTGAACTTCCGACGGCCCCTTCTTTTTATAGCCCTAAGCCGCGGCCAGCTATTCGACCTTACGTCGCTTGAGGCGGTCCAACTGTCGCCGCTCCTTCTTGCTGGGACGGCCGCCATCTCGAAACTCGAAGCTCGGCGCTGCCTTCCGCTGTAGAGCCAGGCTCTCCCTGGCCGCTATGCTTTCGGGCGTTTCCTCGTAGAGGGTCGCGGCCTGCTTGGCGGGACCGCGCCGCTCCGACAGCCGCAGCACGACGACGTGGTATTCGTTACGGGCCCTGCGAACGCGCACGCGATCGCCTGCGTGCAGCGTCGACGCGCGTTTCGCGCGCCGCCCATTCACCTGCACCTTGCCGCCGATTATGGCCTTAGCGGCCAGCGAACGCGTCTTGAAAAAACGCGCCGCCCAAAGCCACTTGTCGAGACGTACAGACTCCAGATCCGCTTCTGTCGCCATCTGCGGAACCTACTTCGCCCTATTGAAGTTTAGATACGATGCCAACTGAACGATCATGTTGCGACGCCTCTTCATCGCTCTCGTAGCCTGACTTGCGTTGCCTCCTCGATAGCCGACATCACCTTCTTGAAACCGGTAAGGTTCTTAGCGGTGACCCGGCGATGGATGTGCTCCTCGAGCTGTTCAACGAACGTCTGGATCCGGTCGGCAAGGCGCCGGCCGCTGCGGGTCAGCTTGATGACGAACGAACGACGGTCGTCCGGGTTGATTTGACGCGTAATCAGGCCCCTCTCCTCCAACCGGTCCAGAATGCTGGTGAGAGTTGAGCCTTTCAAGCCAAAAACGCGGACGATCTCGGAGATTGGGCAGGGCGCGTACGATCTGAGGTAGCTGAGGATATGGCCTTCCGGCGGGCTGACGCCGAGGCTCTCTAGCTTTTCCTCGAAGTGGACGCTGATCTGGCGATTGGCTTTGTGAATCGGAGACAGGAAGTCTAGCATGAGCCGCTCTGCTGAATTGTCCGCCGGTGCTCGTATTATACGATATCGTAATATATATGGAATGACGTGCGGGGCAAAGCCGTGGCTTGACAGAGGTGGGCGTCCGAGCTATATAGTACGAAATCGTATTATCCATTGTCGAAAAAAAGCAATCGTTCGCACCCCAACCTCGGAGGAGCACGATGTCATCTTTCAGCCAGTCGGGCGCTGTCAGCCTCGATGCTCTCATCACGCAGCTCGGATTGACGCATTTCGTCCTGAGGGCGAATACAGAAAGCGTCACTCACGACGACAGCCTGGTACTGCCCGAGCCGGGTGGCAACTGTCTTAACTGGGTACTCGGACATATAGTCGCTTCGCGTAACGAGCTACTCGAGCTGCTGGGGACGGAACCTGTATGGGACAGCTCTGCCCGCGAGCCGTACCGGCGCGGTGGGTCGGGTCTGGCCGACCCGGCTCGGGCAATGCCTTTCGAACAGATCCTGGCGGACCTCGACAGAACGCAAGAGTTGTTGCCGCAGGGCCTGTCCCGGGTGACGGCAGAGCGGTTCGCGGAGAAGGCGCCGTTCAGTCCGACCGAGAATCCGGAGGAGACCGTGGGGTCCCTGATCACGAGTTTCGTCTTCCACGATGCTTATCACGCCGGCCAAACGGGGCTGCTGCGGCGAATCGTCGACAGGGAAGGAGCGCTTGGATAGTTCGGTCTGATTTTGGGCCGAGATTAACCAGAAAGGGAAACGCATGCCGTTCTTCACCGAAGAGTTCATCAACTACTTGAAGAGGCTGTCGCGCAACAACAATCGGGAGTGGTTTCACGCTCACAAGAAGGAGTACGAGCAGCACGTCAAGGAGCCGTTCAACGGTTTCGTCGCCGAGATAATCGATCGGGTCAGCGTTCTGGACCCCGAAGTCGAGATCGAGCCCAAGGATGCCGTATTCCGCATTGCGCGAGACACTCGTTTCTCGAAGGACAAGACGCCCTACAAGACGCACATGGCGGCGGTGGTCTCACCCGAAGGTAGGCGCAACAGACAGTATCCCGGACTCTACTTCCACTTCAGCCCCGGCGGCGTCTGGATTGGAGGAGGGATGTATCAGCCCGACAAGGAGGACGTCCTGAAGATGCGCCGAGCCATCGTGCGCGACGGAAAGGCCTTGGTCCGGGCGCTGAAGGGCAAGCAGTTCAGGGAGTTATTCGGCGAACTGCGCGGCGAGGAGAACGTCCGCGTGCCAAAGGAGTTCGCCAGTGAGGTCGAGCGCTACCCCTTCATAGCCAAGAAGCAGTTCTACTACTTCGCCGAATACGACGACCCGCGGCTGGTGCTGCGTAAGGACCTGGCGGGTTTCGTGATGCGGCATTACCGGGCCGGACGCAAGGTGAACGACTTCCTGAAAGACGCCATCGCGTAGGCGCCAAAGCTCACCTTGAAATCCGCCTCGGGATTCGGTTTCTTATTGCGTTCCGAGGTAGGCGGCTGAGGTACCTGACTGCACCGTGCGCCGGGGGAAACGACAGCCTCCGGCCCACGCTTATGACTTCATCCAGGGCAGGTGGGCGATCGAGATGCCGGTTGGAAAGCCGGACGGGGAGCCGTATATCCTACTGAAAGAGATTGAGGCAGAGCTGA
>JBDHAS010000312.1:0-4145 GCA_039588015.1 Gemmatimonadota bacterium | reverse complement strand
GTCCGTCACCCCACGCAGCTTGCTGAACTTCCTCTTCTGATACGCTTCACGCTGCTCGATGTTCTTCGCCACCCGGGCCGTGAGGAAAAGCAGCGGCGCGATCGCTACGACGGAAAGGGCTGCTCGTGTTGTGGGGTCTACGACGAGCGTGCTCACGAGGACCAGCGCGATCACGGCTACAAAGGCAGCCCACAGCCAACCTCTGTTGACGTTCATGTTCGCTCCACTTCTCCCGGTACGCGGATCCGGCCTGGGAAGGGCTGCATAATTGTAATGCCATCACACGGATCCCGCATCCGCCTTCGCTCCGGGCCAAGCAGGCGACCCAGGGCTATTCGCCGCCTTCCCCCGATTTCGAGCCGGGCTCCGCTGCTGATATGGGTAGATAGTCCTCCATCACCCAGACCTCGTAGGCTCTCTCGCCGTCTGCAAAGGCCACGCGCCGCCCGTCCGGATGGATCGAGCCCATCGGAGCGTCGTCGGCGAGCCGTCGCCGCGCGCCCGTCTCAGCATCGAACGACCAGTTGGGGCAGCGGTTCAGCGCTGCGATCACCTGGTCGGGGGAGAGGCAGCCCCGGAAGTGGACGGAACGGCTGTCGGGCGTCCAGGACAGTTCGGGCCACATAGACGGCCCCACCGCGTCCTCGGCGACCCAGGGTTTGAATTCGGCGAGATCACGTGACGCACCGTCGTTGAGCGAGATAAGCCTCAGGGTCCAGGGGTTCTCCGTGTTCTCGAAGGGGTCGAACACGCCAGCGATCGTGCGCCGATCCGGCGCCAGCGCCCACCACCAGTCCTGTGAAAAGCATGGCCAGCGATAGATCTCACGTTCCCGGCCGGAGGAGAGCTCGACGGTGACGAATCGGCACTGTCGGCGACCTTCGCCACTGCTGACTTCCTTGTAGACGACCGTGCGTCCGTCATCGACCCAGGCGACACCGCGCATATTGTCTTCGATATGATGCGCGAACCCGTGCTCGCCCGTCTGAACGTCGATCCGATAAATGCCCTGACGATTCCTCCCTCGAGTCCTCCCCTCCTGGGCGTACACCACCAGGAAGCGTCCATCGCTGGACCAGCTCGGAGTGAGCACGACCGCGAGGTCGAGTCCGATCTCTCGGAACTCGCCGGATTCGACGGCGCGGATCACCAGAGAGTGGCGCATCCCACTCCCTGACGGTGGCGTCCGGCGGTAGGCGAGGTAGCGGCCGTCCGGCGACCACCTGGGGTACAGAGCCGTGCCGGCCTGGTAGTGGGGCGTGATCGATTGCGGACCCCCGATCGGCGCCCCCGTCTCGGGGTCGGTCAGCACGGTGAACATGTCGACCTTGCCCGTGGTCACCCCGTAGAAGTAGTCGCCCGCGGCGGTGAAACCCATCGGTATGAGGTGCCAGAGGTCCGAGCGGATGAGAACCGGCTCGCCCTGGGGGCGACCCTCCGTGGTCTGTAGAGCCCAGACGCTGGGTGAACCGGAACCATCGCCGTAGTACAGCAGGTAGCGGCCGCTCGGCTCCCAGCCGAGCACGATGTTGTGGCCGCCGGGCCCGGTCACCTCACTGACACGGCTGCCGTCAGCGGCTATGATGTGCACTGTATGTTGTGGGGAGCGCTCGTCGCGCCGAACATCGTAGGCGACATACTTCCCGTCGGGAGAAAGCGCCCCGACGCCCAGCGAAGCCCGGCCGAGTGACTTGACGATGTGCAGCTCGGCCTCGGCGACATCGACCAGTCCGATTTGGTTCGTGCCATCCGACCAGGACAATCCGAGCAGGACCCGGGTCCCGTCAGCCGACCAGTCTAGCGGTAGTGCATACTGAATCTCCCCGTCTTCGACCAGCACACGGCTCTCACCGCCCTCGACCGAGATGACACGGATTTCGACCGAATGACCCGTCGTCGAGTCAGGTTCGTACCAGGTGTACGCGACCCACCGACCATCGCGAGAGATCCGTGAATAGTCGGCCCACCCCCCAGTCCGCGCCGCCTCATCCGTGATACTTCGCTCCTCGCCGGTCTGCAGATTCCGGACCACCAGGTCTCCCCCATTCCAAGAGTTGTCGGTCACATACTTGCCGTCGGGCGAAGGCGAGCCCATCGGCATCCACTCGATGCCTGCCAAGATGCGACGCGTGATGATGCCCTGGGTATCGGCGTCAGCGACATCGGCACCGAGGTGGGCTCCGGCGACGAAACCCGCAGTGTGCACCCGCTGGCCTCGCTCGGACGACGAACATCCCAAAGCAGTAGACCAGACTACAGTGCCCAGGGCGATCGCTTTCAACGGCCTTTTCATCACAACCTCCTGCTTGGACCAGGGACGCGTCGGGCGCAGGCTTCGTATGTGCCCGCATGCCCATCAGTGGATCGCTCCAAGCGGGTATCGTGCCGATCAGCGACAAGAGACCAATCATCAAAGAGACAACGACTTAGGTGGAATGGAGCAGATCACCGACCTTGCGGATTTGTAACGAGCCGTATCAACGACGCGATCCGAAGTGTTACGTCCGCCGGGCCAGCGGCAGCTTGATCCGTGCGACCGTGCCCGCGCCTTCATCAGTCTCTATGGTGATCTCACCGCCATGCGCGTGAATGGTCTGGCGGGCGATCGCCAGGCCCAGCCCAGTCCCTTCCGCCTTTGTAGAGTAGAAGGGTTCGAACACGCGCTCGCGATCTTGCTCGCGGATTCCCGGACCGTTGTCAACGATCGAGACGGTCACCATGTCATCGCTGCGTTCGAGAGAAACCTGAGCCCGACCGCCTTCTCCCAACACCTGCGCCGCGTTCCGCAGCAAGTTGAGGAACACCCGCTCGAGCGCCGCAGCGTCGCCCTGCACGCGCACAGGCACGGCAGTCGCCGCCGTCTCGAGCGTGGCTCTGCGGGCCTGGAACTCGGGTTCCGCCGTGCGGGCGGCGGCTTCGAGCGGGGCACGTAAGTCGATCGTCTCGGCGTCCACAAGGCCGCTCTGCGCGATGCTCAGGGCGCCGCTCACCGTACGGTTCAAACCCTCCACCGAGGCCAAGGCCTTGGCGATCAACTTCTTGCACTCGGGATCGAGCGAGCGCTCCTCCGCTTTCTGCAGAACCAAGCGGATCGAGGTGAGGGGGTTGCGGACTTCGTGGGCGAGTGAAGTAGCGAAGCCTCCTACAGCGGCCAGCGACTCCCTCTGGGCAAGTCTCAGGAGCGTTTCACGCAGGCTACGCACCATAGCGTTGAAGGCGCGGGCGAGGCGCCGCACTTCATCGCCTCCGCTCTCCTCAACCTCGCTCTTCAGATCGCCCGCCGTGACGGCCTCGGCGGCAGCGGCGAGCTGGCCCAGCGACCGCGTGATGCGACCGGTGACCAGCGTGGCCAGGATGAACGCGACCAACGCGATCGCGATCAGTGCCAATGTGCCCCTGCGTCCGGTCCGTTCGAACGGTTCGGTGAACGGACCAAGCGGGGCGGCGAGCACGATTTCGAGCGGTGGCTCTCGCAGGGAGTGGCTCACGCCTAGCCACGACTCGTTAGCCCAGGAAAAGCGCTCCAGCTGAAATCGCTCCGCGTCGATAGTGAGGGGAAGCAGAGGCTCGCCGGTTTCACCGTCGAACAGGCCGAGCACCGAGCCACCGATGCCGTACCAGCCACCGCTACCCGGCGCCAGGCGGCTGACGAAGAGCCGCGCTTCTAGAGTCCCAATCCGCGCGCCGGACGCGCCGTCGTAGATCGGGAGCTCGATCGGCAACCGTGTACCCAACGCTGGCTCGACCGTCTGAAACGTCGTTCGCCAGCGCGTGGCACCGGCGTTGTCGCGGACAACGACCGCCTCGGCGAAATCCTGGGTGCGTTCGAACAGTCCACGAACCTCCGCTGGTGGCTCTGCATCCACGGTCGCCGTGGCTGGGCTCCGGAGTCCGCGCTGTACCTCGGGGTGCTCGGCAAGCTCGAGGAGTGTTGTGCGCTCAGTAACCCAGCGCGCACCGATGCCCGCGATGACTTCGCGCAGTCCACGCTCCAGACGCTCACGCACGAGCTCCTCACCGGAGCGGGCGGCGCTGCGGTTCAACCACAGCCCGACCAGCCCCAGCGGCAAGATCGCGCCGAACAGGAGAACGAGCAGGAAACCGACGCGCAGCGAGAGGCTGCCGCGGAGCTTCATAAAGCCGAT
>JBDHAS010000311.1:0-4182 GCA_039588015.1 Gemmatimonadota bacterium | reverse complement strand
CAGGCCCGCCCGGTCTGGATCAATCCGACCAGCGCCAACAGCGCAAAAACCGACATCAGGAGGAAGAATCCCACCGAGTAGAAAGTCGGTCGGCCGAGGCGTGGCAGCGGATCGGCACTGGCCATGAAAACGAAGCCGGCCGCAGCAGCAAGGAAGAGGACGGCCAAGAGGGGGAGAGCCCGAACGCTTAGGTGCTGCGCACTCTTGAGGCGGCCTAACGCCGTTCGCGGCACCCAGACCAGGGCGAAGGCCACGGCGCTCGCCATCAAGGCCAGGCAGACAATCGATGCCATCCATCTCAGCCAGACGCGCGCCGCCGAAATCGAGCGGTAGTTCCCCACGACCGCACTTCCGAATCCCTGCAGGACGATCCGACCGTCATCTCCATCGATGAAGGCGACGGTGGCGATCGGTTCACCTTCAGCTCTGAACTGCCTCTCGGCAACTGGTATCAATTCATCGGGTTGCCCACGCACGGCGGCCCTCGCCGAGAGTCGTTCTCCCGACAACTCGATTTTCAGAAATCCTGCCAAACGGTCTAGGAATCGCGACAACTCGACGCGCGGCGTGATCGGCTCGTAGTAACCCGTGATGCTCGCGAGCGACTCCACCGGCACATTCGCCCTCGGGGGAATTCGCGCCTCGTAGTCCTTGATAAGGAACCTCTGGAGCAACCTTCGGATGTCGCCGATCGCTCTGCCGCTCGCGCTGTTGATCATCACCGCGAACCCGACGCCTTCCTCCGGCAGGTAAGCGTAGCTAGCCAGGTAGGCGTTCATCCCGCCGTCGTGCCCATGGAACAGGAAGCCGTCCCTCGAACTCGTATAGTTACCCAGCCCGTAGCCGGCTCGCACGCCTTCCCGCGCCGACAGTGTGGTCCCAGGGCGCTCCATCCGCTCCAGAGAAGCACGACTAAGGAGAATGGAATCTCCGACGGCGCCTCGATTCAAGAAGAATCGCACGAAACCGGCCATGTCCAACGCCGATGCGTTGATCGCGCCCGACGGCCGCCCGCCGATGTGCCAGTAAGGCTGTTCCGTCGCGCCGTCCCGCCCGTACCCCTTGGCCAGACTTTCCTCCACCTCCTCGGTGAGGAAGTAGCTCGCGGTCTTCATCTGCAGCGGGTCGAACCAGTGTGTTTGAACGAACTGCTCGAAAGGCACGCCGGCGACTTCCTCGACCACGTACGCAGCCAAAACGGGCCCGGAGTTACAGTAGGAGAAGTGCGTGCCAGGCTCCCAGCGCGAGGTTCGCGAATCCGGATGGTTGTCGAGCATTCCGCGCAACGTAGTGGACGGGGTGCCGAACATGTACTCTGTCAGGTGGATATCGTCGAACCCACTCGTGTGCTCCAATAGGTGCGCCAGACGAACCGGCGTCTCCTTTTCCCAAGGATTCTCGAACGCGATTTCGGGAGCGCGGCCCCGCACCCTATCGTTCAGGCTCAGCAACCCACGTTCCTGCAGCCACAGGATGGAAAGCGAGACGAAGCTCTTCGAGGCTGAGCCGATCCGGAAGAGAGTCTCTCCGGTGACAGGCTTCCCGGCGGCGACATCGGCTGTGCCGACTCCCCCGGCCCAAATGACCGAGTCGCGCGTGACGAGCGCGATTCCCACACCCGGCGTATTCGTCGCATCGAGAATCGCTTGGACCGACTGCCTCAACTCCTCGAGGTTTTCCGGCGACTCATCCGGTTGCTGTTGATCTCCCCTCAACTCTCCGGCCGAACACGCGAGTATCGATAGTGCGACGGGAACGGCGATGAAACCGACAGACCTAGACGCCGGCTTTTGGTACCTCGGCATGGGCCACCTCCCTTATGCAGGAACGTCGGTGACGTCCTCGGGCTCCGCTCTGGCCGCCGGGGCGGCAACCGGTAATCGAAACGCGTAGTGGGCGAGGAGGTAGGCTATAACAAAGACGAAGACACCTGAGAAGATGACATCGCTCAGGTAGTGAGCGCCCTGAACGATTCGCCCGAGCCCCACCAGTCCACCGAACGTGGCTGCGCCGGCGAAGACAGCCCACCGGCGGCGGCGCAGCAAGAGTCCCAGCGCCATGAATGCGAATGGGACCGAAGCGTGGCCGGAGGTGAACGAGCAATTGCGATCGCACTGGTCGCTGATCACGAAGGCCGGTGTGAACGTGCGCGTCCCGCCGAACTCGACGACGTCCCGCGGCCGCGCCCGTCCCCAGTAGCTCTTGAAGACGCCGTTTACCACCAGACCCGGCCCCACGGCTAGAACGGCCATCAAGAACAGCGTCGCTCGAGCGTTGAACGGCCCGGCCGGGCTGCCCAGCAGCACGTTGCGAAGCAGAAGCACGAGAAGTGCGAGCGCGGCGACCGCCGTTACCGGGTTGACGATCTCGTACAAGAGCCGGACCCATGCCGCTCCGGCGAGATAAAAACCGTCGCCCGCCCGGTAGAAGAGAGCGGAAAACCAGAGATCGATATCCGGAACCAGCACGAAGAGGACGGCCAGCCCGAACGCACCGGCGGCGAAGGTCAATTCGATTCGTCGATTTCTCTTCATGGTCGTGGCCACTCGGAGTCGGTTCGAGTATCAGATGTGCGGCGAGATTCTCGCAGCCTGCGGCTCAGCCGCAAGATCCCCGTCTGATGTGACGACGGGGCAATCTAACGGCCAAGCCAGTGCGAGAAAGAGGCTATCGAGATCGCCGGACGGCGTGCGGTGGCCTTCGGCCCGCTACTCGGCTCGCAGAGCGACCATCGGATCGACCTTCGTCGCGCGCCGCGCCGGGAAGTAGGTCGCAACAAGCCCGGCGCCCAGCAACACGGCCGCCACTAGTCCGAAAGTGAGCGGATCGAACGGGCTGACCCCGAACAGGAAGAAGGATAGGCTACGGGTAACGCCGAGCGCCACGCCGACGCCCACGACCACGCCGATCAAGGCGAGCAGGCCGCCCTGGCGCACGACCATGGATAAGACATCGCGCCCCCGCGCTCCCAGCGCCATGCGGATGCCAAGCTCCTGGGTCCGCTGCGAAACAGTGTAGCCCATCACGCCATAGACACCGGCCAGTGCCAAGACCAGCGCGATCAGCGCCACCACCGCCATTATTTTCGCCATGATCGTGTCCCCGCCCAAGCTCTCGTCGATCATAGCATCCATCGACTGGACGCCGAACGGAGGGATGTTCGGGTCGATGGCGATGATTTCGGCGCGCACCGACTCGACGATGGTTTCCTGCGGCACCGCCGTCTCGATTACCCAGCCGAGGCTGCGAGAACTTCCCTGCAGCGCAGAAAAATAGACCAGCGGCCGGACCGGATTGTCTGCTCCTTGGTCTTGAGTGTCTGCCACGATCCCAACAATCTCCCGTGGACCCGAGTAGAACGCGACCTGCTGCCCTATAGGATCGCCGTCCGGCCAGTGCAGCTGAGCCATCGTCTCGTTGATGACGATGACGCTACGCATCCCGGCGCGATCGCTCTCCTCTACACCACGCCCACGAATCAGTGCGATGTCCAACGCGGCGAAGTAGCCGGGCAGCACGCTGATGTAGTTGGTGACTCTCCGCTGTGTATCGTCCTCGATCGTCTCGCCGGGCAGCCAGTAGTAGGTCCCGCTGCTGCCACGCAGCGGGAGGTTCGAGGAAGCCCCCACGGCCTCCACGCCCGGTATCGACCGGATCCCTTCAGACAACCGCGTGTGGAAGGCCGCGACGGCCACGGTATCCGGGTAATCCGCCTCCGGTAAGGTCAGCCTGAGCGTCAGCACATCCGAAGAGTCGAAGCCGAGATCGGCCAGGCGAACCCTCACGAACGCCTGAACGAGCAGCGCCGACGAGACCAGCAGTACCAGCGCGAGTGCCACCTCGCCTACTACGAGCGCCTTCCTCAGTCGCAGGCTCTTGGCGGCCGTGCCGCCGCGCCCGCCCTCCTTCAGAGTGTCTATCATGTTCAGTTTCGCGCCTTGTAACGCCGGCGCGAGACCGACCAAGATGCTGGTAAGTACAGCGATGGTGGCGGTGAATAGCAGCACGCGTGGGTTGAGCCCAATCTCGTCCACGCGGGGGAACCAAGGAGGCATCACCGCAATGAGACCACGAATTCCAATGACCGCCAGCCCAAGTCCCAGGATTCCGCCCAACACAGAGACGATCCCCGCTTCCGTGAGGAACTGACGTACGATACGAGAGCGGCCCGCGCCGAGTGCG
>JBDHAS010000310.1:0-4559 GCA_039588015.1 Gemmatimonadota bacterium | reverse complement strand
GCAGCAGTCGTCACAGTGATGCGAGGAGACGCGTCGGCGGCAGCTTACAGGGGATCACGATAGGCTGAGAGGGTGCTAACAGGCAGTGAGGCGTGAGTACAGAATCGAGCGCTCCTGGTCTGAGGTTCTGACCAGCGAGCGCGTGGCGGAAGATACCTACTGGCTGGAGCTGGTTGCGCCCGGCATCGCGGAACAGGCAGCGCCCGGCCAGTTCGTTATGGTAGGGTTCGGTGCTACGGGATATGGCAGCCCGTTTCTGCCGAGACCCAACAGCGTGGCGTGGGTTGGTGGCGAGTCGATAGGGCTGCTGATCCGGGTGTACGGGCAGGGCTCGCGCCGGCTGGCCGCGCTGCGACCGGGCGACTCCGCACTTCTCCTCGGTCCTCTGGGAAGCCACTTCCAACTCGGCGATGCGCGTGCCGTGCTCTGCGTCGCCGGGGGTGTAGGGCTTGCCCCGTTCCTCTTCTTCAGGGAATGGGCCTCGCGAGCCGGCTCGCACGTGGACGTCCGCTTGCTGTACGGCGAACGAGACGGGGCGGCGGTGTTCGATCCAGACAAGATTCACCAGCTATCGGGGCTCGAGGCCGAGATATGGACCGAGGACGGAAGCCACGGTCAGCCGGGCCTGGTCACGGAGGGAATTGAGCTGGACGGGGTCGAGCTGGTGCTCGCGTGCGGCCCAACGCCGATGCTGAAGGCGGTGCGGCGTTTGGCGCTCGATGTGGGCGTTCCGTGCCAGCTCGCCGTGGAGGAGCACATGGCCTGCGGGGTCGGGACCTGTATCGGCTGCGTTGTCGAGACGGTTGACCCGGCGACGGAAGAAGAGAGCTACAGCTTGGTATGCACCGAGGGGCCCGTATTCCCAGCGGAGCGGTTGAGATGGTAGACCTGAGCCAGGAGTTGTTCGGGGTCACGTTTCAGAACCCGGTCCTGCTCGCATCCGGCACCTGCGGCTATGGGGAGGAGTACGCCGACATCATCGCCGTGGACGAGCTTGGCGGGATCGTGACGAAAGCGGTGACGCTCGAGCCCCGGGCGGGGAACCCACCCTGCCGCGTCTCGGAGACGCCCGCAGGAATGATCAACTCCATCGGACTGGCCAATGTCGGCCTCGAGGGCTTCAAGGACGAGAAGCTGCCGTGGATTAGGGAGAATCTCAGAGCGGCTAGGGTGCTGGTGAACGTCGCCGGCTGGAGCATCGATGACTTCGCGGCCGTCGTGCGAGGTCTGGACGATGAGGACTGCTTCCTCGGCTACGAGATCAACGTGTCGTGCCCCAACGTCGAGGGCGGTACCGTCTTCGGGACGGACGAGATCTCGCTCGCACAGCTGGTCAGGTCGCTGCGGCAAACGACCGAGCGCCCGCTCGTGGTGAAGCTGTCGCCAAATGTCCCCGATATAGGTGTGTTCGCTGAAATCTGCGAGGAGAACGGCGCCGACGGGCTCAGCGCGATCAATACCTTCCCGGGCATGTTGATCGATGTGGAAGCTCGGCGGCCGGTGATCGGAAACGTAACGGGCGGCATCAGCGGCCCCGCGATCCGGCCGATGGGGGTGTACGCCACTTGGGTGGCCGCATCGAGGGTGACCATACCCGTCATCGGCATAGGCGGTATCTGCAACGCCCGGGATACTCTCGAATACCTACTTGCCGGCGCGTCTCTCGTACAGATCGGCACCGCCATGTTCGTCGATCCGCATACCGCGCCGGATACCGTCAACGGGCTGAGCGAGATTTGTGAGCGCCAGGGTGTTGAGCGGATTTCTGAACTGGTGGGATCTCTGGAGGTCTGATGTCCGAATCCGCGAAGGACCGGATAATCGTCGCGCTCGATGTACCGACGCGGAAGCAGGCTCTCGACCTCGTCGATAGGCTGGGGCAGGAGGCGAGGTTCTTCAAGGTGGGTGCGCAGCTGTTCGCCGAGGAGGGCCCGAGCCTGGTCGAGGATTTGAGGAAGAGCGAGAAGAAAGTATTCCTTGACCTGAAATTCCATGATATACCCAACACGGTCGCCGGTGGCGTCCGGGCGGCTATGCGGCACGGCGCCCACATGCTGACCGTGCATGCGTCGGGCGGAGCGGCGATGCTGGAGGCGGCGCGCGACGCCGCCGGCCCGGACGGCCCCGACATAGTGGCGGTGACCCTGCTCACTTCCCTGGCGACAGAGGACGTCGAGCGGGTGTTCGGCCGGTCGCCGTTGTCGCTGGTGGACGAGGTCGTGCGGCTTGCCGGGCTTGCGGCGGATGCGGAATTGCCCGGAGTCGTAGCCTCTCCCACGGAGGTCAAGCCGATCAAACGGAGCTACGGTCACGCGTTAAAGGTCGTCACCCCTGGAATCCGGCTGGCGGGTGATGACCCCGCGGACCAGAGCCGTTACGCGACGCCAGAAGCGGCGGCGAAGGCCGGCGCCGACTTCATCGTTGTCGGTCGCTCGATCACCGCCGCTGACGACCCGGCGGCCGCGTTCGAGAAGGTGGCCGAGTCGTTTTCCGCCGGGACCGAAAGCGGAGCTTGACCTGCAACTTCGGCCCGGATAGGCTTGGCGGAAACGAGGCTAGGCCGTCGGACTCTCTTCTCCCATGGAACTGCGACTCTACAACACACTCTCCCGTCGTCTGGAGGCGTTCCAGCCGCTTCAGGAAGGCCGGGTCACGATGTACACCTGTGGGCCGACGGTGTACGATCGCGCCCACGTCGGCAACTTCCGGACGTTTCTCTGTGAGGATGTCCTGCGGCGCTACCTTGAGTGGCTAGGCCTCGAAGTCGTTCAGGTCAAGAACCTCACCGATGTCGACGACAGGACGATCCATGCCGCCGTGCGACAGGGCATCGGCCTCCGGGAACTGACCGAGCCGTACGTCGAAGCGTTTTTCGAAGACAGCGATCGGCTCGGCTTGGAACGTGCCGAGCACTATCCGCGCGCTACCGACTACGTCCCTCAGATGATCGATTTGGTGCAGAGGCTCGTGGAGCGCGGCCTGGCGTACACATCGGACGGCTCGGTCTACTTCGATATCTCGAAGTTCCCCAAATACGGGGAGTTGGCGCAACTCAACCCGTCCGCGCTCAAGACCGGCGAGCGCGTATCCGGCGACGAGGAGTACGACAAGGAGAACGCCCGGGACTTCGTTCTCTGGAAGGGCGGCGAGCGCCCGGAAGAAGGAGACGTGGCGATCTGGGATTCGCCGTGGGGCGCCGGCCGCCCCGGTTGGCACCTGGAGTGCTCGGTCATGGCGGTGGAGCATCTGGGCCAGCCGTTCGATATCCATACCGGCGGCGTCGACCTCGTTTTTCCTCACCACACGAACGAGATCGCGCAAGCGGAGGGCGCGTCGGGCCGGCCGTTCGCCCGGTACTGGCTCCATGCCAAGCATGCCCTTCTGGACGGCCGCAAGATGTCCAAGTCGCAGAACCACTACTACACATTGGATGACCTGATCGAGAAGGGGTATAGACCCGCGACCATTCGCCGCCTCTTGGTCTCGGGGCACTATCGCACGGAGCTCAACTTCACGCTTGCCGGACTGGACGATGCGTCCCGTTCGGTGGAACGCCTGCTGGATTTCCGCCGCCGGCTGCAGGAGAGTCGTTCGGACGGCGCCGGAAGCCCCTCGACCCGACTGCAGCAGCTCGCTCGGCAGGGCCTGGAGGCTTTTGAACAGGCGATGAACGACGACCTGAACGTCGCTGAGGCCTGGGGCGCGTTGTTCACCTTCGTCCGTGAGGCGAACGCCGAGCTGGACCGGGCTGGCCCGCGGATCGGAGCGGCGGACGCGGAGGCTGCCCTCGGCGCAGTAGCTTCGATGGACCGCGTCTTCGGCGTCTTAGGCCTGGTCGACCGGGAGGCCGACGACGTCTCCGAGGACCTGAGAGGTTGGGTCGAGGAGCGGCTGGCGGAGCGAGCGCGCGCTCGTCAAGACCGCGATTACGAACGCGCGGACGCCATCCGGGCCGAGTTGGAGAAGGCCGGGATCGAGGTCGAGGACACAGCTTCGGGCAGCCGTTGGAAGCTGGTCGGGTGCTGACGTAGCTCAATTGGCAGAGCGGCTGATTTGTAATCAGCAGGTTGCGGGTTCGACTCCCGCCGTCAGCTCCAGACAGCAACAACTGGGCGTGTTGGAGACTGGAGCGAGACGAGCCGGCAAGGGAGCAGGGACCAGCGAAGGCTCTCCAGTTAGCCTATACGCCGTGTCCATGGCCAGGGCAGGCGGGCACCGTGGTGTGTCCGCTTCATGTCGTGGCCGCCGTGCGTATGGCTCGAACAGGCTCGGTCGATAACTAGAGACCCTGGTTCGAGTTTGGTGGGGTGCCCGAGCGGCCAAAGGGAGCAGACTGTAAATCTGCCGGCTGATGCCTACGAAGGTTCGAATCCTTCCCCCACCACCTTGTTCGCGCTGGCGTTCGCCCGTTCCCAGTGATCGGGTCACAACGGGTTGGACGGAATAGAAGGAGCGAGGAGAGAATGGCGAAGGCAAAGTTTGAGCGAACGAAGCCGCATGTGAACGTGGGGACGATCGGCCACGTGGACCATGGGAAGACGACGCTAACGGCTGCGATA
>JBDHAS010000309.1:0-7812 GCA_039588015.1 Gemmatimonadota bacterium | reverse complement strand
TGCGCCAGGCAGGATTCGAACCGACGACCTCGCATTGATTTCATGTGTCCAGCCGGACACCTGAAGCGCCTTCGGGCCGTGTCCACCCGCACACGCTATGTCTTCTCCCAGCGCTTGTCCCCCGCGGGTATGTCCCGTAACTAGTTATAATGGAATAAGTTACAACACTGACAATGTTGACGTCTCTCCTGGTCCGCCCCCTGCCTGAGAGATCGCGGGAAGTGAGGTGGAAGAGTGTGGGATCTTGAACCCGGGAGAGGAGGAACCGAATGACTACGCTGCATCTACTGCTCGCCGTCAGCGCGTTGGTGGCGCCGCCCCAGATGACAGATGATCCCGCCGGCCAGGACCTGCGAGTCCAGCCGGAACACGACCAGCAGGAACCGCTCCCGACACTGCAAGAAATCCTCGATCGCCACATCGCTGCCGTAGGCGGGCGCGACGCTATCGCGAAGTTGACCACACGAGTCATGAAGGGACGTCTCGTAACCGACCTGCCCACGCGACAACCGCCGGTGCACGAAAGCAATGGCTTCTGGGTGTACGCGAAAGCGCCCGGCAAGTACCTCGTCATTCAGCAGTCGGCCTTTGGCACTCGCCGAGAAGGGTACGACGGAGAGATCTGCTGGAGCCGCGCCGGTGCCGAAGTCGCGCTCGATGCCCACTACGATCGCAGGTTCGCCTAGCTCCTGGATCCTCAGAATGCACTACGCATGCGGGAGTACTTTCCCGATATGACCGTCGCGGGAGCTGCGACTTTGGACGGGCGTCTGATGTATCGGGTCGATATCGACGACGATCCATCGCACACGCTCCACTTCGATGTCGAGACCGGGCTGCTTACCCGACTCGGCTACAACAGAGAGCTGCACGACTACCGCGAAGTGGATGGCGTCTTGGTCCCTTTCAGTATGGCGATCAGCAGGAAGGGTGGTTCCAGCACGTACGTCTTCGACGAGATCGAGCACAACGTGCCGATAGATGACGCTCGCTTCGCCGCTCCTGTTCTATAGAGGAGTGGGCGGGACGCCCCTGGCTCCGGTCCAGCGGATTCGCCGGGTCTCTACTCGGAGCGCAACGTCTCCATCGGATCCGTCTGGCCCGCGCGCCAGGCCGGCAACCAGCAGGCCGCCAGCGCCGTCGCACCCAGCAGCAGCGCGGCGGCCGCATACGTCGGGACGTCCGTCTCGGCGATCCCCCAGATCAAGCCCCGTAGTAGCCGGGACAGCCCGTAGGCGCTGCCGAGCCCGAGCGCAACGCCGACGAGGGTGAGGATCATCCCGTGCAACAGTACGTATCCAGCCACGCGCCTGCTTTCCGCACCGAGCGCCAGGCGGATTCCCATCTCTTGGCGTCGTAGACCGACCCAGTGGAGCATCGACGCGTAGATCCCGCCGCAGGCGAGGACGACCGCGATCGTCGCGAACGTCGTGAACAGCAGAGACAGGAACCTAGGGCCAGCGAGCGATGTGTCCACCCGCTCCCGCATCGTCGACATTCCCTCGACCGGCAGGTTCGGGTCGATCGACCAGACGGCCTGCCGGAGCGCGGCGGCGTGTCTACCGGGGTCGTCGTCCGTTCGCACCACCGCGTGGAAGATCTCCGCACTGCTGCCAAACTTGTGGTACGGCAGATACACCGCGAACTCATCTTCGCGTAGCGCGCCCCAGTGCTTGACAGCTGGTACTACGCCGACAACGGTGAGCACATCCTCCCCGCCGGCGAACCGCAGTCTCCGGCCGACGGCATTCTCGGTCCCGAACAGGTAGAGGGCCGTCCGCTGGTTGATGATCGCCACCCATCCATTGGCCGCGTCATCTTGCCGGGTGAAATCCCTGCCGTAAAGGAGCTGGACCGCCAGCGCGTCGAAGTATCCGGGCGCGATCGGATGGATGAAGCTGCTGACCGGTGGCACGTTTTCGCTGGCCAACACGTTCGACACCCGGGTCGACCAACAGCAGCGCGAGCCGCCGGTGTACTGGAAGGGTACGGTCCATGCCGCGCTGGCTACTCGCGTGCCGGGGATCAAGGCGATCCGTTCCAGTAGTTCGTCAACGAACTGGTTGCGCCGCTCCTGAGTGTAGCTGCCAGTCAGATTGAGCGGGAACGTGATCAGGTTTTCGGTCTCGAAGCCGGAGTCGACCCGCATCATTCCCATCAGGCTTCGGAACATGAGCCCGGCGCCGGTCAGCAACAGCAGCGCCAGGGCGATCTCGGCCACGACCAGGCTGCCGCGTACACGTCGACCCTTGCGCGTCGACGTCAACCCGCTCGCGCCTTCTCTCAGTACGTCGATCGTGTTGCGGCGGGCCGCCTGCAGGGCGGGGAGGATGCCGCAGATAACGCCCGTCCCCACCGATGCGATGAGAGCGAAGACCAGAACTCGAGCGTCGACCGTCACGTTCTCCAGGCGCGGGACGCTAACCGGGCTCAGTCGCGTGAATGCCTCCACCCCGATGAGGGCCAGCCAGACTCCCAAGACTCCACCGATGCCGGCGAGGGCAACGCTCTCCGTCAACAGTTGGCCGAAGATCTTGCGACGGCTGGCGCCCAACGCTCCCCGCACGGCGATTTCGCGGGCGCGAACCGTCCCCTGCGCCAGGAACAGGTTAGCGACGTTGGCGCAGGCGATCAGCAGCATCAGCCCGACGGCGCCCAGCAACACGACCAGCGGCTGCGCGACCTCGCGAATGGTCGCGATGTGCAGGGGAAGCAGCGGAAAGCGGTTTGGCGACCCGTCACGCCGCAAGTAGCGTCCCGGGTTCTCCGAAGCGACCGAGCGGACGTAAGCATCCATCTCGGCCTGCGCGGCCCCGAAAGTCACGCCGTCCCGCAGCCTACCCACGACTCTGAGTATGGTATAGCCGCGACCGTGAACGTTAGCCCACTCGACGTCCAGTGGAAGCCAGACGTCGACGTTAGAGCCGGTCAGCGCGTTCGGCGGTTGAAAGCGCGGACTGACGATCCCTACCACAACGAATGGACTGCCGTCCAGCGTGATCGACTGGCCGACGATCGATGGATCGCCGCCCCAACGGCGCTGCCAGAGGCCGTAGTCCAGCAGCACCACCGACGGCTCGCCGCTGAACTCATCCGGTGCGAAGAGCCGTCCCAGGTGGGGAGCGGCTCCCAGCATCGCCAGAAAGTCGGGTGTCACGCGCGCCACGCGAAGCTGCTCTGCCCTCTCCCCGCCGAGCAGGGCGATTCGATCGGTCCACGCGGCGCCCATGGTGGCGAACGAAGCGAAGCCATCCCGCCAATCCATGAATTCGGGCGGCGAGTGGTTGCCGCGCTCGACGAACACCAGTTCGCCCGGCTCGGGGTAGGGCAAGCGCCTGAACAGAACCGTATCGGCCACGCTGAACATGGTCGTTGTGGCACCGATCCCGATCCCCAGGATGACGATGGCGGGCAGGGCGAAACCGGGCCGCCGCCTGAACGAACGCGCGGCGACGCGGAGGTTGCGAAAGATCGTGCTCATGTTCTCTCTCGGGTCCGGCTTGTGACGTGCTGCTAGCACGTCCGCAAAGGAGCAACGAACGTGCCGTACGTTGCCCGAGGTAAGCTGTTGACAGGGAAGGAGTTAGATTGCGTTTCCACTAGCAGTGAATCGCCTTCTCGGTCTCGCCGCGCTCACGGTAGATACCGCCCAGGCGCCACCAACCGTTCAACGAGGCCGGATAGATCGCCACGAGTCGCTCCAGCATCTCGATCGCTTCGTCTACCCTTCCGCTTTGTGCAAGATTGTCCGACTGCATGGCCAGAACCATATCGGGAATCGCGACATCGTACCCGTAGTGGCGCGAAAGTCCGGCGTAGTACTTCTCGATCTCGGCAAGCGAGGCCGCCTCGGCCGTGGCCGAGAATTCGTAGCCGCGGAACACGAGCGTCAGCCCTTCGCGCAGACCCGTTGGCGCAAGGAAGTCGCCATTCTCCTCGACGACGTCCAGCCTATAGGCGAACTGAGCCGGCCTCTCGGCAGACAAGACGTCCTCGAGGCGTGGCATGTACTCCAGCGCCTCGGGGAAGTCGCTATCCTCGGCGATCACATACAAGAAGTTGTCGAGTGTGTCCCTCTTGCCGAGGGACGTCCGGACCTTCTCGATCAAGTAGTCTCGCTGCCGCAGATAGCGGAATGGATTGTTTAGGATGTAGACATCGAAGGCTTCGGGTCGTTCCGTCAGGGTGTACAGTCCAAACGTCCCCCCGGCCTGGGGGCCGACCAGGATTCGGAAGTCCGCGGTGCGATAGTTCGCCTCGACGAACGGCAGCGCCTCTTCGACCATGAATCGTAAGAACCGGTCCGCACCGGCCGGGTTGCCTTCGCGGTCGAGCGGCAGGTAGTCACGGTAGCGCTCTGTGTTGGTAATGCCGACAAGGATTACGGGCGGCATCCGCGTGCTACCGAGGAGCGTAGTGATGTGTAGGGCCTCCGCGAAGTAGTTCCTGACCTGACCCCCATAGAGGATGTAGATGACGGGGTAACCGATCGCCGTCTCTTCGTATCCGCGTGGCAGGTTGACCAACAGCGTGCGGTCCTCGTCGAGTATCTGGGAGTGGATCTTTATGTAGTGGCCGATGACGATGTCCTCGTTGTCCTCCTGCGCGAGCGCGCACGGCGCTATCGTCGTGGTAAGACATGCCAGTATCACCACCCACACCCAACGATGTCGCGTTGGAAATCGCATCATTCGGACTCCTTGTGCAGTCTTGGCTGCGCAGCGACCGAACGTCACTCGTACCTGAGCGTCTCCATCGGATCGACGCGTGCCGCGCGGCGGGCGGGAACTACCGATGCCGCGAGCCCGGTGGTGGTCAGCACGAGTGCGATGAGCATGTAGACCTTCCAGTCCCACGGGTTGGCCTCCCACAGGACCTCGCGTATCGCCGGCGCCAGTAGCGCTGCGAGCGCCACCCCGATGGCGAGACCGAGAGCTAGCTGGATCAGGCCACTCCTCGCCGTGAGCCAGAGGATGCGCCGTGCGTCGGCGCCTAAAGCCATCCTGATGCCGATCTCCCGGGTGCGGCGCCGGACGAGGAAAGCTACCACGCCGTACAGCCCGACCGTCGCGAGCACGAGGCCAGCGAGGCCGAAGACTACGAACAGCCCGGCCACAGTGCGTTCTGGCACCGTGTCTCTATAGATGAGCCGGTCGAGCGAGTTGACCTGATAGATGGGCAGGTTGGGATCGATCGACGCGACTTCGTCGCGTACTAAGGGAGCGAGGGCGGGAGGATCGCCGGCGGCGCGCAGCAGGACGCTCATGGTCCGCCTTGTGCTTTGCGAGAAGGGCAGATAGATGCCCTCCGAGCCCCGCTCGCGCCGGCGCTCCATCGCCACGTTGGGTGCGACGCCCACAATCGTACGCCAGGAGTTCTCCGAATCGAGCGGCCCCGACTTGATCCGTTGGCCCAGCGGATCCTGTCCGGGGAAGTAGAGTCGGGCGAAGCGCTGGTTGATGATCGCTACCGGCTCGCTCTCTGCATGATCGATGGCGGAGAACGAGCGTCCCGCCAGAAGCTCGACATCGAGAGCACGGAAGAAATCGTCACTGATCACCGCGAACGCCGCCCAGGGCAGGTCCCGGTCGCGGTCGTGGCTTTGTCCTTCCGTCTGGAAGGGCCGCATGTAATTACTAACGCCCGGAGGCCGCGTGACGACGGCGGCGGATCGCACCTCGGGGCGACTCCCCAGACGGCCGAGCAGCTCGCCATAGAAGCGGTCAATGTCCAGTCGGGCCGGGTAGTCTTCAGAGCGCAGCTGGATCCGTGCCGTGAACACATCCTCGGTGGCGAACTCGAGCTTGCTGGCTGTCTGGATGAGCACGCCCTTCACCATCAGGCCGGCCAACGTCAGCAGCCCACACGACAGCGCGACCTCCGAGACGACCAGCGTTCGACTCAAGCGGCTCAGACGGAGGCTGGAACCGCGGCTCGCATTCTTGAGCACCTCGATCATGTCGACGCCCGTGGCTTTGAGAGCGGGTCCCAGGCCAGCGAGTATCGTCGTGGCCAGGATGAGAGCGAGGCTGAAGAGTAGCACTATCCGGTCGACCGCGATCCACTGCCAGAAGTTGGTGATGTGATCGGCCACCGCCCTGTTCACGAGCGTGACTCCTAGCTGAGCGAGACCGATTCCCAGAGCGCCGCCCAGCGCCGCGATGGCGAGCGCCTCGGCGAGGGTGTGGGTGATGAGCGAACTCCGGCTGGCGCCCAGCGCCGCGCGGATCGCTACCTCGCGATCCCGTGATGCAGCGTGCACCAGCAGGAGGTTGGCCACGTTGGCGCAGGCGACGAGCAACACGAAGGCGACGACGGCGACCAGGATGTTCATTAGCAGCGCGTCGCGCGGTTCTACAATGTCTTCTCTGTAGAACACGACTCGTGTAGTAATCTCCCCGTAGCTCGCCGGGTAGGCGAGTTCAAACCGGCGAGTGAGCGCCGCGAAGTCGGCGCGCGCCGTCTCCAGTGGAACGTTTTCTCTCAGGCGCCCGAAGGCACGTATGTGTCGGCTTCCGCTCGGTTGGGACGAGGGATCGAGCTCCAGCGGAATCCAGAGCTCTTGCTCGTAGGGGAACTTGAAGTCCTCGGGCATGACCCCGACAACGATCCGCTGTTGCCCGTTCACTCGGACGGTTCCGCCGACGATCGCCAGGTCGCCGCCGTAGCGTTCCTGCCAGAGCTGGTGGCCGAGCATGACGGTCGGCTCGGCGCCGGGGCGCTCATCTTCCGGAAGGAATCCCCTGCCCAAGACAGGTTGCACCCTGAGGGTCCGGAAGGAGTTGGCGGTGACCGCCGCGGCCGCGACGCGCTGTGGGCGGCCCTCCGCTCCGGCCAGA
Source organism: Gemmatimonadota bacterium (assembly GCA_039588015.1). Lineage (GTDB taxonomy): Bacteria > Gemmatimonadota > Gemmatimonadetes > Palauibacterales > KS3-K002 > JASFMO01. The sequence continues at coordinate 973 of JBDHAS010000309.1, read as the reverse complement.
TCCATATCGTAGTCGGCGAACCCGGCCAGCCCCTCAAGGGTCGTCTGCGCGTCGCGCCAATTCTGGAATTCGTGGGCGTTCAGTGAAATGTTGAGCCTGTTCCGGGCAACATGGTCTCGGAATACGCAGATCAAACGATCGGGCTCATGGAAGGGCAAGTCGCGCAGCAACCCGTGTGAGATGCTGAACATCGTCGTCGTCGAGCCGATCCCTAAGGCGATGGCCACTGCAGCGAAGATCGCGAGGCCCGGAGCCCTGGCCAGAAGCCTGAACCCGTAGCGAAGATCTCTGAGCAAGTTGTACATGGCAGCAACTACCGGTGCGTGGGGTCAACCACAACTACCGTACGCGGCAGCTGGGAGGCCTGTTTCGGATGGAGCCACCCGCACTCGCTACCTTGCCGCTCGGGAATCTGCGAAATCCATACCAAGGTTGTTGGCAGACCCGGACGCCATGTTCCCGAACACGCTCGCCTAGGCTGTGTCCATGTAGCGGTGATTGCAGTGGTCATGCCCCTGCATCAGGGTCTTATCTCGCTCCATCTTCAGCTTGGGGTTGAACCCCGTGGGCCAGTAGTAGTCCATGTTGCACACCGCGGCATGCCCGATCGCTCCGCCGAGGCCGGCCGCTTGGAAGACCTCGGCGATGCAGCACTCGGTGACGCGCAACCCGAAGGCCTTTTTGGTGTCCTCGACGACTTCGTGTGTCAGTATCGAGGAGTATCTCGGTGGCCGGAACTGGCTTACGAAGGTCTTGAAGCTGGTGTCGGGCATTCTCTCCGCCTGCATCTTGCCGATGTCACGGCCGTAGTCGGCTGAATAGGTATTCAGCAAGCGGGTGATCTCCGGCTCCCCCAGCTCTTTCTGAAGCGTCCTGATGAAGCGGATGAATTCTCGATTCTCCCGCTCGAGCTGTTGCCTCTCCGACAGGTTCAGCTCCTTAGGGACGTCGAACTTGTGTTGGTCCTGTTGCT
>JBDHAS010000308.1:0-4228 GCA_039588015.1 Gemmatimonadota bacterium | reverse complement strand
ATCGCGGTCGATGCCGTCCAGGCGCTGGACGAGATCTTCAATTGGGCGGTGGGGGTCGAACACACCTTCTCACCCAAGCTGACCGGTTACCTTTCGTATTACTTGGATGCGAGCGGGCTCACCGACCAGGTCGAGCGGGCGGGTCTCTCGACGAATCCTTTGGACATCAACACCGTGACGCTGGGCACAGACTTCGTGGTCAGTTCCGCTCGGCTGACGTTGGGGGTCGGGTATGGCTGGGGTCGCAAGGTGGATCAGGCGCTCACCGACCTGTTGCGGCAAGAGGACGAGGACTTCGAGGCGACGTTCGTCTATCGCAGCTTCCGCTTCCTGTTCGGCTTCGAGATTGGCGTGAGCTAGAAGACCAGGGGCATTGTGGAAGCCAGCTTTTCGAGGGGCACTTGGAGGTCTCGTGTAATGATCATGGCATGGAATGAAAATTTGTTTTTCAAATAATGCCACTCTTGGCTCGAGCGGTGCGAGGGGGTAGGCGGGCAGTCTAGAAATGCCGCCGGGTGCTTGCCCCATGGGCCTCGAGGTACTCGACGACCGGCTTTCTCGCTTGTATGTCGGCGAGCGGAAGCGGAGTCATCTCAGGCTGCGAACTGGCGAATCGTGGCGCGAAATGAGAGTTGTGTGGACCCGTGCGACGCCTGAGGTGCGCAGGGGATCCCGCCATATTGGAGCCTGCAAATGCTAACGCTACACCACAGTTGCCTGGCGGTTGGGGTCACGTTCCTGCTCACCCTCATCGCTGTGAACCTCGAGGCGCAGGAACAGGACGTGGACGAGATCGCGCGTCAGATGTCCAATCCGACGCTCCCGCTCATGAACGTCACGAATCTCGTCGACTTCCAGACGTACAAGGGCGCCTTGCCCGGCGCCGGTGATCAATCCTCGTGGACTTACCTGCTGCAACCGCCGCTGCCCTTTCCGATAACCAGCGAGTTCAGCCTAATCTTCCGACCGGCGATTCCGGTGCTCTTCAATCAACCGGTCTTCGATGGGTCGGGCTTCGAATCGGCCGGCGTCAATCTCGGGAACATCAGCTACGACCTGCTGCTGGGCGGAACGACAGCCAGCGGATTCCTGCGCGGCGCAGGAATGGCGCCATCGCCCGCCGCCAGCGTCATGCTGTGAGGTAGCCGTAGACTTTCGGCGGCCGATGCACAACTGGCGTCGGCCGCCGGCGGCACCCATACTACTGACCACTAAACACTGTATCATAGGCCAAAATCATAGGCCAAATTTGGAGATTCTCGATGTCGAGGAGGGTTCCTCCTGTTTCAGCCTTGATACTCGTCGCTGCTTTGCTGGGGCCGGCGGGCGCTTCCGCGCAGACCGACATGCCGCCCGAGAAGGGAGGCGTCGTCTACTCGCTGGGGATGCCGCCGGTGTACAAAGGACACGCCGGCGCGATGCTCGCTTGGTACCGGCCCGGCGAGGCGAATGATCTGGCGGCCTACGGCCACTTCGGGATACTCCGCGATATAGGGAGCCCCGTGGTAGGGTTGGCGGCGATAGGGCTCGAGGGGTACATCGGCTACCGGAGCCAGGCGCTGGACGGTGGCGGACGCGCGCTGTTCTCCATACCCGCTCTTCACTTCACCATCGGCGGCGACTACAACGGTCCCGACCAGGATTTCGACCTGCTGCTGCGACTGGAACTGCCGTTCAGCCGCGGCGGCATCTTCGGCCGCGGATCTCAGGTTCGCATCGACTACCTGCCCACGCGCACGAACACCCTCAGCATCGGTGTGAACGTCCCGACCTGGGGCCGGAATATCGGAGAGACGCGCCCGAAGCGTGACAACGTGAAGCTTGCCAAGCCGCCTCTAAGGCGGAGCGAGCCGGAAGAGCCCCTCCCGGCTCTAGAGGAGTCGATCGCTCGCGTTCGCGAGGGCGCCCACTGGATCATGCGCCTGGCCATGCCGCTTCTCGACCGTGGCGGCGCGGACCCAACCGAGGCCTATGCGGATGAGGTCGCTGGGCTACAGGCTCATCTCGCCTTGAGTGGGCCACGCTTCCCGCGCGGGCGCAGCTTCAACGAGGAGATCCGCGTCTTCCACGTCGAGCTCGAGCGCGCTTTCTCCATAGCCGCGGCGGGCGAAGAGCTACCAGAGGGCGCGAGTAACGAGTATGGTAGAGCGGCCGCCGCCGTCGCCCGCCGGATCCTGCTCGACGAGGTACTCTTCCCCTACAATCGTCTGCTGGGCCAGCGCAAGACCAACGATTCGTTGGATCAGTTCGCGGCCGTCGCCCATCAGGCGTTCGCGCGCTGGGTGCTGAACGAGTCGGGCCTCAAGGAGGATCGCTTTCGCCCGACGTACTTCGTCTTCCAAGAGCTGGTCGAGATCGTCGAAGGCATCCGGGCCGCCCAGCGCGAGCGCTGGGCGGATTCTCGTTTCGTCTGGCTGCCGTTGCAACTGGGCCTGCGGGCCGAGGATCATGACACCGAAGCAGAATTGGATGACATCATCGAACGCGCCGTCGAAGCGCGCTTCACGGTCGGGAACCACGTCTGGTATGTGATGAACGAGGAATTCCAGCTCGAGATGGCCAGCTCGGTGCATCGGGCGGAGGACTATCACGTACTCTGGATCCACGACTTCAGGGGCAAGAACGCCCAGGGCGATCCGGACGAGTTGGCCTTCCAACACGTGGTCGGCTCGTACCTGAAGGCCATGACGCGACGCGTGCGGGAATACGACGAGACCGGAAAGCTACCGCTCTACTTTCTGTTTTTCGACCAGCACTATTTCGAGCTGAACGATGGGCGGCGTTTTCTGCGTGTGCTGCACGAACCGCTGGATTACAAACTGAGTCTTCCGAAGGGCTATGAAGCTTGGGAGGCGGAGCTTGCAGCGGCCCAAGACAGCCTGCGGCAGGCAGTGGCAGAGTCGCGGCTGCTGCAGGTGCAGATGAGCCAGTACGGCGAAAGATGGCTGAAGAAGCTGCTGCGGGTGCACATCAACATCACGAACCCGGCCGACGCATCATTCAACAGCCTGCATGTAGCCGGAATCATCCCCATCCCCGACAACATGATGCGGGATCACCGCAAGATCGCTTTCTACGACGTCACCGAGGAAGACCCGTACCGCGGACTGGCGATGTACACGGGGATGGGCATCGGCGAACACTACGCGGGCCGCAACTGGGAGGACCGGGCCATCATGATTCAAGGCCCTTCGGCACTGACATTGAAGGATGCGGCGCGCAACCTGCTGCTGGATCAGGGATTCACCGAGGAGGAAATACCGGTACCGCTGCGCGCGAAGCCCAAGGCGGCGAACTACGATGCCCGCGTGGACAGCATGCGCCGCGAGATGCAGCGCCAGTGGGGGACGGACGGCGGTCGGGCGATGGAGCTGCACAACGAGACCGGCTTTCAGCCGAAACCGATCAACGTGGCGAAAGCGGTCCAGTACAGCCTGATGCCCTCCGGTTCCGTGCTCAAGATTCCCGACTCGCTCTGGCAGAGTTACGTCTATGCGTCGCTGCTTACCGGCAGCGCGCTGCGCGGATGCAAGGTCCTGATCTTCGCTCCCGCTCTGGCGTCCGCCCCCAGCTCGGCGGGACCGACGATGGCGCGGGCCCATGGGTTGTTCAGCGCCCTGATCTACTTCCAGAACGAGCTTGGAGACGAAATCGAGGCCGAGGGTGGGCTGTTGAAGATCGGCCTATACGCCCCACGCTTCGGAGTCGGTGATCTGCGCGGCCGCGTGAACCAGGGCCGTGAAACGGTAGAGGGATGGCTCAGGACGATCTACCCGGCGAATCCCGCGACGGCGGCCGTCCTCGACAGCCTCGACTACATCATGGAGGAAGCGGGGTTCGGGGGCGAGTACCTGGTCGCCGCAGATACGTCGGAATCTCCCAAGCTTCACCTCAAGGCCAACCTGCTGCTCTCGGGGCCGGCGTGGGAGTCTCTGGCGGGCCGCCCGGAGTGGGGGCCGGTACTTCGCGAGTACTTGCTGTACCTGGCGCGCCAGACGGGTCCGCTGGCGGACCGCCTGGACGTGCGGGAGGAACCGGCCGAACTGACTGAGGCGCTGCGAGATCTGGTCGAGGCAGTCCTGTCCGATGCGACGCCCGAGCAGCGAGGGAGAGGAATCGCCTACCTCAGCGTCGGCTCGACGAACATGGATTATCGCAGCATGGTGATGGACGGCGAGGTGATGGTCACGGTGACCGGCTGGCAGGCGCTGGCGGGCGTTCTCGACTT
>JBDHAS010000307.1:0-4244 GCA_039588015.1 Gemmatimonadota bacterium | reverse complement strand
TGAAGTCGAGGCCGGGGCGACCTCGCGCCAAGTCAGAAGAAAGCGATCAAATCAGAAGAAAGCGGTCAAAGCCAGCCACACGGTCGTGGGTGCGATGCCGTATTCGGATGGCAGGCCTGCTGCCTCGAGTGGAATGACCGTTCCAGGAGGGTGAGCCGTCTCTGACACTTCGTCGCCCAGTCCCAAGTACATGCCGCACTGGATGGTGACCTCGTTGGACAGCGAGTACACGGCGCTTGGCACAATCAAGGTGCTCATGTCGTTCACGTTCCACAGGGCCAGCAGGCTGGCGCTGAGTAGCGGATGCGCTTGGTAGACGGCCTGGCCAGCCACCTCATCCCGGCCGAGCACCTGCATCTCACCGCGCGCGAACGGCTCGGATAGCACCACGTCCAGCAGTTCATCGGCGCTCGATGCGCCGAACTCGTCGTGCTGGTACTCGAGCACAACGTAGAGATCGCGCGAGAACAGGTTGTAGAGTCGGTCGATACCGACTGTTCCGCGCAGAGCCAGGTCTTCGTCACCTTCGCGCAGCGACAGCTCTGCCCTGACAGCGTTGCCGCCCAGCGCGCCGGCGGCGCCGACCGCTCCCGCCGGCCCGTTGTGCAACACGCCGGCCCAGGCAGAGACCTCCCATGCCTTCCAGACGGTACGTCCGCGGGCCAGCAACGTGATGGTCTCTCCCTCCGGCGTTTTCATCGGCCGGACGACGAAGTCGAGGTCGCTGAGCGGACCTGGGTAGACCTGGATTCGGAGGGCATCCACACCCGCCCGATACTCGCGGAACGGGTCAGCCGGGTCGAATGGCACGAACGGGTCGGCTGGGGTCAGGAACAGCGTGGTCGCCCAAGAGATCGTCTGGCGCCCGAACGTCACCTCCAGCCCGTCGGTCGCCGCGACGTTCAGATTGAGTCGGTCGAATCGGTGGCGCCAGAGCCAGTGATCCGTCTCCTCGATAGTCCATTGCAGGTCCCAATACTCTCCGCCTCCCGGTGTGAGACCCCCCAGGATCGCGCCCACGGGTGCAGACACGGCACGTTGGCTGTAGGAGAGCAGGTGTTCGTACGCGATCTCGAGATCGACCGGCCCGACGGTCGGCGACGTCATCAGACGCAGCCGCTGCAGGTCGCCCAGCCCGCCGACGGCCAGCGGAGTCGAGTCGCTGTAGAGTGGCACGTTGAGGTAGTATCCGCGGACCGACGGTAGTTGGGCGTACGAATGAGAGGCCCCGAAAAGGGCAACGGCGAGTGCGAGAATCGATGCCCGTTTCACGGTCAGAAAGGTCAGATCAGCGCCGCTCGTCAGACGCTATGGCACCGTCCACCAAGCGGATCAGACGCCGCGCCCGCTCCATCACCCGCGGGTCGTGCGTCGCGAACACGAACGTAGTTCCGAGCTCACGGTTGAGTTCTTCCATCAAGTCGAGCAGCGAATCGCTCGCCGCCGAGTCGAGATTGGCTGTGGGCTCGTCGGCCAGCACTAGGGCCGGCTCACCAACCACGGCACGGATCACCGCGACGCGTTGCTGCTGGCCGCCCGACAACTTGCCCGGGCGCCGGTCCTCCAGGCCGTCCAGTCCTGTGCGCTCGAAGAGCGCCTTCACACGTTGATTACGTTGGGCGCTGTCGACGCCTTGAAGCAGAAGCGGAAACTCAGCGTTTTCGGCTGCGGTCAGCACTGGGAGCAGGTTGTAAGCCTGGAAGATGAAGCCGATCTGCTCGAGCCGCATGCGCGCGAGGTCGCGATTCGACATCGCGGTCAGATCCCGGCCCGCAACCCAGACGCTGCCACGCGTCGCGCGTGTTAGCCCGCCCACGAGATTGAGTAGGGTAGTCTTCCCCGAGCCCGACGGCCCCGCCATGGCAGTGAACTCGCCGGGCTCGATCATCAGCGAGACCCCGCGGACGGCCTGGACCTCTTCGGCCTCCTGCTCAAAGATCTTCCAAACCTCTTCGGTTCGTACGGCCGCTGCGTTTCGCTCGTTCATATCGTCACTTTGTCATCGTTCGAATTTCATCGCCTCCGCGACATCGATGCGTGTCGCCCGATAAGCAGGGTAGAGCGATGCGAAGGTCCCGATGGCCAGTATGAAGACCAATGATTGGATGACTCTTCGGGCGCTGAACATCGGGATGATGATCGGATCAACTGCCACTCCGGAGAAGGTCCAGTTCTCATCCCAGGTGAATGAAAAATCGAGACCCTCGCGGAAGAAGAACCAGGTCAGGAACAGGCCCAGCGCGATCCCGATGAAGCCGCTGAGGGTGGTGAGGATTACGCCTTCTGTGATGACCAGGCTACCCGTTTGGCGTGGTGTGAAGCCAAGCGCCTGTAGCAAACCGAACTCGCGCTTCCGGTACATGACCGACATCAGCACTGTGTTCACAATCCCCAGCGCGATGATGCCGAACATGATACCCTGCCAGACGTAGTTCCCCAGATCGTCGATCCTCACGGCTGCATCCAACTCGGGCGAAGCCTCGCGCCAGGTGAGAACATCCATTTGGCCGGTCTCGATCTCGTCGAACAGTTCCCGTCGCAGTATTCGAGTGACGGACGGGACGGCCCGACTTCGGTCGACGAGGACGGCGATGGTCGTTACGTCCTCTCCCGAGCGGAGCCACGACCCGGCCGTCCGGAAGGGGACGTGAATCAGCGATTGATCGATCTCGGGCACGCCGCTGCGAAAGACGCCAACGACGCGGACCAGCTGACCCGATATCTCGCCGTCGGCGTCTTGTGCGGTGAGCACGAAGCGCGACCCGAGTCGCAAGTCGAGGGCTTCCAGCATGCCGGAACCGATGTAGGCGGCTAACCGATCGTCTGGCTCCAGGTAGCGGCCCTCGATCAGCTTGTCGTCCAACATCGAGAACTCGGCCTCGGCGATCGGATCGACGCCGATGATCTGCGCGGGTCGCGCGCCCGTCGATGAACTGGCCAAGCCTCCGATGGCAAGCTGCGGGACGACCGCGACGATGTGCTCGGCGATCCCGGGTTGCTGTAGGGCGTTCTCGGTTGCAGTGCGGGCGGTGCTCGAGAGCCGATCTTCGATCTTGCGGGTCGTCTTGAAGCCCGGGCCCTGTATCGAAATGTGCCCGGACCCCATGCGCGCGCCCGACTCGATCCAGTCCTCGTGTCCGCCGTCGCCTAGGGACAGCGAGAAGATCATCAGGGCTCCGCCCACGATCATCGCCGCGGCGGTGAGCGCGCTGCGCCTGGCGTAGCGCCTCAAGTTGCGTAAAGCCAGTCGGACGATTGAAGTCTCGCGTGACATCATATCACAAACCCGACAGCGTATCGGCGGGTGGCACTCTGGCAGCGCGGGCCGCGGGGTAGAGCGCCGCCACAACCGCTGTGATCAAAAGCGCCAAACCGGTCCACGCCCACATCTCGGGATTCAACTCGACGCGCAGATGGGGCCGGATCAGCGCTCCGAAGAACGTGTAGTCGCCGTACGCCCAGCTCAGGTCCGGCGGCGCGTTGTAGAACCAGGCCATCAGCGGGAACGTGATCGCGGCGCCGAGCACCAGGCTGATCGCTCCCAGGCTCAGCGCTTCCGCCAGCACCGAGCGGACAATGGAGAAGGGCGTTGTGCCGAGCGCCAGCATGACCGCGAACTCGCGACGGCGCTCGTAGGTTGCCATGAGCATGGTATTGGCTACGCCGAAGATAGCGATGGCGAATATGATGAAGATGATTATCCCGTTCCAAGCTTGTGCCAGCTGCGCATAATCCATCATCTCGGGACGCAGCCGAGTCCACGGCTCGATCTCGATCTCCAACTCCGATACCGCCAAGCGCGACGCGATCCGATCCGCGGCTTCGGGAGCCATCCAGGGATCGCTGACGGATGCGGCGATCTCGTGCACGCGGCCGGGATCGAGGACCATCAATGTCTGAAGCGTGCCGATGGCCAGCATGGCATACGACGCGTCGAGTTCGGTCAGCCCGCTGTGGAAGATGCCCGATACGTAGTACAGATCGTTCCCCATGGATCCGTCGGCCGCGGGAACCACGAGGATCACCTCGTCTCCGATACGCGACGCCAATTGGCGCGCCATCCCCGAGCCGATGACGATCTCGTTCGTGCCGATTGCCGGCGGTCGTCCCTCGACTATCGCTCGCAGGATCTTGCTGACGCCTGGCTCGAGCTCCGGATCGACGCCCATGAGCAGGCCTGCCACCGTCGCGTCGCCCGAACTGACGAGACCGCCGGCGTAGACCCGGGGCGCCGCGGCCTCGAC
>JBDHAS010000306.1:0-4599 GCA_039588015.1 Gemmatimonadota bacterium | reverse complement strand
CCGATGTGGGCGCCGAAGTTGCGCACGCCCGGGATGGCCCGCAGCTCCTTGCTGGACTGGACCGTGATCCGGTACATCTCCGGATGCGAAGTGCCGGGTTTGGTCAACCAATGCATCAGGAAGTCCCGTTCCCTGAACGACGGGAGCAACTCCTCCCCCAGCTGCGGCGCCACGATGACGCCGGCCAACACCACTACGCCGACTGTCGCGTAGGCGCGCCGCGGCCCGCGCACGATCCCCGTGAGGAATTTCTGGTAGGCGCCGTGCAGCAAGCTCACGAGCGGGGAATCACGCCGCTCGAGCGGTGCCTTGCGCAGGACCCAGCGCCGGGGTGACGGTGAGCGCCACGATCATCGAGGCCAGAATGGCGAGCGCGTAAGAGATGGCCAGCGGCTGGAAGAAGGCGCCGGACAGGCCCTCCATGAAGAACACCGGTATCAGCGCCATCACTTCGATGAGCGTCGCGTAGACGATGGCGCTGCGCACCTCAAGCGAGGCATCGAGAATGACGCGCGCCGTGGACGTACTCCTCCCCTCCTTGCGATGTTGCCTCAGCCGCCGGACGATGTTCTCGATGTCGATGATGGCATCGTCCACCACGGCCCCGAGCGCTATCACGAACCCCGCCAGCACCATCGTGTTGATCACCGCGCCGCGCAGGTAGAGCACGACACCGGCCGCCACGAGTGACAGCGGAATCGCGACGGAGCTGATCATCGCGACGCGCCACTCCCAGAGGAAGAAGAACAGCACCAGCACCACGAGCACGCACGCGATCAGGAGCGACTTCGTGAGGTTGTCGATCGACGCCTCGATGTAGGTCGCGGGGCGGAAGATCTCGGAGTCGATCTCGATCCCGGGAAGGCCGGGGCGCAGCTTCGCGAGTTCGGCCTCGATCCCGCGCGAAACCTCCAGGGTGTTGGCCCAGGGCAGCTTCTCGACGATCAGCATGAGACCGGGGCCGTCGTTGATGACGGCGTCCCCAATCATGGGCCATGTATCCCACACGACATCGGCCACATCACCTATGCGGACCGTCCTGCCGCCGGTCGTCTCGATCGGTACCTGCGCCAGTTCTTCCGGCTCGAAGATCGGCCGGATGTGCTGCATCGAGAGGCGTTGGTTGGGCGTGTCGACGAACCCCTCGGTCTGGCTCTTCGCCGAGGGCGACCACGGCACGAGCCCGAAGTCCAGCGTCTCGGAGACCACCTCGTGGATGCGTTGCATCGAGACGCCGTGCTGGATGGCCAGCTCCGGATCGACCTGTACCGTCAGCATCTTGATGCGCTCGCCCCAGATCGGGACGTTGGCGACGCCGGGGACCTGCATCAGGCGGAACTTGATGGTCCAATAAGCGATCATCGACAGGTCCATCAAGTCGTACTCTGTCGAGGAGAGCCCGATCTTCAACACCCGGCTGGTTGCCGACAATGGCTGGAGCATCACCGGCGGGGTCGATGCCGCGACCGGAAGGTCGGCAATGGCTAGCTCCAGGCGTTCCTGGACGAGCTGGCGCGCATGCAGCAGGTCGGTGCCGCGGTTGAACTGGAGGACGATCTGTGACAACCCGTTCACCGACCTCGAGCGCATGACGTCAAGCTCGGGCGTGCCCAAGAGCACCAACTCCATCGGGTTGGTGATCAGGTCCTCCACCTCTGCGGACGACATGCCCTGCCCCTCGGTCTGGATCTCCACGCGCGGCGGCGCGAACTCTGGGAAAACGTCCACCGGCATCTGTGACAGCCGCGTGATGCCGTAGATGAGCAACGCGCCGGCGCCGGCGATGACGATAAACCGGAATCTCAGACTCGACGAAACGATCCACTTCATCATGGTTGGAATTCTCCCTGTCGAGTCAATGGCCAACGTCGAATTCGGTCCCGAACAGCTCCGCCCCTCCCACTGTTACGACCGCCGTTCCGATCGGGGGACCATCCGAAAGAACCGCCACGTTCCCCTCGATGTAGTCCACGACGATCCGAGCGCGCACGAAACTTTGCGCCTCGGTCCGTGTGTAGACCCAGGTTCGGCCGGACACGTCGTATAGCACCGCCGCGTAGGGTACGACCTTGCGCGGCGAGGGCGATCGGCTGACAGGCGCTTCTTGTACGAACGCCGTCTGGATATCGAGTCGCTCCATCGCTTTCGGCGTCAGCGTCAGACGACTGAGCTCTGTCCCGTCGATGTGTACGACATGGGCGGGTTCGACTTTGTGGTGCGTCTCGGAATCGCGCGTGCAGGCCGCGAGCGCGAGAGCCGCGAGGATCAGCACCGCCGCCGTTGATCGCTTCTTGTTCCGCATCGTGCCTCCTATAAGCCTGGCATTGTCGCAGCTGCCTGTCTGGTAGTCCACCGCATCGCTGCGTGACACGTCGTCCCTACTTCTACCCTTCGGCACCGGCGTCGAGCTGCCTACGCCGGTGGCGGTAAACGAGGAAGATGATCAACCCCAGCAGGAGCGGGCCGCCTATCACGTAGGGAAGCACGCCGCCGGGATTGAGCTTGGTATAGGGCGTCACCGTCAGGTGGATGCCCGAACTGGCGATTGGCTGGCTGGTGGCGTCCGCGGCATCGGGTGCGGGGATAGCCACCATGTACACCATGTAGTCGCCATCGATAATCGCGTTGACTACCCAGGAGAGGTTGGCGGACTCGCCGGCCGCCAACTGCTCGATGTACTGGGTACGCTCCGGCGACCAGTCCTCTGGATCGACGATGTCTCCCTCGGCGTCCAGGTTGATGATGTTCATGGCCACGATCAACGGGGGCGCCGCCGCCATCCCGTCGTTCGTAACCACAGTATTGAACAAGACGGCGCCGCCCGCTCTGAGGGTCGTGTCGGTCATGCTGATCGAGACCTGCAGCGGAGCCTGAATCACCGCCGACGCCGACTCTTGAGACGGCTGAGCGTGGAGCGACGTGACCGGAGCCGCAGCGAGGGTTCCCAGGCAGCACGCGAGGATTGCGGCGACCGCGCTGCGCTGAAGCCGCAGCGACATGCGCGCTCTCCCTGCGTCGAGTCGAAGTCCGGGACTCGCATACCAGAACAGCACCGCGAACGCGATGACGGCGAAGACCACGGCCGACAGCGCATACGGCCAGAGTTCGCCAAAGGTCCGGTTATTGACCAGGATCTTGGCGAGAAAGAAGCGGGGGCCCTGCATCGGGTTCAGTGCCTGGAAAAGGCGTCCCATGAATCCCGCCTGAGCATGCCCCGCCAACTGGGTCGGCAGCAGGAAGAGAAGATAGGCGCCCAGGGCCATGAACAGGCTGCTCTTGTTGCTGGTGGACCAGAAACTGACCAACATCCCGAAGGCGGTGAATCCCAGGGTCAGGATCGTCCCGAACAGGCCGCCCCAGAAAATGGCCTGCCCAACGACCGGGTCGCCCTGCGCCAGCAGAACGAAATACGGCACGGTGAGCGCCATGATCACGAGCCAAGGCGACACGGCGGCGAGGAACTTCCCGAACACGATCCCTCGGCGACGGACAGGCGTCAGCAAGAGCCCCTCGAGGGTGGCTCGGTCCCGTTCGCCGCTAAGGCTATCCGCGCCGATGATCAGGCCCATGAATACGGTGAACATCAAGGCGGCCTTGAGCAGCTCCCACACCATCTCCTTGGGGGGCTCCACATTCACGGCGCTGGCCCGTGCCATCATGAAGGCGTAGATGCCCATCATAATTGTATAGGCGATGGTCAGATTCAGAGCTTTGCCTCCGATCCAATGGTCGCGAAGCTCCTTTCGACATACGACCCACCAACTGCCCGACGCGGAGGCCGCCTCCATGGGATGGTCGGTCCGTCGCGACTTGTCGATCACGTTTAATCCCTCTGGCTTTAACGGAACGAACGCATCGTGTGGTTGGCCGCCCGCGGGCGGAAACGCGGCGTCGCCTGATCCCGGATTCGGTGCCGGCGGGGTTGCGCTCCCGAACCAACGGCCCCAGGCCGACCGGAACTTCTTGGCCGTTCCCGGCTCCAGACGCAGGCCCCGACTGGCGAACGCCAGAAGCAGTACGAGAATGATGACGGGAAATAGCGCGGGCAACGTCAGGAAGTACCCGACCTCGCCCGGAGATGCATCGAACATGATGACTCTAGCCAAGAAGCTGGACGCGCCGTGCCATGGATTGACCCACAGGTAGACTTTGGCTCTCTGAAGCTCGGCGAATGTCTGGACCGTTCCTGGCCGAATGATCTCCGTCGGAAGCAGCATCAAGAGGTAGACACCGAGGCTTGCCAGCATGGCGCTCTTGTTGCTCTTGCACCAGGTGCTGATGAGCATCCCCACGCCGGCCATGGCAGGGGCCAGCACGCTCCCGACGATGCTTCCCCAGATCAGAGCCTGCCAGAAGACCGGATCGCCCTTCGACAACACGATCCAGTAGGGAATCGAGATCGCAAGGGCAGCCGGCCAGGCCGAAATGGCGGCGAGCAGCTTGCCTGCGAGGATCTGTCGGCGACTCGTCGGCGTCAGCAGGATCCCTTCGAAGGTCCCGCGTTCGCGCTCGCCGGCGACGCTATCGGCGCCGATGATCAAACAGATGAACAGCCCGACAGCCAGGGAGGCCTTGACGATCTCCGATATCATCTCGACC
>JBDHAS010000305.1:0-4309 GCA_039588015.1 Gemmatimonadota bacterium | reverse complement strand
GCGAGTGAAGTCCCGACGTTGCACACGGTCGTGACACCATCGGTCAAAAAGGCGCGCCGGATCGCAGGAGTGTCAGTGCTGTGCGTGTGCGAGTTGATGATGCCGGGTAGAATACTGCCGCCACCGGCATCTAGAACCGTAGCGCTTTGGGGAATCTCGAAATCCGCCGCTTCGCCCACGGCTAGGATGCGGTCTCCGTCGATGACCACAACGCCATCTGCGATCGGCGCCCTCCCGGTGCCGTCGATGACCGTGCCGTTCATTATGACAAGAGCATCGCCCGGCACTTGCATACTGCAAGCAGTACACGCGGCGACAGTGAGAGACAGCAGAGTCGAGCAGGTCTTGTACATCATCCAAGTACCATGAGTTCACAAGAAACAGCGTCGGCCAAACGCGCCGGCGAACGAACGCACCGCACGGCGTTCGTAAGACCGCCACAGCTCCCGCGAGGGTGAGGCGCGTGTCCTATGGTTCCGGCGGTCGTAATGTATCCGGATCGAATACCCAGCCGCCCTTCATCACCTTCCAGATGCGTTGCGTGTTTCTGATGCTCACTAGCGGATCGGCATCCAGCAGTACGATATCGGCCAGCTTACCGACCTCCAGAGTGCCGAGGTCGTCTTCCGCACCGACAGCTTCGGCCGCCGCGCGGGTGGCGACACTGAGCACCTCGAGCGGCGGTATTCCAGCCTCAACGAAGTGCTCCATCTCCCAATGGAGTGCCGAGCCGACGAATGCCTGATCGCCTTCACCCGCCACATAGACATCGGTGCCAATAAGTAGCTGAATACCGCGCCGGTGTGCCTCGCCGACGTTCGCCAGCTTTTCCCTCCATATGTGCTCCAGGTCGGACGCCCTTACCCAGGGATACAGATACGGCGCCATCGCGACAGCCCGAGGTTGCGTGAAGGCGAGCAGCTTGGGATCCTCCAGCCGCTCCGGCTGCAAACGAAGCAACCGGGCAGTTCCGACGGCACCGCCCGGCATGCCAAGCGTCGGATCCCAGCGTGTTCCAGCGGCGGCCATTATTTGGAGCACATCATCGTGCACCGGGATCAAGAAAGTCGTGTGCTCGATCACCGTGTACCCAAGGGTGACCGCGCTGACGACCTCTTCGAGGGTCGCACCGTGACCCGCTACCGGTATTCCCACGCGATGGGCCTCGTCGGCCACGGCCCGGTGTAGCCATCGTGGCCTTCCGCCGTCAAGACTGTACGACAGGCCGTAGAGCTTGACGAAGTGAGCGCCCCGCTCCTCCCAGCGACGCACGTAGACACGCGCCTCCTCCTCATCATGTAGCAGCAGGTCGACGTCCGTGCTGGCAGGGCGCGCGCCGAGAAACTGGCCACCGGCGTAGAAGTGGCGAGGCACGGGATCATCTGTGGCCGCACTTCGGTCCGACATCGTCTCGAGCCAGCCGATCCACCACCCACAATCCCGCACGGAGGTGATTCCGTACGCCAGAAATCCTTCTTCCGTTGTCCGGCGACTGACGTGGACATGCATGTCGAACAGCCCCGGGATGGCGTACCGGCCTGCCGCGTCCAGTATCTCAGTGCTGGCGGGCAGATCACGCTCGGCTTCAGGTCCGATCGCGCGGATCCGGCCTGACTCCACCAGCAGCGACGTCTCTCGACCAAAGCTTCCCGTCTCGAAGTCGAGAAGGCGCACCCGGCGGAGTAACCGAGGTGGGGGCACGGCCCGCGACAACTCCAACCGTACGGGAATCTCGTCTGCGTGTCGGTCGACCACGGAGTCCAGGGTGGTGCCTTCCAAGGAATGCCGAAACACCCGGCCGCCGACGGAGTAGACCAGCGCGGAGCCATCGGGTGCGAAAGCGAAGCCGTCACCGCCTTCCACGCTCAGTCGCCGAACCTCCTTCTCTCTTATCGATTCCGATCCGCGGAGCGCGAGCCAAATCTCTGTATTGCGGCGAAACGCCAGCCAGCGCCCGTCGGGCGAGACGAGCCCGCCACTCAGATGACGGTCCAGCTCGGTAAGCGGCCTGGGTCGGTCATCTGATACACCCTCGTGATCCGGAGACAGCGCCAGTTCGAAAAGCGCGCTGGTGCCGCGGTCGTTTGCAGAGAAGAACAGGGAACGTCCATCACCGGAGAAGTGCGGGCGCGGAAGCCAGCCCGACGCGGCGGTCAGAGTCTGCTTTGCACCGCTCTCCAGCTCCAGGCCAACGATTCGCTGGCCGTCCGAGAAGACGACCCGACGGCCATCAGGGCTCCAGTCAGGCGGGCCATAGGCAACTCCCGAATCGATCACCCGTGTGTCGCCGGACGCGAAGTCGTGTACCACCAAATCGTGGCGGCCGAACTCGCTTCGCACGAAGGCGAGCAGTCGCCCATCGGGAGAGAAAGCGGGCTCCCTCTCTACCGCGCTTCCATCCGTCACGCGGCTCGCAAGCCCGCCAGTCAGCGGCTGCTCCCACAGGTATCCGGCTGCACGGAATACCAGGCGCTGCCCGTCGGGTGACAGTCTGGGAGTCGCGATCGAGACCGGTCGTTGCTTGGTTTCCCCGAGCGAACGGCGCGGAGGGGGGGTCGGCTCGCGGACCTGCGCCCTAACGGTGGCACGAAAGGGGATCGAGTCGCGAGCTGCGGTCCGGACATCGACCCGCCACAGCTTGCCCTGGTCGCCAAGAAAAAGCGCTCTACCATCGGCTGCGACGCCAGCGCGGGGATGCCGACCCGTATGGCTCATAGTGGCGAGGCGTCGTTCATCGCGTCCCGTCACCGGACGCACGACCCACTCCTCGGTGTTCACTTCCTCGCCCCGCCGGAGGATGTTCCGGTGGTAGAAGAACGCTAAATCGTAGGAATCAGGAATGACCTCCCACACGAGGCCCTCGAGCACGGCCACGGAGTCAATGGCGTCGTGGCCGCCGGCCAGCGACAGCGCCTCGATCTGGGCCTTCGTCGCCCCCCGTTGGCGGACATAACCCACTCGGCCGTCCGAGAGGAAAAAGACGGTCTGCAGGACAGCCGCTTCCCCAGTCAGGAACGTCGACTCTCCGCCCGCTGCCGGTATCACGCGAATCACGCTCACCGCGGTGGAGAGGGGGAACTGCTGCTCGGCCTCCATGTCGTAGGACAGGTATACGAGCTTCTGTCCGTCGGGGCTCCAGCGCGGCTTCGCAGCCCACGCCTCGTGGGTGACCTGGCTGATGCGCTGGCTGGTCAGATCTAGGACGAAGATGTTCCCCTCGCTCCCATCGCGATCGGACACGAACGCCACTCGCCGGCCGTCGGGTGAGACCGCCGGTCCCGAATCGTAATTCGGGCCAAAGGTCAGTTGCTCGGCTTCACCACCATGGACGGGAACGCGGTAGAGGTGGCCGAGCATTGTGAAGATTAGCCACTTGCCGTCGGGCGTTACCGCGACATCTGGGGCAGTGACTTCGGCCGTCTCGAACTCTATCGTGCGCCAGCCAGCGTCCTGGGGAGCATCCTCCTCGACCTCAGCTTCGACGACGAGCCGGGCAAGTTCCATCAGCACCGCCCCGGGAGACATCCGAATGTTTGGGATGTCACTCGAGTTGTACTGTACGGCGACCGCTATCCCGTGGTCGGGGAAGTACGCCATCTCCGTCAGGTAGCCCGGGAAGAACCCGCTGTGACCCCAGCTGGCACCGAGCGGCGTCTGGCGGATGATCACACCGAGGCCGTACTGAGTATCGCGTCCCAACCGCGCCGCGACGCCGTCCAGCATGGTCGGGAGCAGCGAGGGATCGAAGACTCGACCTTCGTAAAGCTCCTTTGCCCAGCGAGCCAGGTCCTCGGATGTCGAGGCGATGCCGCCGCCCGTCCACTCGAAACCCGGGTTCACGGCGAACTCGCCGTTTTCGATCACGGCATCCGGCAGCCCGAACATGTTCTCTGCGCCGGCGTACCCCTGCACGAGGCCCGGGACGCGTCGCGAATCGCTGGGCACCGTGTTCTGCAGCTCGAGCGGCACGAGAATCCGGCGCCGCAGCTCGTCGTAGTAGTCGGCGCCGGTAAGCCGCTCGATGATCAGCCCGAGGACGATGTAGTTGGTGTCGGAGTAATCCCAACCGTCGCCTGCCGCGAACGGCGCCTCCATGTCGAACAGGTAGGCCAGCTGCTCCACCGGCTCCCAGACTTTGTCCGGCTGGGCCAGCAGGTCGGCGATGAAGCGGTCGTCGAACTCGTAGCGGATGATTCCGCTGGTGTGGTTCATGAGCTGCCGCACGGTGATGTCGGCGGAATTCGGCAGGCGCTCGAACCACGGCTCGTCGCCCAGGTACGCCGAGACCTTCGCATCAAGGTCGAGTCGC
>JBDHAS010000304.1:0-4766 GCA_039588015.1 Gemmatimonadota bacterium | reverse complement strand
CCGACCCTCGGTTTCAGGCATGGCGGCCAAGGGTAGTCGAACGGTGAATTTGGTGCCGGTGCCCGCCTCACTCTCTACGTCGATCGTGCCCCCGTGCGCAGTGATGATTCCATGTGCCACGCTCAGACCGAGGCCAGTCCCTTCTCCCACATCCTTGGTCGTGAAGAACGGGTCGAAGACCTGCCTCATGACCTCATCGGTCATTCCGGTTCCGGAATCCTGCACTTCGATTATCGCCGAACTTTCATCGCAGCCCGTCGCGACCGTCAGCGTGCCACCGCCGGGCATGACCTGTATGGCGTTCACCACTAGATTAACGAACACTTGCTCAAGCTGAGCTGGGTCTGCGTTCACGTCGTGCAGATCCCCTTCGGAACGTCGGACGACTTCGATCCCCTCGCTGGCACACCGGCCCTCCACCAACGCCAAGGCCTTGCCCACGATGCCGAATCGAATACGGATGTCCGGCTCTTTTGGATGGGCGCTTGTCTGGCGAAGAGCTTCAACTGGTTCACGATCTCCCGAGCATGAAGGCTGGACGCAATGATCTTGTTCAGGTCGGCCGCTGTGCTCTCCGTGACGTTGCCACCCTTGAGCGCCAGCTGCGCAAACCCCAGAATGCCCCCCAAGGGCTCATTGATCTCGTGCGCTACGCCAGCCGCGAGCTGACCGATAGTGGCCAGCCGGTCGGCGTGACGCAGTTGCGCCTCCATCCTGGAGCGTTCCTTCGCGGTTTCGCGCTTTTCGACGAAGTCTCCAACGTCCCTCGCAACGGCCTCAATCAGACTCTCTTCTTCCTTCAGAAACGGCCCGTTGATAGCGTGCCGCACCTCATCGACATACCCTACCGCGACCTCGCCGCGATACTCGCCGTTCACGACAATCTTTGCGACCTGTTGTGACCGAGTCGCCTCGACATCCGCAGTCTCGTGTGCTGTCCCATCGAGGACGATTCGGGCGACTGCTATTTCCGGGAACTGCCACGCAGGCGGAAGAAGCGCGGCAATCCGATCAAGGGCCTCTCCGACGCGAAGGTCGCCCTCCGCAACGCGGGCGATACTGTACAGGCAGCTCAGTTCCTTGACTCTCTCGCGGAGTGCTGCCTGCGCCCGCCGCTCGGCAATGGATAGCCCGATCGTCTCCACCACAGCCTCGTAGGACTCGATCAGGTCGCTGGTGAATGCGCCTTGCTGGGCGGATTCCAATCGCAAGAGTCCGATGTTCCTTTCATCCACGGCAAAAGGAATCAGCGAGAATGACCTAATGTCCGAGTTCGCCTCCAAGCGAGCACCCTTGCCGGCTGCGTACCGAGTCATCGTGTCATGGACGTCACTCGTCCAGAAACTCCCATGCGGGGTAAAGCACGGCGCAGAGAGGTCCACCGTACCACGTAGCTCATCCTGTGCAAGTCGGTGGAAGCCGGCCAGACCGGTGTCCTCGGATGCAGGCGCGCGGTTCTCCAGTGCGTCAGGGCTTGAGGGTTCGAAGATGAATTGTTGCTGCGGTTGGCGAACTGCTCTCAACCGATACGCAATGTGACCCCAGAGACGGAGTTCGAGCGCATCACAACCCGAGAACTGCAACAACAACTCCGCCAATCTCCGGAGGAACTCGACTCGGGGAGAAGCGAGGTAGGCCAGGCGCATTATCTGTCGCGACAGCTCTACAAAGTCTCTGAGCGATCTTCGCGTTGTTTGTGATTGGCTGTTTGACTTCGTCATGAGGCAGTCGTCGCGGTACAGCCAGAATTGAACACCACGGCCGCGGTGTCGGACACCTTGCCGCATACGGCTCACTTGCGGTTCCTTACGTCGCACCGCTCTTTGACGCGAAACTTAACCGGCCCTTGAACGAGGAGGAAGCGGCTGTGGGCTCCCACGGTCCCAATTCTCCGCATCTGCAAGATGCTGGTTCGAGAAGCAGTTGGCGTGAAGCAAGAAATTGCCGTCCGATGGCAGTTGTGTAACGAGGCCGCGCTGGAGAATGGTCGAGTAGTGATCTCCTAGCGCGGAAGAATGGACCCACTACTGGCATTGAGATCGAGACTGGCAAGTCAAATGCCCTTGAGAACATTCACGACCCCCTGCAATCCAGCGTCGATGGAGTTGTCTCTGTCGTCCTGCGCAAGTGGGAGGCCGAGCGTCTCTTGAAGGCATTCGCCTCGTCTGATGTGCCACCGAACGTCCGGGTTGTAGTAATGACGGTCGCTGACTTCCTCAATGACCTCAGGATTGGTGGGCGCCGTGTCTCGCCGCATCCGCCTGTACTATGCCGTGCTGTCACCGTAGGTGTCCTCACCAGGCTCGGACAAGTCATGTATGAACGGCGAAGTGGAGAGGAGGTTATCGAGATCCAGATGGAATGTGAGCTGCATCAGGTCAACGTCGTCGTGCACTACCGGCCTGGAGATGCTGGCAGCATGGTACTCATTGAGAGGAATCGCGCTGATAGTACGATCATCTATGAAAAAGTCACCGGCAATTGAAGCGTCTTGATTACTGAAGAACGGAACAAGATATAAGGAGGTAATTACAGACAATTAGTGTTGGTGAAGAGCATGTTGCGATCGCGCGAGGTTCGCTGAGTTTGGGGCCCTTTTGGGGTACCTTCGACGAAAAGGCCGCGCCGAGGAGCGGCCTTTCTGTTTGAGAACTTGTTGCACCACAACTGTTTGCCTTAATACCCCGCCAGGGACTCGAACCCCGAACCTACTGATTAAGAGTTAACGAAACCGAGGCTCGGTGAATATCGGTGAGCTAGGATAAGTTCCACGGAGTCAACCCATTACGCCGATCAGCTGTACGTTTAGATTCATCGAGTTTCCTCTACTTCTCGGCAGTTGGGGTACTCGTTTGGCCTTGAAGACTCTGCCTCTGGGATGGCCTGGGGGAGTGGACCGGAGTCGCGCGACAGAGCGTTTCGACTAGCCTCCGTGTCTCGTCAACGTCATCTTGAAAGCCGGACTGCGACTTTATGGCGGATCGAACGGACAACGTGCATTGCACAGGAGGTGACCGATGGCGGACCGGGTACGGAAGGTCAACTACTGCTACACGAAAGTCCCCAACTATGCCGGGCGGGGTGAAGAGGCCCTTCGCGCGCTGCGGGAAGCCGGCGTCAACCTCCTGGCGTACTCCGCGTTTCCGATCGCCGGGCGCAAGGCTCAGATGGATTTCTTTCCGGAAAACATGTCCGCGTTCAAGAAGGTGGCGCGCAAGAACGGCTGGCGCCTGAGCAAGGTCAAAAAGGGTTTCCTGATCACGGGCCAGGAACGTCTGGGTGCGGTTCACCGGCATATCGCCAAACTGTCCGACGCCAACATCAACATCACCGCGGCCGACGCGCTAGGCGCGGGCAAGGGGCGTTACGGGATGATCCTGTGGGTAAAACCGGAGCAGTACGCGCGCGCCGCCAGGGTGCTCGGTGCGAAAATGGCGTGAATCGCTCGGTTCTCCGGCTCCCCAGACGGCGGGTCGCAGGCGGACCCTCTGTCTGGGGAACCCAGTACGGCTTGGATAGAGTTACCTCGACTGGCCGAGGTAACGCAGGAACTCGCTGTCAGTGCTCAAGACGAGCACGGTACTCGAGTCTAGGGTCTGTCTCAAGACATCCATCGTCTTGATGAACCGGTAGAACTCTGCATCACGGTTGTATGCGGCGGCATAGATGTCAGCCGCCTCGGCGTCGGCCTGGCCCTTGACCTCCTGAGCCACGCGATAGGCCTCCGACGTGATCTGCTGGAGGTCCCGCTCCTTTTCGCCGTTGATCTGGGCCGCCTCGCCGGCACCCTCCGAGCGAAACTGTTGGGCGATCCGCTGCCGCTCGGAGATCATCCGGGAATAGACTTCGACGCGCACCTCTTCGACGTAGTTGAGCCGCTTGAAGCGGAAGTCGAGAATCTCGATTCCCAGATCCTCAGTACGCGCCTGAGCTTTCTGTAACACTTCCTGGGCCAGATTCTCTCTTCCAAACTCGATGGTTTCGTTGCTGTCGGGCGCGGACCCGCCGGCGATCTCTTCGGAAGAGACGGCGAATTCACGGTTGCTGCTCCGCACCACCTCGATCAGGTCGTGGTTGGCAATCACGTTGCGCGTCTCGCCATCGAGGATGTCGTCGAGCCGCGACTGCGCACCCTGTTCCGTCTGCAATCGCTGGAAGTACTTGAGCGGATCGGTGATCCGCCAACGGGCATAGCTGTCCACGTGGATGAACCGCTTGTCTCGCGTCGGCACCTCATTCGGGTCGCCGTCCCATTCCAGGAAGCGGTTGTCGAAGTAATTGGCTCTCTGAATGAACGGGAGCTTGATCTTGAGTCCCGCCGTGGTGTCCGGTTCGCCTTTCGGCTGTCCGAACTGCAAGATCAGCACCTGCTGGGTTTCATCGACGATGTAGAACGCCCCGCTGGCGCCCAACACCCCGAGCAGCGCGACGATGCCGATGACCACGATGAGTGCGCGCTTCATGGCGTCCTCCCCTCGGTCAGCTGCAGCAGCGGCAGGATCCCGCTCAGAGTCTGGTCCAGTACGATCTTCTGCTGCACGTTGGGATAGACGGCCTGCATTGTCTCGAGATAGATGCGCCTACGAGTGACCTCGGGCGCACGTTGATACGCAGCCAGCAGCGACTTGAACAGCTCGGCGTCACCCCTCGCACGGTTCACACGATCCGTGGCGTACCCGTCGGCCTGCGTGATCGTCTGCTGCGCCTCGCCGCGAGCGCGAGGAATGACGCTGTTGTATTCGGCCCTCGCCTCGTTGATCATCCGC
>JBDHAS010000303.1:0-6606 GCA_039588015.1 Gemmatimonadota bacterium | reverse complement strand
CTGTGTCGTAGAGGATCGCGCTGACATGTCGCACACTCCTCCGCCCGGGCCGGAATCGTCCCTCCCTGCGGAGCGACCATCGGCAACGCCACCCGACATATGGCAGCAGCCGCCTGAGGATCCCTACTCGGGGGGCCAGCCTATTGACTACCGGAGGTATTTGGCAGTCCTCTGGCATTTCAAGTGGCTGATCCTCCTTGTCACTGTGCTCGGGACCGGGGCCGGGATTGTCGCCACGCGCTTTCTGAAGCCGCAGTACGAGGCGCACGCGTCCATACTCATCGAGTCTAGAAGCGGCGGGCGGGCTGGCCAGGGGCCGATTCAGCCGACAGAGCTGTTTCAATCCTACGGGTCCTGGTTGGATCTGTTGAAGAGCCGACCGGTTCTCGACAGCGTCGTCGTAGGATTGCGGCTCTACGTTCGGGCGGACTCCGCGACAAGGCCACGCGTCGCAGGCCTCAGCGTGACACCTGAGTATAACCCCGGAAGGTACCGGTTTTCCGTCTCTGCCGACGGCCAGTCCTTCACGCTGACTGCCGATGATGGTCGGCTGCTTCAGGATGGCGCACTGGGTGACTCGGTAGGTCAAGAACTTGGCTTTCTATGGGCGCCGAGCGCCGAGCAATTCGAGCCGGGCATGGCGTTAGAATTCGCGCTGGGCAACGTAGCAGGAATCTCTGACGGTCTTGCGGGGCGAATACGAGGGGAGGTGGATCGGGCCACCAACTTCATGTTTCTGACGTACCGAGGCGGAAACGCTCAGCGTACGGCCGCGGTGCTGAATGCGGTGGCGGATCGCTTCGTCGAAGTGGCAAGCGAACTGAGACGAGACAAGCTTGCCGCCACGGAAGCGATCTTGGCCACACAGCGTAGCAAGGCGGAAGAAGACCTGCAGAACGCGAGGGCGGAACTGGAGAGGTTCCGGGTGCGGACGGCCACGCTCCCGACGGAACCCGGCTACCCGATCAACCCGGGATTGGCCGAGACTAGCGATCCGGCCTGGTCTATCTACAGGAATTTGAAGCGCGAGCAGGGAGACGTGCAGGCGGATCGCGACGTGATTGAGCGCGCCCTGGCCCAGGCCGCTGATTCGGGATTGGCGATCGTCGCGGTGGAAGGCGTAGCCTCGCGGCACTCGGCCGAGCTGGTTGCAGCTTTGAGCGACCTCACGCAGAAGCGCGCTGGACTGCAAGCTCTCCGTAACAGGTACCTCGAGGATCACGTTCTCATCCGGCAGGCGCGAGAGGCGTTAGGGAACTCAGAGCAGCGAGCGATCGAACTGGCGCGACTTCTGATCGATCAACTCGCGGCTGAAGACCGGAGACTCGAACGACAAATCGCCACGGCGGCCGGCGAACTGGGCGAGATTCCGATCCGTGCCATCCAGGAAGACGCTCTCGAACAGCGCGTGCAAAGTGCGGAGGCAGCCTACAGTGAGCTGCAAGCCCGGCACGACGAGGCCCTCCTGGCCGAAGCGAGCAACATGCCCGATGTGCAGGTTTTCAGTCGCGCGGTACCGAGCCCGACGCCGACCAACGCCAAGGACCGAAAGCGTCTCATGATGGTCGCTTCGTTAGCCAGCCTGGCTTTGGGCGTGGGGTTGGCAATCTTGCTCTACAACATGGATCCGCGGGTGAAGTCGCCGGATGAACTGGGTCGTCTGGGCCTGAGGATTCTCGGCACGGTCCCGCACGTCAACACCGGCCGGCCCGCGGAAACGCTCCGCAACGCGGACGCAGTCGTTGAGTCGTTCCGTCTGATTCGGTTGAACGTGACGCATGCTCACGGTACGGCCGGTCCAATAGTGCTGGCCGTGACCAGCCCCACGGGCTCGGAAGGAAAATCCTTCGTGGCCTCCAACCTGGGCTTGGCATTCTCTCACTTGGGTCTGCGGACGCTCGTGATCGATGCGGATGTGCGGCGAGGACGCGTTCACCGGTTGCTGGGTGGGACGCGTAGACCCGGGCTGACAGATTATCTGGGCGGCGTTGCGTCACTCGAGCAAGTCGTCAAATCGACGCAGCATAAGGCCCTCTACCGGATCGCCAGCGGCACTCGGCGGCAGGGTGCACCCGAGCTGCTCCAGTCGTCCGCAATGGTGAGCTTGGTGGCGGACCTGCGCTCGAGCTTCGACGTCCTGATCATAGACACGCCGCCGATCGGAGTCGGCGCCGACGCTCTGGCGCTGGCAGCATTGGCCGGGAACCTCGTGGTTGTCGTCCGCACAGGGTCCACAAACCGTGAGCTTACGGAGGCGAAGCTCGAATTCCTCTTTCGAATGCCAGTCCGCGTGCTGGGCGCGATCCTCAACGATGTGCCGGCTCGAGGAGTCTACGGATACTACGGCTCGCCGTACTATTCCTCTTACTTGCCCGGCTATGAATCGAAGGATGAGGAGGAGTCGGCGAGCCTGAGCGGTGATTGACGGATTTGGT
This sequence comes from Gemmatimonadota bacterium, assembly GCA_039588015.1. Taxonomy (GTDB): domain Bacteria; phylum Gemmatimonadota; class Gemmatimonadetes; order Palauibacterales; family KS3-K002; genus JASFMO01. Next base: position 4,171 of record JBDHAS010000303.1, on the reverse strand, counting down.
GTGTCGAGAGAAAGTCTTTTCGAGGCGAGCTCTTCACTATTCTGAGTTGAGTTGCTCCGCACCTTCCGCTGCGTAGCGTCGTATGGCAGGCCCGCTCGGCTCTGCCTGAGATTGCCGTAAGGCCGTCGTCGCGCCGGCCATCAGAACGGCGGGCTGCGTCCCAGACTCGCGAACGTCCGCCACGGCATCGTAGCCCGCCAGAAGGGTCAAACCGGCCACGTCGTTGCGCCGCTCGGCGGCCTCGATAGCCGCCGTCAGGCGCCGGGCCATCTTCAACGCGCCGGGCTCATCGGTGCCCGGAGCGATGACGGCAAACTCACCAAAGCGGATGCGCCCGATGGCATCGGAAACCCGACCCGTGTCCTTGAACACGCGAGCCATCAAATCGACCGCGGCCCAGAGGCGCTGATCCTCGGTCAGGGAAAGGTCCTCGCCGTTGCTCAGGTCGGGCGCGAATGCGACGCAGGCCAGCGCGCGCCCGTGGCGGTAGGCGTCAGAACCCAGCTCTCTCGCCCGCCGCATCAGTCCGCGCAAGTTGTAGAGGCCAGTCAAGTTGTCGACCAATCCCTGCTCCCGTGTGCGGTCGACCTCGAACTTGAGTGCGACGGATGCCTTGAGTCGTAGAACCAGTTCCTCGGCATCCACAGGTAGGCTGAGAAAGTCCCATGCTCCTTCATGGAGGGCTTCTAGGCGCTGCTGACGCGTCCGTGGCCCGGCCGTGGTGATCAGTATCGGCACGCCGAGGCTGAGGTGTGGGTCTTCTCGTAAGGTCCGGCACACCTCGATGCCCGTCATGTCGGGGAATTGGGCGTGGATGACGATCAGGTCGGGCGTTGTCTCGGAGGCTAGGTCCAGCGTCTGCCGTCCCGTATAGGCCCTCAGTATGGCATACCCGTGCGGCGCCAGTATGCTCTCCAGAGAGCGAATCGACCATTCCTGGTCATTGGCTATGAGGGCCAGCGGCGGGCGGGACGGCGCTGACTCTGCCATATGCTAGTCCTTGTCCGTAGTTCCTTGGCGCGCGGCGGTCGGGGACTAAGCACGCTCCGAGACAACACTAGAGCTTACTGGGCAAGTCTCATGCGCAATTCCCGTCTTTCAGCAGCCGCCTACACCTACGTTTCGCGGTACCCTAGAGTGCCTCCTGGCCCGAGCCTGCTGTACTCGGGCGACATGTGCTTCGTTAGGGCAACACAATTAAGGGGGGGCTGGCAACATTTGTTTGCCGGATGTCGCGGCCGACGCACGGGTTGATTCGCTTCCCTTCCCAATTCCTTGGTGTTATCGGAAGGAACTGCTTTGCCAGTCGTTCGCCAGTCAGATCGAGTTTGATTTGGGCGCGCGGCCTGGATCTTGTATTCCTTTCCTGCGAATACCATTCGCAGTGTTTGGCTCAGCGGTGCAAGCGGCACAGGGCCGAGAACCACCATTGAGGCCCAGTGCTCGACGCCGCACAGATTGAGGAGATCGTTCTCTCCCAGTAGGGTCGGTGATATGTGGTGGTGCAGAGAATGCCGAGGGCTGGAGAGCTATCAGCAGCCCGATTCTTCCGAGATAGGAAGACTGGAACGGGCGCTGGACGACGTGCGGACTTGTGCGCGATGTGGTGCCCCGCTCACGGCTGAGGACCAGGACGACCTGTTGTCACAGAGGCTTCAGAGGTTCGGCCTTCTCGGCGAGGCCGGCACGGTACTGGAGCGGAAGAAGCGCGGCTCGCCTAATCGTTCAAGTCAGGGTAGCGCCTCGATGCCCGGAGTCTAGGAACTATGACAGCACGAACTTCGATACTGATCGCTGCATTCGTGATTGGGGGCGGTCACGTCGCGTCCGCTCAGGACCGCCCTTTGGACGTGAATCTTGTGGACGCGACCCGGTCAAGCCTGGAGGCGGTGGTTTCCACTCTGGAAGCTGCGGCACGCTCTGGGGCCTACAGCCCCGAGCTGAGAGAAAGCGCGCGAGAGCAGTCACGAGTGGCGCGCGCGCGCCTCGCGGAGGGAGATTTGAGGGTCGGTGACCGGGTAGTTCTGTACGTCGAAGGTGAGACGACCCTAAGCGACACCTTTGTTGTGAGTCCCGAGCGCACCATCCTGTTGCCGGCGATTGGAGAAGTCAACCTGGCGGGCGTACTCCGCTCGGAGCTGACCGGCCATGTGACGGAGCAGATCGGCCAGTTCATCCGTGAGCCCGTGGTTCGCGTCCAGACCTACGTGCGCGTCTCAGTCACTGGCGAGGTCGGGCAGCCCGGTTTCCACCTGATGGAGCCGGAACTCCCGCTCAGCGAGGCCATCATGGCGGCCGGTGGACCCGTAGGGACCGCGAGGTTGTCAAATGTAAGTGTCCAGCGCCGCGGGACTCGGGTCTTCGGAGGCGACGAGTTGCAGCGGGCCATCGGCCGAGGCGCCACGGTCGCGGAATTGCAGCTTCAATCGGGCGATGTGGTCGTCGTACCGAGGCGTTCGATCTTTGCTCCTGGCGAAATCGCGCGCACCATAATAGTGGTTGCGGGCCTGATTTACGCGGTGAATAGAATCTTCCGCTGACGGACCTCCCGCAGCCGTCTCCAACGATCGGCCGACGGCCGGTGGCGGTTGTCACGCTTTCCGGCGGCCCCACTGATCCATTCTTGCCCTCATCGTCCAACGCTGCCAAGCTCGCACGATGATTGCTATACTCTCTAGAGCCGGGCTCGATCGGTATAGCCGCCGATCGGTCGCCGTGGCCCCGCCCTGGCCAGTGTGAGTCGGAGCAGTCAAGGCCGACGAGAAGGAACCTTCACAGCTGATGCAGTACAAACCCCGATCATCTCGTTCACCCTACTCGAGCCGGGCACGCGCCGCGTCCCCGCGTTCGCTAGATGGAGACATCCCCGGACTGGCGCCTCCGTCTTCGGGGGGCGGACTGGACTGGCCGCGCTACTCGGCGGCCGTGGTTCGTTACAGGTACCTGGTCGGCGCCCTGACCGCGATCGGCACGTTCGCGGGCATCATGGCCAGCAGCATGATCCCGACCGAATACCAGGCGCGGACGGCGCTGGCAGTCGATACCGCGGCAGAGGCGGCAATCGTCAGCGGACCTATCCGTTCCTCTGCGCTTCTCGAGCCCGAAGCCTGGACCTCTGGCCTGGTCAGCTACGGGATCATCCAGGGAATACTGGGCGACTCTGCTGTGACGGGCCCCAGGGGCAGCGTCGAGGATTTGGCCAGCCGCTTCGAAGCCGATGTCGATGCCGAGCAGAGCTTCGTGCGTTTGACGTTGGCAGACGAGAACCCCGAGAGGGCCTCCACGGTTCTCAACGCGGCGGCTGGACGCTTCATAGACCTCGCGCTCGAACTCAAGATCGAGAACCGCCGGGAGCTGGCTGAGGATCTCGCACAGCGGCGCGCCTACGCGACGGAAAGCCTCACGCTTACAGAGGCGGCGCTGGTAGAGTCGCGCCGTGTCATTCAGGCCTCGCCGAGGGAGCGGGCCGCCCGGCGAACCCTGAGGTTGGAGGCTGCCCGGGATACGGCGGTAGCGAGCTTCTTCGACAGGCGCGTCGAGCTCGAGCAGGTTACGCGGGACCGCGAGACGCTGGAAGCGCTGCTGGAGGCCTCGCGGGATTCGAGTCTCGTGGTGGAGCCCGTTCAGGTGATCGCATCGGCTCGCGGCTCGAGCGAGCTGACGGCGGCGCTGGAGGACATGTACGCCAAACGAGCCGAGCTTCGCGTCCTGCGGAACCACTACACGGACGAACACCCGCGCGTAGCCCGAGGTCCCGCGCTTGACGTGGGTGCTGTTCAGGATGTTGAAGACGCGGGAAAGCGAGATGTTCGAGGAACTGACCGCGGCCCCTGCCGAGCTCAAGGCGACGCCGCGGCTCGTCATAGAGGAAGCGCGACTCGAGCGGCAGGTGCAGGTCCTCGAGGACTTCTCGGCGACGCTTCAGCGTCGCTACGTCGAAGCCGTGGCGGCCGCAGACAGCAGCTCTTCCGATCTCAGTATCATCGAACCGGCTGTCGTTCCTAGCTGGCCGATCAGCCGCACCCGCAAGATCAACTTGATCTTGCTGGCTTTCGTGGGGTGTCTGGCCATCGGTGCGGCAGGCGCCGTGGTGCTCGACCGGCTCGACCCTCTACTGCACGAGCCCGCGCAGGTGGCACGCGAGCTGGGCATCAATGTCCTCGGCTCGGTT
>JBDHAS010000302.1:0-4340 GCA_039588015.1 Gemmatimonadota bacterium | reverse complement strand
TTTCGGGATCGCGCTTGCGGTCAGTCAGGTCGGTGGAGAGCGGCTGACCGAAACCGGGATCTCGATTGGCACGCCGCAGTACATGAGTCCGGAACAGGTGACGGGCGACCGCATCCTCGACGCGCGCAGTGACGTTTACGCCCTCGGGTGTGTCGTGTACGAGATGTTGGTCGGCGACCCGCCGTTCACCGGTCGCACCGCGCTGGCCGTGATGGCGCGGCACGTGACCGATCCGGTGCCCCCGATTCGAACGGTACGACGCGACGTGCCCGCGTCGGTCGAAGAGGCCGTGACGAAGGCGCTGGCCAAAGTGCCGGGCGATCGCTTCTCGTCGGTCGGCGAGTTCGCGACTGCGCTGGCGGCGAGCGACGTTGCCGGGCCTGCACCGCGAGCCGACTTCCCCGTCGCGACCGCCGCTGAGCGGCCCCTGGCTGAGGGTGCGCGGCGCGGTGTCGCGAATCAGGAGGAGCCGCTATCGACGCTATTAGCGGGCGAGCGCGCCCGCGTAGCCGTGCTCCCGTTCGAGAATCTCAGTCCCGAGCCGGAGAACGCGTATTTCGCCGACGGCATCACCGAGGACATCATCACGCATCTCTGCCGGATCCCCGGGCTCAAGGTCATCGCGCGCACCTCCGTCATGCAGTTCAAGGATCGCCGCGACGTCACCCTGCGCCGCGTTGCCGAGGATCTGGGTGTCGGCGCGGTCGTCGAGGGCAGTGTCCGGCGTGCAGGCGACCGCTTGCGCATCGTTGCGACGCTGATCGATGCGCCCTCGGAGAACCACCTGTGGACCGACACGTACGACCGCCGTCTCACGGACATCTTCGAGATCCAGACTGACATCGCGACAAACATCGCCGCCGCACTCCGGACCACGCTCTCTCGGGCGGACCGGGCCAGACTCGAGAAGGCGCCGACCGCCAACATGGATGCGTACGGGCTGTGGCTACGGGGTCGCTCGGCGTGGGCCGAGATGAGTGTGGAGGGGCTCGAGCGAAGCCTCGAGCTATTCCGGCGCGCCACCGAACTGGATCCGGGGTTTCCCCACCCGTACGTAGGGATCGCAGACGCGTGTATCTGGCGGGGGATCGGGCTCGGCGTCCGCTCTGCGGAAGAGAACTACGATGCCGCGAAGGTGGCCGCGCTGCACGCCCTCGAGCTCGATGCCACGCTGGCGGAGGCGCACTCGTCGCTTGCACACGTCCAGTGCTGGTTCGAATGGGACTGGGATGCGGCCGAACGAAGCTTCGAGCGGGCGCTGGCGCTCAATCCCAGTTACGCACTGGCGCGTGAGGGGTACGCCACGCATCTGACCTGTACGGGGCGGCACGCCCAGGCTATGGCGCAGATCGATATCGCGGAAGAACTGGACCCGCTGTCGCTCGAGGTAAAACGAACACGTGGTTGGCTGCTTTGGCACGCGCGCGACCACCACGGCGCGCTCGAGACGCTGCGTCAAGTGCTGTCGCTGGAACCCACATTCGCTCCCGCGCTGCTCACGATTCCCTGGGTGGCGACGGACGCGGGAAGGATCGATGAAGCGATCGACCTTGCCAGAAAGGCAATCGACGCGACGAACCGGAGCAGCCACATTGCGATGGCTGCGCTGGCGTATGCGTACACGCGTGGCGGGCGTGCGGAGGAGGCCCGCCGCATCCTCGACGACATCTGGGCGCTTCCCGAGTCGGATCGGCACAACGCCAACGGCCATGTGATCCCGGTATACGCGGCGCTGGGCGATCGCGAGCGGGCGCTCCAGCACCTCGACCGCGCCTACCGCGGCCGAGAAGCCATGATGATGTATGCCAAGGTGGGGACGCACTTCGATGGGATTCGGGCTGAGCCTCGGTTCCGCGAGTTGATTCGCGAGATGGAACTGGGCGAGGAAACGCCGCAGCCAGTGGCGCCGTCACGCGAAGCGCCTGCATCCAGCGACAAGCCGATGATCGTCGTTCTTCCCCTCACGAACATGAGCTCCAGCGCAGAGGACGAGTACTTCAGCGACGGCATGACCGAGGACATCATCGCGCAGCTCTCGCAGATCGGCAGTCTGCAGGTCATCTCCCGCACATCCGCCATGCGATACAAGAACTCGACGCAGAGCGTGAAAGAGATCGCTGCGGCGTTGGGCGCGACCCATGTCGTCGAGGGCAGTGTGCGCCGGGCCGGGGACAGGCTTCGAATCGTCGCTCAGCTCATCGATGCATCGAGCGATGCGCACTTGTGGGCGCATACCTTTGACCGCGACATGACAGACGTGTTCGAAGTCCAGAGCGAGGTGGCGGAGCGAATTGCCGGATCGTTGAAGAGGAAGCTCACTCCAGCTGAACGCCGACGCTTCGAGCGCCGCCCCACGGGCGACATGGAGGCGTATCGCGAATACCTGCTGGGCCGGCACCACTGGGCACGGTGGACCGAGGACGACTTCAAACAGAGCATTCGCCGCTTCGAAGCGGCGATCGAGCGGGATCCTGACTTCGCGGAAGCGCACGCAGCTTTGTCCGAGGCGTGGTCGCATCTGGGAATTGGGTACTGGAGCGTGCGTCCGCTGGACGCTTATCCGAAAGCCCGAGATGCCGCCCTGCAGGCAGTGGAGTTGGATCCTGAATCGGCCGAGGCTCATGCCAGACTCGCCATGGTTGAGTGGTGGTTCGAATTCGCTTTCGACCGGGCTCTCGAGCGGTTGGAGCGGGCAACCGCCCTCAACCCGAACTGTGCGTCCGCGTTCGATTACCGGGCAAACCTGCTCACGATGCTCGGTCGCCACGAAGAGGCGTTGAAGCTTGGCCAGCGGTCGTGCGAACTGGACCCTGCGTCTGTCTTCATCAACGCGAACTATGGCCTGTATCTGTATCGAGCGCGCAGGTGGTCCGAGGCTATCGCGCAGCTCCAACGCGTCATCGACCTCGACCCGAATCTTCCGATGGGGCACGCGCTGCAGGCCATGGCCCACGTCGAGTCCGGAGATGGCCAGCGCGCTCTGGAAGGTTTTCGTCGGGCCGACGAACTGTCGTCCGGGCATCATGCGTACCGCGTCATGCTCGGTTACGGGCACGCTGCGGCGGATAATCGTGACCTGGCGCGACAGATCCTTAGGGAGATCGAGGCTGTGCGACCCGAGCAGAATGTGTGGCTCGTCATGCTGGCCGCGGGCTACGCCAAACTGGGCGAGACCGAGCGGGCTCTGGATCTGCTGGAGGATGCGTATCGGGAGCGCGGCGGTTGGATCGTCTGGCTAGCGGTGGAGCCCAGCCTCGACGGGCTTAGGGCGGAGCCAAGGTTTTCTGCGTTGCTCATACGGATGGGTTTGCAGCTCCTGGAACGCGAGACGCCGAATGCCGGGCGCCCGTCTTTGCTGGTTCTACCCTTCGAGAACTTGAGCCCCGATCCCGAGAACGATTACCTCGGGGACGGGCTCACTGACGAACTGATCACCGACCTCGCGAACGTCCGTTCGCTTCGAGTGATCGCGCGCAGTTCGAGCATGAAGTTGAAAGGCACCTCCAAAGACCTTGCCACGCTCGGCCGGGAGCTGGGGGTGCAATACGCGCTGGAGGGGAGCGTGCGGCGCGCCGGTGAAGACCTGCGAATAACGGCGCAACTGGTAAACGTAGCGGAACAAGCACCTTTTTGGGCCGAACGCTATTCGGGCACCGCCGAGCGCATCTTCGACCTACAAGAACAGGTATCGCGAGCTATCGTGAAAGCGCTCGACCTGGAGCTTACAAGGGAAGAACAACAGGTGTTGGCGGTGCGACCGATCCCGAGTTTGCTAGCCTACGAGTGCTATCTGAAGGCCCGGCGCGAGATCCTCAACTTCGACCGGGTCTCGATCGAGCAAGCGCTCGCGAAGTTGCAGGAGGGGCTGGAAATCCTGGGCGACAACGTGTTGCTGTTGAGAGGATTAGGGTTGGCCCAGATGCAACTGCTTAACGTCGGCGCTTCCGAAGACGAATCGCTGATCGATGACGTGGAGGCTACGGCGAGCAAGATCCGTGCGCTCGACCCCGATTCAGCAGCCGGCTTTCTGCTAGCCGGTTGTGCGGGTTGGCTGCGCGGGGACTTCCGGCGTGCAGTGCTCGAGCTGTCCGAAGCGTATTCACGAGATCCCGCGGACCCGGACACGATGCTCTGGCTGAGCGTCTGCATGTTGTCCACGGGGCAACCGGAGCGTTCGAGAGCCATCATCGACGAGCTGGTGCGAGTAGATCCGCTTGCCCCACTCAGCCACCTGCTGGTGGCGTACGTGGCGTTCTTTCAGGGCCGGTTCGGAGACAGTGTGAAGCCGATGCGGCGGTCGCTGGAACTCGGGCCCCATGTGCCCGTGAGCCTTTGGTGCG
>JBDHAS010000301.1:0-4368 GCA_039588015.1 Gemmatimonadota bacterium | reverse complement strand
CTGCCATCCGAATACGGCATCGCACCCACGACCGTGTGGCTGGCTTTGACCGCTTTCTTCTGATTTGATCGCTTTCTTCTGACTTGGCGCGAGGTCGCCCCGGCCTCGACTTCAACGGCTAGGCCCGAAACACTCCATCTGGACGGTCCGTAGGCTCGACAGCCTTCTGAAAGGCCCGTTTGAAGAACCAGGCGCTGAAGGCGAGGGCGATAGCAATCCAGAGGATGCCCCAGATCAGGGTTGGGATACCGGTCAACTCGGCGAGCATGCGCGCGTCGGACAGTACCTCGGGCCGATCGAGGATGTCGCTCTTGATGTCTAGGATGGCATAGAGGGAACTGGTGAGGCCCAGCGCTGTCAGAAGTGAGGCGGTTCCGTCCACCGGCAGGTGCCGCCCGGCCAGGATGAGCCCGCCGCCGAACGCCACTCCGAACAGGATACCGAACCAGTTGCCAACGTACAGCAGAGTCACCGCCACCACCATCGCGCCGATGGCCATGGTAGCGATTTGGGGAATTCTACCGCGCCCGCGGGCCGCGGTCAGTATCGCGGCGCCCCAGAGCAGGCTGCCCAGGTACCCTGCCGAGAGAGTCAGGAAGGCGCTGCCACCGCCGCACTCGCACAGCCCTCCCTCGTTGGGTGTGATGACAATCCGGTCGATAGCTCCGCCCGTCATCACGGCCACGAGGCCGTGACTGATCTCGTGCAGCAGTACGACGAAGATTTTCAGAGGATAGACGAAGGGCGTGTTCCAGAGAAACCACAACACGCCGAAGTAAACGGCGAACCCCGCCAAGAATTTCAGACGTCGTTTAGTGATCTCTTCCATCTGCCGTCGTTCGAGACGTTGAGGGATTCGCCGTCCACACCTGCCCGCTGTTACTAGTGGCGACCATGGTTTTCTCCGCCACGTGCCCGACCATACGAATCCATACCGATTCTTGTTTCGCCCGCGACGATCTCGCCGAGACGCTGACAAAGTCGCACCGACCACAGCACGACGACCAGGAGCAGAAAGATCGCGAGCCAGGGTACTCCCGCGCTAGCCTCGAGCGAATCGGGATCGATGCGGCCGGCCAAAAAGAGCCCAACGGCACCCACCAGGTTGTTGATCGCATGTACGACGATGACCGGGCGCACGCTCTGCGTTCGCCACGCGACCCACCCAACCGGCAGGCTCCAGAGGAAGAAGAAGACGGCCGGCTGCGGGCCATGCATGAGCGCGAAGGGCACCGCCGTCACTGAAATGGCAAGCCACGGTCGCAGCCGCGATTCCAGGGCTCCCTGCAGCAACCCGCGGAAGATCGACTCCTCGGCAATCGGGGCTACGAGAACCACGGCAACCGCGAACGCGAGCCGTTCCCATAGGCGAAGCGTGCCGAGCTCGATGTCGTAGACTGGTGGCCCCAACAGCGCCGTGGCGGCAGCGTTGGCCAAAAGCAGAGCTAGCCCCAGCTTGACGGCGAGTACATAGGTGCCCGGTGGCACGCGACGTAACCGGAGTGCCTCCGAGACCCGGCACCCCGAGGCCGCGAGATAAAGAACCACGCCGGCCAACAGTCCGAGCTCGACGAGCAGCAGCAGAACTGCCAGCGAGTCGCTGAAGACGAGCGATCCGGCTCCGGCCAACACGGCAGCCACTCCGAGCCCGACGAAGAGAGCGACGACAGCAGCTCTAATGCCTACGGCGTTCCGCCTCGCCGGTGCAGATCCGCCGCGAGTCGTCCCGTTCTGCCCTCCGCTGCGCGAAGAATCGAGTTCCATCACGGTTTCCTATTACCCAGAGCACTGCACGTCGGTCCAAGCCTGTTAGCTGTGCCCTCGATGTTATGCAAGCCCAGCCTGGCCCTCACGACCGATTTCTGCCAAGTTCTCGCCGAATTCCTGAACCGTCACCTCGGCATTGCGTAGGAGGACACGATGAGACTGTCCGTCAAAGCGCTCGCTCTTTCCTTCGGTGTCATTTGCGCCGCGTTGATCTTCCTAGTTGGCATCTGCCACCTGATCTGGCCGAGCTACGGGACGGCGCTGCTGCAGCTGGCCGCCTCGGTCTATCCGGGCTACAGCGTCGGCGGGTTCGGGTCGGTCATAGTGGGCACGCTCTACGCCTTCGTCGACGGGTTGATTGGCGGGGCCATATTCGCCTGGCTCTACAACTCGTTCTTGGCAGCCACGGCCGAAGCCGCCTAAGTCGTCGCTAGACTCCCCCAGGAGCGCCCCGAAACCGGGCGCTCCTCCCTATCGTAGGGACCGCTAGTGGTCAGCCACAGTGGTAGTGATGTGTGAGCAGGGCCGTAGGGCAGGCTTTGAATCACCAATATCGGACATCGAATGTCGAATCTCCGAGAACAGTTCTTCGTTATTCGCTACTCGATATTCGGTATTCGATATTCAAGGGGGGGGCCAACCCGTCAGTATCGGTGTGATCCAGCGCTAGACGGTCCGATGGCATATTACAACCCTTTCTTCCGTGGACATATCTAAGCCGGTGGGAATCTACCCACAGCGATTGTCTCCACCCCCAAAGGGGGTTCCTATGTCTTTCACCGGAGGGACACCGATGAAGAATCGAGTGTTGAGCGCCCTCGTCGCCGGCGCGCTCGTCGTCCTCGCGGCGGGGCCGGCGTGGGCACAGCAGGAATGGTCGTTCGAGGGCGACCGGCTGTTGGTAACAAACCTGATCGGCGAAATCACCGTCCGTGGGCACGATGGTTCGCGGATTATCGTTCGCGCCGATCCCGGCGGAAGCGATGCCCGACTGCTCGACTACCAGATCAAGCGCGGCGGCGAAGCCGAATTCCACGTGGTCTACCCGCTGGGCCAGGAGACCCACCTCGAGGCGCCTGCGGGGTTCCGCGGACGTACAGAGTTCCGACTCGAAGGCTGGGTCAGGGAGAGCTCCTTCCTGAGCGACCTCTACTCGGACATCTCGGACCGCGAGAAGATCCGGATCGGTAACGGCGGGGATCTGGAGGCCTGGGCCGATCTCGAGATTCTGGTGCCTCGCGGGGTCGCCAGCCGCATCAAGGTCGCGGTCGGCGAGATCAACGCGAGCGATGTTGACGCGGCGGTCGACCTCGACACCCACAGCGGACGCGTTACAGCCCGGAACATCAACGGCGACACGCGTGTGGATACAGGGAGCGGGTCGGTGGAAGTAGCCACAGTCCGAGGCTCCCTCGACGTGGACACCGGGTCCGGCAGCGTCGAGGCGAGCGACGTGGATGGAGAGGAGCTGCGCATCGACACCGGGAGCGGCCGCGTGACAGTAGAGGGCGCCAGGGTAGGCCGCCTCGAGATCGACACGGGCAGCGGAAGCGTGCGCACATCGAACATCGGGGCCGATGAGGCTGTGGTTGATACCGGCTCAGGTTCCGTCACGCTCGACCTCGTCGCGATGGGCGGCGGACGGTACGTCGTCGATACAGGAAGCGGGGGAGTGACCGTCAATCTCCCGGCCAACCCTTCGGTTCGCATAGAGGCGGAGACCGGTAGCGGCGGAATCGATCTTGATGTACCCAACGCGATGCTTCGCAAGATGAGCCGAAACTCGGTAGTGCTCGAGATCGGGGACGGGCAAGCCGACATGGTGATCGACACCGGCTCCGGCGGCATCAAGATCCGTAGTCGCTAGAGCGAGAACCGAGCTCCAATCCTGAGCGGCCGGCCGGCGCCACGCACGTTCCACACCCGCAAGGGTGGCCCGCTGGAAAAGCGGTGGACGCCGCCGGCCGCTCACACCTACCGGCTTGGCCCAACCGGCTAACGGCTCCTATACTGTCTGAAGTGCACAGTCAGCCCAGGGAGTAACCGAGCAGCTCCGCCTCGCTCGACAGTTCATCCATCAGGCTGACAGGACCGGATCCAATGGCGGGATTCGGCGGGGTAATGTCATGCCCGGAGGTGAAGCATGCACAGATTGGCCCGACTTGTTTTCGTGTGCCTCTTCCTCTTTGCCGGCTGCCGACCTCAAGCCGTCGAAGACGAGTCCGTGGCCGTTCGTCAAATCATCGAGGCGTACAACGCCAACCTCGTCCGTTGGTATGAGGCGGGGATGATGGACTCGGTCGCAGCGGTATTCGCAACCGACGCTCGCCAGATGGGGCCTAATACAGAGCCGCTCGTAGGCAGAGAAGCGATCCGAGAATTCTGGTCACAAGTCGCCGGGCTGGGCACATGGACGTTCGCGATCAACACCGAGGAAGTCACCGCCTATGGCCCGGTCGCCGTGGAGCGCGGAACCTACACGCTGGACTTCAAGCCCGGAGATTCCGCGCTGCCGGGCATGGCAGCGTCGGCCGACACCGGCAACTACCTGGTCGAATGGCGGCTCGAAGCTGGTCGGTGGTTGATCGTGAACGACGTCGC
>JBDHAS010000300.1:0-4368 GCA_039588015.1 Gemmatimonadota bacterium | reverse complement strand
GGGGCATCGTCGGCATATTGGCCGGGCGATTGGCTCTGCCATCTACTTGGAAATCAACGGCGGAGGCGTCGAACATGCCTGGAGGCGATAGGGTCCATCCCTATATCCCAAACTCTGTCCCCGATGTGAAAGCCAGAATGCTCGCCGAGATCGGTGTCGATGACATCGACGATCTCTACGAGGACATCCCGGAAACGCTCCGGTTCAAAGGCAAGCTGAACATCCCAGACGGCATCACTTCCGAGATGGAGCTGCTGCGCCACTTGGAAAACGTCCTCTCCAAGAACCAAACCTGCGGTGAGAACATCAGCTTCCTTGGCGGCGGCTGCTATCGACACTATGTGCCCGCCATCTGTGAGGAGATCACGGGACGCGCTGAGTTCCTCACGGCCTACGCCGGCGAGCCGTATGAAGATCACGGCAGATTCCAGGCACTGTTCGAGTATCAGAGCCTGATGGGCGAGCTGCTGGAGACGGACGTGGTCAACGTGCCTACTTACGATTGGGGCCAGGCCGCCAGCACCTCGATCCGCATGGCCGGTCGAATCACCGGGAGGAAGACCATCCTCATCGCCGACACCATCTCACCCGATCGGCTGAAGGTGATCAGGACGTACTGTGAACCGGTGATGGAGATCGTGCTGGTGAAGCACGCGCACGGAACGGCTGCTCTCGACGTGGACGAGCTCCGCAATCATCTGAACGATTCGGTAGCCGGACTCTACCTCGAGGTCCCGTCCTACTTCGGAACGATAGAGGAGAACGGTCACACCGTCGCGAGTGCGCTGCACGACAACGGCAGCATGTTCATCGTCGGTGTGGACCCGATCTCGCTCGGTGCACTGAAGCCCCCAAGCCAGTACGGCGCCGACATCTCGTGCGGCGACATCCAGAGTCTCGGCAACCACATGTACTATGGCGGCGCGCTGGGCGGCTTCATCGCGACGCGGGATGAAGAGAAGTACGTCATGGAATACCCGTCACGGTTGTTCGGCATCACCAAGACGGAACGGGGAGGAGAGTGGGGCTTCGGAGACGTGGCGTACGAGCGAACGTCGTTCGCGGTGAGAGAACAGGGCAAGGAATTCGTCGGCACCGCCGCGGCGCTTTACGGAATCTCGGCGGTCGTCTACCTGTCGCTGCTGGGCCCAGAGGGCATGCGCGAGCTGGGCCAGAACATCATACAGAAGTCGCAGTATGCGATGAAGCGACTCTCTGAGCTTCAGGGCGTCACGATCAAGTTCGATGCGTTCCACTTCAAGGAGTTCGTGGTCGATTTCTCGGCGACGGGCAGAAGCGTCGAGGAGATCAATCAGGCACTGCTCGCCGATGGGATTTTCGGCGGCAAGGACCTCGGAGATGACTTCGAAGAGCTGAACGGATGCGCCCTTTACGCTGTGACAGAGATGACGACTCGACACGACATCGATCGCTTGGTCGAAACACTCAGCGCGGTTCTGAGCTAGGAGACCACATACATGGAGATACAGACGGGAAGCAGGCTGCGGAATTTCCACCAGGCCAAATGGGATGAGGAAGTGATCTTCGAGTTGAGCACGCCCGGCGAAAGAGGAATCCACATCCCGGAAGTCGAGAAGGAGATCTCCGACGTCGTGGGCGACGGCCTTTCGAAGATCCCCGTTGCGATGCGGAGAACGACGCCGCCGGGCCTGCCGGAAGTGGGCCAGATGAGAGTGCTCAAGCACTTCCTGCGACTCTCCCAACACAACCTGGGCGCGGACCTGAACATCGACATCGGCCAGGGCACCTGCACGATCAAGTACAATCCCAAGATCAACGAGAAGATCGCGGGATCACAGAAGGCGCGGGCCATCCATCCGCATCAAGATGTCAGCACCGTCCAGGGCGCGCTGCGCGTCATGCACGAGGTGGATCTGTACCTTCGTGAGATTTCGGGGATGGACCGGTTCTCGCTGCAGCCCAGCTCGGGCTCCCACGCGATTCTCACCATGGCCTCCATCATGCACAAGTATCACGAGTCGCGAGGTCAGGCGGAAACGCGGGATGAGTTGATCACGACGATGTTCTCTCACCCCTCCGACGCCGCTGCGGCCGCGGTGAAGGGCTACAAGATCATCACGATCTATCCCGACGAGCAGGGGTTCCCAGACCTGGAAGCGCTCAAGGCAGCCGTCTCGGAGCGCACGGCGGGCTTATTCATCACCAACCCGGAAGACATCGGCATCTTCAACCCAAAGATCACCGAGTTCACGCGCATCGTTCATGAGGTCGGCGGCGTCTGCGGGTATGACCAGGCCAACGCCAACGGCATCATGGGTATCACCCGGGCGCGGGAAGCCGACTTCGATCTGTGCTTTTTCAACCTGCACAAGACGTTCGCGGCGCCGCATGGATGCGGCGGTCCAGGTGGGGGCGCCCTCGGCGCGACGCAGGAGATGGCCGACTACCTCCCCGTGCCGTTGGTCGGCGTGGACGGCGATCACTACTTCCTCGACTACGATGTCCCATACACCATCGGCAAGGTGCGCAGTTTCTGGGGACCGTTCCCGGTAATCCTGAAGTCCTACGCCTGGATTCTCAGCATGGGCGCCGAAGGCCTGAAGGAGGCTGCGCGCGTTGCGGTGCTCAACAACAACTACATGCTGAAGAAGATCGCCGAGATCGACGGTGCGACCTCACCGTACACGGGGGGCAAGCACCGGATCGAGCAGGTCCGCTACTCGTGGGAGAAGCTCTACGAAGAGACCGGCGTCGACACCCACGATGTGACGCTGCGTCTGGCCGACTTCGGGTTCCACCTGTGGCAGAGCCATCACCCATTCGTCGTCCCCCAGCCGTTCACCATCGAGCCGACGGAATCCTATTCCAAGGAGGAACTGGACGAATACCTGGACGGGATGCGACACGTGGTGCAGGAGGCGCGTACCGAGCCGGAGACGGTCAAACGGGCGCCGCACAACAGCGTCGTGCACAAGATCGACGAGAGCAGCTTCGATGACCCGGAGAAGTGGGCCATCACGTGGCGCGCCTTTCTCAAGAAACATGGGGAAGCCGCGGCGAAGATCAGGGGATAACGAGGCGGCCGCGTGAAGACGCTAGGGCTGATCGTCAATCCGGTGGCCGGGATGGGCGGTGCTGTCGGCCTCAAGGGCACGGACGGTCTGGAGATACTCGAGCGGGCCGAACAACTCGGTGCTACGCCCAAGGCTCATGCCCGGGCCGAACAGGCTTTGGCGGGACTCCTGACCAGCTACGACAGCTTCGAGCTCCTCACATTCAGCGGAGACATGGGCGAGTCCTCGGCGATCGCTTGCGAGCTGGAACCGCAGGTGATCGGATCGGGGAGTTCACCGCGTACCACACCGGAGGACACCGTCCAGGCCGCACGCCAGATGGCGGAGCGAGGCGTCGATCTGCTGCTGTTCGCGGGCGGTGACGGAACCGCCCGGGACATTTGCGGCGCCATCGGTACTTCTGCGACCTCCTTGGGGATCCCGGCGGGCGTGAAGATCCACTCCGCCGTCTTCGCCTCGAGTCCGGCAGCCGCCGGCCGAGTCGCCGCATCATTTCTGTCCGGCGCGATCACCCGCGTGAAGGACGCGGAAGTGATGGACATCGATGAAGACGAATATCGACGGCAGATCCTTTCGGCGACCCTGTTCGGCTACCTGCAGATCCCCGACGCCAGACGCCTGCTGCAAGGTCCCAAGGCGGGAAGCGTGATTCACGATCGAGCGGTCCAGGCAGCGATTGCTCAAGGAATCTTCGAGCGAATGACCGATGGCCGCTTCTACATGGTGGGTCCCGGGACAACACTTCAACCGCTCATGGACTTGCTGGGCCTCGACAACAGCTTGCTCGGCGTCGACATCGTGCGTGCGGGAGAACTGATCGCCAAGGACGTCAGCGAGCGCGAGATACTCGAGAAGATCGCCGACGCCCCGTGTACGCTGGTCCTAACCCCGGTGGGCGGACAGGGATTCGTCCTTGGCAGAGGAAATCAGCAGGTCTCACCGGCTGTCATCAGGAAGGTGGGAAAGCAGAACATCATCATCGCCGCCACACCCGAGAAGCTGACAAACCTGCGCGGAAAACCGCTCCTCGTCGACACCGGCGATGTGGAGACGGACGCCTACCTGTGCGGCTACTACCGAGTGGTTACCGGGTATCGTGATTCAGCGGTTTACAGGGTGTCTGATTAGGATCCACCCTCTTGTTTTCGTCGAGCGACCGCTTCGGCCAGAACGCATAGAATCTCGTACATCATGGTAGCACCGACGAGCGCGGTGTTCCCGGACGGGTCGAAGGGCGGTGACACCTCGACTACGTCGCCGCCAATCAGGTCAAGACCTCGTAGGCCACGCAACAACGCCTGCGCCTCGATGG
>JBDHAS010000299.1:0-5253 GCA_039588015.1 Gemmatimonadota bacterium | reverse complement strand
CCAGATCGAACGGCCCGGAGGACTGATAGAAGCGGGTGTCTTCAAACTGTTGGTACAGGAAGCACAACCTCCGCTCCTTGGGGTTCGGGAAGTCGCAGGGGTTGTCCCCCGCCGCCACGCTGATGTTCCCCGAGATGTAGCGCCACATCTGGACCACGCCATCCGGATCCGGGAACCCGGTACTCGTGTTCAGCGTGTTGGAGAACATCGTGAGCCCGATCTGGAGGCCCGTGATCGGGTCGACGGGGCTCCTGAGGTACTTCACCCCGACGAACCCGGGAGCGGGGTAGAACGGCGGACCATTGATGTCCGGCGAGTAGGTGAAGATGTCCTCCACGAAGTCCCTCTTGTAGGCAAGCGCCATCTCGAACGGCAGGATGGCCGACGAATAGTTCTCCGTCGCCGTACCCACATCGGGGTCCATGAAGAACGCTGCGTAGAAGTCCGTAAACGTGTAGCCCTCTGCCGGGATGTCGATCCCGAACCGGGCCTCGGTGCCCGTCACGTAATCCACGGCGATGTCGTACACGCTGTCCTGGACGTCGGTGTGCAGGCCGTTGTACGCCGCCCGGTCCGTGGCCGAGATGTTGTAGAAGTCGTAAACGAAATAGACAATGTCCTCATTGCCGGACGGGAAGTTCCAGGCGAGGCCGCGCTCCTCCACGAGCACTCCCAGAGGGTGCACCCGGCCGCCTGCGACGTTGGGATTCCCGTCCCACGTCCGGACCCAGAGGTCCTGCTGCGCCAGCGTCTTCCGCCCGATCAGGACGGGGGCGTAGAGCGCGGTGTCCCTCACGAATGCCTGGGTCGGCCAGGCCTCGAGATCAGCCGGGTCCAGCGAGTTGTAGGTCAGTGTGACCGGGTCGCCGCCTGGCTCGGTGCCCTTCGGGTCCATGAAGAAGACCCCGGTCGTGTCACCGTTCCACACGAAGCCGGGCGGTCCGTCTATGATCCCGGCCAGCTGCAGGCCCGAGTTGAAGATGTACTGGTTGGGGGTACCCACCGGCCAGAAGCCGCCCCCCACGCCCGGCGAGTTCGTCGGGTCGACGCAGACCTCGCCGAGGTTGTTGATGCCGCAGAAGACGCGGTTGACGTCTAGGGTGCCGAACTGCGCCGCGAAGAGGTTGAAGCCCCCACGCGAGCGCCTGCCCCGGCGGCCCTCTTCCGCCTGCGCGGCCTGGAAGCTCACCGCCCCCAGGAGCGCCATAACCGCGGCAACGCGGACTGCGCGGATAAACGAGTTTGTCCTCATAATCATCCGATCCTCAGATGTTGTCGCCTCAGGCGGGCGACGCCGCGGTCACCCGACCGCTGCGCCGCCCGCGCGCCGATTCCTCGTTAGAAGGCCAACTCCACGCCCAGGCGAATGTGCAACGGGTTGCCCAGGAACACCTGCTCGCCGTTGAACCGTTGATACCACGCCCCGAGCGCTGTCAGCTGCTCGTCCAGATCGTAGATCATGTCGCCGTTGCCGAACCGCGCCTCGGCGCCCCGCACCAGCACACACGAGGCCTCATTGCCGGTACCCGTCCAGCCATCACAGTCGGAGACGTCGATCGCCTCGATCTCCTCGCCGTCCTTGATGACGGTGGTCTGGCGCGCGCTACCGGCGTCGCCCCGCAAGCGGGTGAGCTCCGAGCTGACCTGGCTATCGAAGTACTCTTCGCTCGTCACGTCGCCCGTCTCGGCGAAGATCCCGACCACGTTCCGGATGTTGAACAGGTTCCGGAAATCGGCATACAGCGTCCAATCGGTCGGCCCTAGCCGCAAGCCCTTGGTGACCCGCAAATCGAAGTTGTACTGCCACGGCAGCTCGCGCCCGTTCAGCACGTCGTCCTCGTTTTCGCCCTCCAGCCCGAACGGCGTGCCGCCGAATGCCTGCTGGCCTCTGCCCGCATCAACGAGCTTGGTGTACGGCAGACCGCTCACGAAGCGGAACCGCATGAACAGCCCCGCGTTGCGCAGCACCTGGCCGTACCAGGTCCCCTGCTCGAAGTCATTCGGCCAATTGAACGACAGCGAGCCGGTGATGTTGTGCGACCGGTCGTCGTCCGTCCGGAAGGTCGCCTGCGCCGGCGGCTGCCGGTCACCGGTCACGGCAACGAAGCTACGCGCGGTGGTATTGAGGTAGGTCCGCGGGTTGGAGCCCGTTCCCTTGGCAGCCTGGAACGTGTAGGAGACCTGCCCGTTGAACCAGTTGCCGATACGCTGCAACAGGCTGAGCTCGAAGCCCTTCGTGTTGCCGAAGTCTGCGTTGGTCAGCACGTTCACCGGGGCGATACGCTCCACCAACGGATCGAAGAAATCGATGATCCGGTAGGTGAGGTCCGCCACCTTGTCCTTGTTGAACATCGCAAGGTCGAACACTAGGTCGCGCGTGAATGCGTGCCGCACGCCGAACTCGAACATGATCGTCTTGCCGTGCCGCACGTCGCCGCCGAACGCGTCGTTCGTGTTGGTGATCGTGAGGTCGTTGTTCATCGACCCGTACACGTTCTCGCCGTCAGGCGACTGCACCTGGTGCGCGTACGACAGCCGGACGTTGGTCCGGTCGGTCACCGGGAAAGACACCCGGAGCCGCGGCGACCACGCCGTGTGCGTCTCGGCCTTCGCCCAGACGAACTCGTAGATCGCGGAGTCTGCTTCACACGCCGAGCCGACGCAGGTCAGCTGCTCGATCGGCACGTCGGGATCGTACGCCGGATGCGTGAAGGTCCGGGCCGGCGTCAGTGGGAACACACCATCTGCATTCCAGGAGTCCCACCGCAGCCCCAGCTCCAGCACCACGTCGCCCAGGTCCAGGCGGTCCTGAATGTACGCGGCCCAGCGCTTCGGGTCTTGGGCAAAGATGTCCTGGAAGGCCGGATCCTGAATGCTGGCATTCCACTCGTTGACCCGGCCCGACATTCCCTCGACACCGAACTTGAGCCGGTTGTAGCGGTCGAACTGCCAGTCCACGTTCAGCCGGCCGATGGCGCGGCGCTCGTAGCCGAGCTGGCCGAAGCCGCGGTCCAAACCGCCGGTGCGCCAACCGGTGATCATCCCGTACGGGTTCATCCGGTAGGTCTGCTTCTGGAGCAGATCCCCCCGGTCGAGGTAGGGCAACCGCGTGCCCAGGTTGTCGCGCACGTTCTTGATCAGCCGCTCCCAATCGTCCTGGCTCTCTAGAGCGTTGATCGTGCGCGACCGGCCATCCGCCATCAGCTCGTACTGGTCGGCGGTGTCAGCCGAGAACGTGTCGAAGTCCACCAGGAACTTCATGGTGGAGAAGCTCAGCCCCATTGCCGGGCTGCGGTTGTTCAGGTCCCACTCCTTGTCCAGCACGCCGCCGCGCTGCCGGTCGATCTGCCACGAGAGATTGAGGTCGAACGCCAGCTCGGTCTCGGCAGTGCGGAACACCTGCTGCACCCAGTTCAGGATGTACACCTGGGAATTTGTCCGCGTCCCTTGGTAGGCATCGGGGTTGAAGACGCCGTTACCGGGGTTCGTGCGGTCCTGATCCTGGTCCAACAGGCCCGAGAGCGAGACCCGCGAGCCGGTGCCGTACGAGTACGTCAGCTTGGCGTTTGCCCGCCACTGCGTGCTGAAGTCATACGGAAGCCGCCGACCCTGGCACTCCTGACCGTAGTTGGTAAGGATCTCGTCCCGCAGGGCGCTCTGCGACTCCGGGTCGGCCTCCGGGCACGTGCCGGTGAACTGCACAAACCGGGGAATGTCGAGGGTAGCCGAGTCACCCGCCTCGCCAGCGATCGTGACGGTCGGGCCCAGAGTCGAGTCCAGCCCGCCCAGCGTGTAGTACGGCACATCCTCCCAGCCCATCCCGCGGCGGTTGGACACCTCGCCGCGCAGCGTGCCGCCGACGAAGAACGTCAGGTTGCCGAAGATCGGCCCGGAGAGGGAGCCCTCGAACCGGTTGAAGCCGACGCTGATCGAGTTACCGAACACCTCGTCGGTCTCGTACACCAGGTTCCCCTGGAATCGCGGACCGCCCGAGCGCGTGACCAGCGAGATCACGCCGGACTGCGCGTCACCGTACTCCGCGCCCAGCGCTCCCGTGGTCACCGACGCTTCCTCCGTCGCGTTGGTGGCGACATTGAGCTGGGCCCCGCCGGTGCGCAGCCGCCGTACCGGCACGCCGTCGACGTAGACGACCGCCTCACCCGGCCGGCCGCCGCGGAGCGACAATCCGTTTACACAGGCCGGGCTATTCGAGTCACGGCCCGTGCACGACTCGACCACGCCCGGCTGCAGGCTGATTGCCCCACCGCGCCTGAGAGACCGAAGTTCACGGTCAGCGTCTGGTCGCCCAGCACGCGAAGAGCGCGAACTTCCGCGGGTTGGTACCCAATGAATTGTGCCCGCATGTCGTAGGTACCAGCGGGCACGTTGTTAAAGAAGTAAAACCCATCCTCGTTCGTGAGCGCCGCAAACGCGGTTCCCAGGACGAAGACCTGGGCGTTCGCGACCGTTCCCTGGACCTTACCGCCCACGCCCTGCGCTGTGAGTTCACTGGCCCCCAGCGCAAGCACGGCCACGGCCAGCAGCACCCGTGCGAGGCGCCCGAAGGCAATTCGACGATCCTCTGTCATGGACGCTTCCTCCATTGACATGGACCTCTAAGACACTGCCAGTTGGCGATGCGATTGGCGAATCCTGGGATGGATACGGCGCCACCTCCAACCGGGAGCTTGTTGGCAGCTGCCCGTCGGTGGTCTGGCGGTCACGTCCGTCGGTGGGGCGTCCAGGTGGAGGGCGCTCGCTCTGGCGAGGCGGGCCGTCGAGACCATCGGCGGATCGACGGATTGAGATCAAGATGCTCGGAATAGAGCGCGCCGCAAGCCCAAACCCGAGGTAAGTTGTCGGACTGAGTCCGGTAAGCTCACGCACTTGCTCTTGCGCCTGACTCTTGGGGCGCTGTGACCGGTAGACTGTCCCGGCCACTGACCAAGAACGCCCAATCCAGCACTCGGGCATTCTCACGCTAGCACACCCAACACCTCCCATCCACAACCTCGTCACCCACTCCAAAGCAGCGCTCCGTTCACAGGACCTAAGAAGCAGCGTCACAAACGCACGAAACTGCCTCAGGAGGCACGTTCTCCTCTCTCCCCCTCCACAGACCCTTGGTTCTGCTAGTAGCACACCCAACACCTCCCACCCCCGGGCCAACTGACGCTCGGCGGGCTGGTCCCAGCCATCGCTGTAAGGATTCCCAGCCCTCGTGCTGTGATTAGTGGGCGCATGGACATTAGC
>JBDHAS010000298.1:0-5348 GCA_039588015.1 Gemmatimonadota bacterium | reverse complement strand
CAGGTTCGTAGCGTCACCCCAGTTGCTGATCTCTTCCGTGCCGAATCGGACCCGGTTGCCGCTACCGCCCGCTATGCTGCGGGGCGGCGGCTGGATCTCGGCGGGGATGATCTCCACCGTCCAGGCGCCGTTGCCCATCTTGGCACACACGGACCCGAATATCTGGCCGCACTTCTGCGCGCCTTCACCAGAGTCCGAGACGATCTCTACCGTCGTCTCCGCCGCGCGGATGATCTCCGGCCCATTCATCTTCCCGCCTTTGCCGGGGCCCTTCTTCGGCGAAGCCCCCGTTTTCGTGGCCACTGTTACCTCGGCTCTCTCTGTTTCTAATGGAGCCCGACCCCACCGTGTGTGGCGATGATCGGTTCTCTTATTGATAGGCCTTGGGCAGACCCCTTCCCCGCCCCTTTAGGCGGATTCCGTGCCACAAATCCGCCTAATATACACAGCCTCTAAGTCACAACGCCACATACGGTTCAGCGAGGCGCAACCCCCTGGTGACAGCGCTGATACACCCAACCGGGGGCATAATGCCCCAGTTACGGGACTTCTGCCGTTTGGGCTAAATCCTTAATCGGGTTGGGTATCGGCGGGCTGGAGGGGACCAGAAACACGCGTTCACCTCAGCTATTTCACCGTGCCCTCTCGTACAGCGACACGTGTGACATGCTCGCGGCTGTGAAGTCTTCGCATCGCCAGCCGCCCCAGCGCTGCCGGAGCCGCAGCCCGGCGATGCGCGCCATCAGATCGAGCTCGGCAGGGTAGGCGTAGCGGATCTGGAGCGGGTAGAACTTGATCCCGTCCTCCTTGATGACGACGTGCCGGCTCTCGACCCGCTGGTTCTTGCGGTCGTGTTTGGAAGCTTCGATGCGAATGCCGTCCGGCTCGTAGCCTTCTACGGACAGCCGCTGCTCAGCCGCTGCTCGCGGTCGAAGCGGCTGAGGTCGGGCACGAACGCTTCGACGACGAAGACGCCGTCGGCCGCCAGTACGGCCGCGACGTTCTGAAAGCAGCGTAGCTGATCCTCCTGTGTCAGCAGGCAGAAGAGCGTGTTGAAGGGGATGTAGACGAGCGAGTACTCGCCTTCCATAGGCACGTCGGCGAAGTCGCCGATCGTCACGGGTATGCCATCGCCGTCGGGCTTGGCGCGCAGCTTGGCAACCATAGCCTCGGAGGCCTCGATCCCGTGTACCTCGATCCCGCGGCGGACGAGCGGCAACGCCACGCGCCCGCTGCCGATCCCCAGTTCGAGCGCCGGGCCTGGCCCAGCGAGCTCGGCGAGCAGCGCCACCGCCGCCTCGGCATCGAGGGATGCGTACCATGCATCGTAGATCTCCGCGATCGCGTCGCCGTAGGTCGCCTCATCGTAGCCGCTCATGGCTTTCCTCCAGTTGTGTTGGTCCACGATAATACGAGCAGCCGGCGAGAGACCAGGCCGACGCAGGGCGGGTGTCTTCTTTCGATAGCCAATACTCGTTATTCAATGATCGAGTTACGAGTTCTTTTCGACTATCGATGTTCGATGATCGATGATCGACGTTCCATGGTCACCGCCTATCGAATATCGTGCGTCGAATTTCGGCTATCGAAAATCGAGAACAAACCTGAAACTCGTTCATCGGATATCGGCTGTCGAATATTCAGTTTGCTCTCCTGCTGTATGGCCAGTCATCTTCGATAGCCGGTATCCGACAGCCGATGATCGAGTCACGAGTTATTCTTCGATATTCGACATTCGACATTCGGTGTTCGATATTCAATAGCATGCATCATCACTCGCTAGAGCAAATACTCGATGCGCGCACCCAGCCGGGCGAACTGTACGAGCGTCTGGACGATGCGAACAACATTCGCTGCTTTGCCTGCGGTCTGCGCTGCCTGATCCGCGAAGGGCGACGCGGCGTCTGCCGAGTACGCTACAACGACGACGGTGTCCTGAAGGTACCGTGGAACTACGTCGCCGCTCTCCAGGTCGACCCGACGGAGAAGAAGCCGCTCTTCCACGTTCTGCCCGGCTCCGAATCGGTGACCTTCGGCATGCTCGGCTGCGACCTGCACTGCGACTACTGCCAGAATTGGATTACGTCGCAGGCGCTGCGCGACGAGCACGCCGGCATCGGGCCGACCGACATCAGCGCGGCGGAGATAGTTCAACTGGGATTGCAGCGGGGAGCGCGACTGGCCGTCTCATCCTACAACGAGCCGCTCATCACGTCGGAGTGGGCGGTCGAAGTGTTCAAAGAGGCGAAGGCCAAGGGATTGCGCACCGTCTTCGTCTCGAACGGCAACGCGACCCCGGCGGTTCTGGACTACTTGCGGCCATGGCTGGACGTTTTCAAGATCGACCTAAAGACGATGAGCGACCGCAAGTACCGAAAGCTGGGCGGCGTGCTGAACCACATCCTCGACGCGATCCGCATGACGTCCGAACGTGGCTTCTGGGTCGAGGTCGTGACGCTGGTCGTTCCCGGCTTCAACGACAGCGATGACGAGCTGCGCGATTCCGCCGAGTTCATCTCCTCCGTCTCGCCCGACATCCCCTGGCACGTGATCGCCTTTCGCAAGAACTACAAGATGGTCGATCCGGCCGATACCAAGCCGGAGGACTTGGTCCGCGCCGCCGCGATCGGGCGCGAAGCCGGGCTCAACTTCGTCTACGCCGGTAATTTGCCGGGCATGGTCGATTCCTTCGAGAATACTCACTGTACAGGCTGCGGCCGCACCCTGATCGAGCGAACCGGTCTGCTGATCAAGAGAGACGAACTCAGTCCGAGCGGCGGCCGCTGCCCCGGCTGCGGTACGGAGATTCCGGGAATTTGGCACTAGTCCCGGCCTACTCTTTGGCGGGCCTAGATCTTGCGCTTTATCTTGTTTGAGAATATCGGATATCGAGTATCGAATATCCGATGTTGAAGACGTCGTAGGAGACTGCTTGTCCCGTTTTGTTCCAAGCTGCCCACGAGGAGGCGCGCATGGCAGGATTAGTCGGGTACGGGGCCTTTGTCCCCAGGAAGCGGATCAAGACGGAGGAAATCGCTCGCCAGTGGGGCAAGGACCCGGGAACGATCGAGCGAGGGCTGCTGCTGAAGGAGAAATCGGTCCCCGGTTTTGACGAGGACACGATCACGATCTCCGTAGCGGCGGGCCGGGCGGCGATCGATCGGGCCGGCATCGATCCCCAGAGGATCGGCGCAATCTACATCGGCTCCGAGTCGCACCCCTATGCCGTGAAGCCGAGCGGCACCGTGGCGGCGGAGGCGCTTGGAATCGGCCCCGAGGTGCACGTCGCCGACTTCGAGTTCGCCTGCAAGGCGGGAACGGAAGCGATGTTCGTCGCGCTCGGCCTCGTCGAAGCCGGTCGCGTCGAGTACGCGATGGGCATCGGCGCCGACACGTCACAAGGCGCGCCTGACGATGCGCTCGAGTTCTCCGCGTCCGCCGGCGGCGCCGCCTTCATCTTCGGCAAGGACAACCTCATAGCCGAAGTCGTCGATACCTACAGCTACACAACCGACACTCCCGACTTCTGGCGCCGCGAAGGCGAGTTCTACCCGCGGCACGGAGGCCGTTTCACGGGCGAGCCGGCCTACTTCAAGCACGTGCTGTCGGCAAGCCGCGGGATACTGGAAAAGACCGGGCTAAAGCCGGAGGAGTTCCGCTTCGTCGTCTTTCACATGCCTAACGGCAAGTTCCCGTTGTCAGCGGGCCGACAGCTCGGATTCACGAAAGAGCAGCTCGAGGTCGGTTGGGTTGTGCCCACGATGGGCAACACCTACTCGGGTTCGTCGCCGACCGGATTGGCGGCGATCCTCGACGTGGCCGAGCCCGACGACCTCATCCTGATCACGTCGTTCGGTTCCGGCGCGGGCAGCGACTCGTTCGTCTTCAAGGCGACGGAGCGGCTTCCCGAGGTTCAGGGCCGTGCCCCGACGGTGAGCGGGATGCTGGACGGAGCGCGGCAATACGTGACTTACGGAGAATACGCGAAGTTCAGAGAAAAGATCATTGTTAATGATTGATGGCTTCGAACATTGAACACAGAACATCGATCAAGGAACTTTGAAGCGAACCACTTCAACGTTCCTTGATGGATGTTCAATGTTTCGATGTTCAAAGGGGCGACTAACACAAGGAAGGAGCCCTGTATGAGGGATGTTGCAATCGTCAGCGCGGGCATGACCCGCTTCGGCGAGCTCTGGGGATTGAGCCTGCGCGACATGTTCGTGGAGGCCGCGTCAGAGGCGCTGAACGAAGCGGGCACGGACCAGCTGGACTCGATCTACGTGGGTTGCATGTCCGGAGGACAGTTCGTCGGTCAGGAGCACCTCGGCCCGCTCATGGCGGACCAGTTCGGCATGACCGGCGTTGCGGCGGTCCACGTCGAGTCGGCCTGTGCTTCCGGCGGCGTGGCTCTGCGGCAGGCTTTCATGGACGTCGCTGTGGGCATGAGCGATCTGTCGCTGGCGGTCGGGATCGAGAAGATGACCGACGGCGCCGACGTCACGAACGTGCTGGCCACAGCGGCGGACCAGGAGCTGGAGGTCTACTACGGCGTAACGTTCCCGGGCCTCTACGCGATGATCGCCCGCGCCCACATGCAGCGGTACGGGACGACCGAGGAAGACCTGGCATGGGTCTCGGTCAAGAACCACCGGCACGGAGCCATGAACGAGAAGGCGCAGTTCCGGGGTGAGGTCACGGTCGAGCAGGTGCTATCGTCTTCGGTAGTCGCAGAGCCGCTACGGCTGCTTCACTGCTCGCCGGTGAGCGACGGCGCCGCGGCGGTCCTTCTCTGCCCGCTCGACATGGCCAGGGAGTTCACCGATCGGCCCGTGAAGATCAAGGCAAGCGGCCTGGCGACCGGATCGATAGCGCTGGCCGACCGCGAGGACCCGGCGTTCCTCGACTCGGTGCAGAAATCGGGGGAGCGGGCCTTCAAGATGGCCGGGCTGGGGCCGCGCGATGTCCACGTGGCCGAGGTCCACGACTGCTTCTCCATCGCCGAGATCTGCTGCACCGAGGCGCTCGGCTTGGTCGAGCCAGGGAAAGGTGGAGCGGCGGCCAAGGATGGGTTCACCGCGATCGGAGGCTGCATACCGGTAAACACGAGCGGCGGCCTCAAGTCGAAGGGCCACCCGGTCGGCGCCACCGGAGTCGCGCAGGCGATCGAGATCTTCCGGCAGTTGCGCGGCGAGGCCGGCGGCCGCCAAGTCGAGAACGCGCACATCGGCCTGGCCCAGAACATGGGCGGATCGGGAGCCAGCTCCGTGGTCCACATCTTCGAGGGGGTGTGATCATGCCGAGTCCGAGATACACGCGAGAGATTCCCAACCGCTACCGGCTCGAGG
>JBDHAS010000297.1:0-8103 GCA_039588015.1 Gemmatimonadota bacterium | reverse complement strand
CTTGCGCGCGGCCGCCTTCAATATGGCCCAGCTTCTGGCATTCGATGAGCGGTTCGAGGAAGCGGCTCGTGCGTACGACACGTTCCTGGACCACGACCCGGGGAACGTAGACGCCATGTCGAACGCCGCGGTCGTGATCACGCGAGCGTCGATGCAGACCTCGGATCAGGCCGACGAACTGGAGGACGGCCCGGAGAAGGAGGCATTGCTGGCCAAGTCGGACTCTCTTCAAGAGGTAGCCAACTCGTATTACAGGGAACTGCTTGCCAGGGAAGATCTCGAGGCAGCCGACTACCACAATATCGGCGTCGGCTTGCTTCAGATTGGGTTGTACGAAGAAGGGGCGGTCGCATTTGCCAAAGCCCTCGAGTTTGGGCCGTACCGAATGAACTCGCTGGAACAGCTGGCCCGCGTGTTCTTCTCCGCGCAGCGATACGATACGCTTGCGGCGATCGCCCAGACCCTCGTCGAGCGCTACCCCCTTAATCTCGACAATCTGGCGCTGCTGGCGAACGCCTATCGGGAGCTGGAGCAGCCGGAAGACGCGCTCGCCATTTTGGAACGGCGTGAAGCCCTCCCGGCCGAGGTCAGAGACCTTGACGTCGAGTGGCAGGAGGGCACGTACACCATTACGGGCTACCTCGCGAACCTGGCCATGGAGCCGGATACGCCTGTGGAACTGCAGTTCGATTTCTACGACGCCTTTGGCGAGCTCGTTTCCAGTGAAACGGTCACCGTTGCGGCCCCCGCGCAGGAAGCGGAGACCGAGTTCAGCGTGGGCATCGAGTCCGACGCATTGATCTCCGGCTTCACGTACAAGCCGTTGAACTTGGAGACGGCCCCGGCTGGCACGTAAAGCGCCTCGACCCGCCCGATCGAAGCCAAGCGCGAGGAGGCCGATTCCAGCCTCCTCGCGCTTCTTTGCTTTCTCCAGGCCGCTCGCCAGGCGGTAATGCCGCTCACGCCAAGCGGAGAGGCCGAGGGCGTCAGAGCTCGCCATCTACAGTAACGCTGCAGTTGACATCGCATAAGTCGCTCCTAGATTGCTGCTTAGCCCGTTCTACCTTAGCTTAACCCTAGGGGAGAATGCAGAGAACTTCCTCCACGGCCCAGCCAGAGCCCCGTCCGGACGACAGCCTGGAGAACGACGCGTCCAGGTCGAGGCCCAGGTTGCCCACGGTTGCCATCATCGGCAGGCCGAATGTCGGCAAGTCGACATTCTTCAACCGGATTGTCGGAGGCCGACCGGCCATCGTGGACAGCCAGCCGGGCGTCACGCGTGATGTGCACCTGGCCCTCGGCGAATGGGCGGGCCGGCGTTTCTACGTCGTCGATACAGGAGGCATCATCGAGGACGCCGAGGGCGAGCTCGATGAGGCGATCAGACGCCAGGCCCTGGCCGCCATAGCGAGCGCGGATCTGCTCGTGTTCATGGTAGACGGGCGCGAAGGTCTGCACCCGCTAGATGAGCACATCGCCGATCTGCTGCGCAAGCGAGGAAGCCAAGTGGTCCTTGTGGTGAACAAGCTGGACGCCTATCCGGAGTCGACGGACCACCTGGAGTTCTTCTCGCTGGGTCTAGGCGAACCCCAGCCGCTCTCGGCCGCCAGCGGGCGAGGCAGCGGCGACCTGCTCGATAGAATCATCGGTCTCCTCCCGGAAGAGCAGGCCGTAAGCGAGCAGGATGAGGGGTTACGCCTGGCGGTAATCGGCCGGCCCAACGTCGGGAAGTCCAGCTTCATCAACAAGCTGCTCGGCATGGAGCGCCTGGTCGTTTCTGAGCAGGCGGGCACGACACGCGATGCCGTAGACACTCCCTACGAGCGCGACGGCAACAGATACGTCTTCATCGATACGGCAGGTTTGCGCCGCAGAAGCAAGGTCTACAAGGGCCTCGAGTACTACTCGATGGTGCGAACACTCAGAGCTATCGACCGAGCCGACGTCTGTATCGTGATCGCCGACGCGGAGCGAGGTGTAGGGAACCAGGATTTCCGCATCGCGAAGCTGGCATGGGACCGCGGGTGCGGCCTGGTGTTCGCGGTCAACAAGTGGGATCTGGTCGAAAAAGACACCAATACCGCTGCCAGGTTCGAGAAGGCCCTCTGCAAGCGCGTTCCGTTCCTATCCGCTGTGCCGATCGTCTTCATCTCGGCGTTGTCGGGGCAGCGTGTTCAGCGCACGGTGGATCTTGCGTGGCAGGTCGGCCTGGAGCGTGCCAAGCGCGTGCCGACCCACGAGCTCAACACGCGGCTGCAGGCGCTGACCGAGACCGTGCAGCCGCCGCAGAAGCGCGCTCGGCCGATCAAGTTCTACTACGCCACGCAGGTCAAGACGGCGCCTCCGGTGTTCGCCCTCTTCACCAATTACCCAAGAGACATACCGGAGAACTACATCCGTTACCTGATGAACGGGTTTCGCGAGACGTGGGGGTTCACGGGCAGCCAGATACGCCTGAGGCTGCGGGCCCGCCGGAAGGAGCGCGCGTGATCGTCCTCGGCCTGGTCATCGTCGCCTACCTACTCGGCTCAACGCCGACCAGCCTCTTACTGGCGCGAACTCGGGGAATCGATCTGCGAAAATGGGGAAGCGGCAATCTGGGCGCTACGAATCTGTATCGCGCGACCGGTTTCCAGTTGGCCGCTCTCTGCACCTTGGCCGATGTGGGCAAAGGCTTCATCCCGGCTCGCTTCTTCCCCCGCATCGACGGGGTCGACCTACCGCAGCTCGCGCTGGCGTACGGCGTCGCGGCCGTTCTGGGCCACATCGTCTCCGTCTGGGTGAAGTTCAGAGGCGGTAAAGGCGTAGCCACCGGAGCCGGTGTCTATCTCGCCCTTGCGCCGCCTGCAGTCGGCCTGTCCTTCGTGGTGTGGGCTCTCGCCATCGCGACGGTGCGGATCGCGTCCGTCGCGTCGCTCTCCGCCGCCACGTTGTTCCCGCTCTGGATATGGTTGACCGGGCACAGGCTCGATTTCGTCTTCTGGGCCAGCCTTCCTCTTGTAGCTCTGGTCTGGTTGACCCATCGCTCCAACCTGCGGCGCTTGCTGGCCGGCCGCGAGCCACGCGTCTCTCGTAGCCAAGGGGCTCCGGCAGCCGAGCAGACAGCAGACTTCGAAAGGGGAGAGACAGCCGGTGGTTGACGTAAGGCAGGCTTTGAATTGCGAATATCGAATATCGTATGTCGCGTATGTCGGATTTCGAAGAACAGTTCTTCGTTATTGGCTAATCGATATTCTGCCTTCGATATTCAAAGGCTGCAAATTCAAAGCGGCCAACCCGTCAGTATCCGTGTGGTCGAGCACTGATGCGTCTCCCGGCGAGGCATGACGATATGGGACGAGCGACTGTAATCGGCGCAGGAAGCTGGGGCACGGCACTGGCGAAATTGCTCGGGGAGAAGGGGCACTCCATTCGACTCTGGAGCTATGAAGCGTCCGTTGCCCACCAGATTCGCGAGGAGCGGCAGAATCGCGACTACCTACCAGGCATAGAGCTCCCGAGCAATGTGGAGACCTTCGTCGAATACGAGGGCGCGCTGGAGGAAGCGGATCTCGTCGTGGCCGTAGTGCCTTCGCACGAGTTTCGCAACGTGATGAGTGCGGCCGCCCCGCACGTTCCGAGGGACGCGCTGATACTATCGGCGACCAAGGGCATCGAGGTCGACACGCTTCATCGGCCCAGCCAGATACTGCAAGAAACATTGCCCGATAACCGATCGCCCGCGGTGCTCTCGGGGCCAACGTTCGCTCGCGAGGTGGGGGAGGGCGATCCCACTGCCATCGTCGCCGCGTGCGAGGATCCCGCGGTATCCGCCGAGGTGCAAGAGTTCTTCAACACCGACCGGTTTCGAGTATACACGAACGAGGATGTCCTCGGCGTGGAGCTCGGGGCCGCCCTCAAGAATATCATGGCTCTGGCCGCTGGCATCGCCGCCGGCCTGGGCTATCGCACGAACAGCCGGGCCGCCCTAATCACGAGAGGCCTGGCGGAAATGACCAGACTAGGCATCGCCATGGGCGCGCGGGCCTCAACTTTCGCCGGCCTCGCCGGCCTGGGCGACCTGGTCTTGACGTGTTCTTCCGAGTTGAGTCGGAATAGAACGGTGGGGTTTAGGTTGGGTCAGGGTGAATCTCTGGATGAAATACTCGCCAGCATGAAGATGGTCGCGGAAGGCGTGCGGACCACGAGGGCCGCGCGTCAGCTGGCGCAGGCCTACGGCGTGGAAATGCCCATCGTCGAAGAGGTGCACCACATCCTGTTCGAGGGGAAACCGCCGAAGGGCGCCGATGCGACGTGAACGCATCGCACGTCGGGAGTACTACTCCATCGGTGAAGTCTGCGAGATGGCGGGTCTCAAACCGCACGTGCTCCGCTACTGGGAAACGCAGTTCAGGGAGTTGAGCCCGAGCAAGAACCGGGCGGGGAACCGCGTATACCGAGCCCGTGAGATCAAGCTGATCGAACTGGTCAAGCACCTGTTGTACGAGGAGAAATACACGATCGACGGCGCACGGAAGAAGCTCGAGCAGCTGAGGTCCGAGGGACAGTTGGACAAAGCGGCCGGGCAGGCGCTGGATCAGCAGCGGCTACGCCGGCTGAGGGAAGGCCTCGAACAGCTCATCGAGATCCTCGGGGAGCCACCGCAGTAGTGAAGAGCACCCGACGATCCGGAGAGATGAGGCCGAGAAAGAAGATCCTCTGCACCAACGATGACGGTTACCTAGCGCCGGGCCTCAACCTATTGAGGGGCGTCGCCTCACGCCTGGGTGACGTAACCGTGGTGGCGCCCGATCGTGAACAGAGCGCCACGAGCCATTCGCTGACGCTGCATCGCCCACTTCGCGTGAAGCAGTCCGAAAGGGACATTTTCCACGTCGACGGCACGCCCACCGATTGCGTGCTGCTGGCCCTTGGCGGGACCGTCCTGGACGGACTTCCAGACCTGGTCATCTCGGGGATCAACCACGGCCCCAACCTAGGGGAAGACGTGTTCTACTCGGGTACGGTGGCGGCTGCCATGGAGGCGACCATGCTCGGGATCCCTTCCGTGGCCATTTCGTTCGCCTCGTACGAGTTCGAACCACCCGGCGATGAGTACGAGCCTATCCTCGAAGCGCTGCTGGTCCGACTGACCGATCGGGATGAGTATCCTGAAGGCACGCTGTTGAACATCAACATTCCGCCGGTTCCACCGTCGGACATCCGCGGAGTACGAGTCACGAGCCTGGGCCGCCGGGTCTACCTCGAGTCGATCAGCAGGAGCGCGGACCCATACGGACGCGAGTACTTCTGGATCGGGGGAGGGAAGAGCGAGTGGTCGGGCGGAGACGAGACCGACTTCCGCACGGTGGCGGCAGGTTATGTCTCATTGACACCGCTACACTTGGACCTCACGAACTACAAACTGATCGAGGATATCCGCTCGTGGGATCTGAGCTTAGAGACCTAGGCGTTCATCAAGAACGCCGTCGCCAATTGATCGAGAGGCTCGGGGACGCGGGCGTGCGCGACCTGGCTGTGCTTCACGCGTTCGATCAAGTGCCGCGGCACATGTTCGTGCCGGACGTGTTCGAGGCGCGCGCGTATGCCGACGAAGCGTTCCCTCTGGGACACGAGCAAACGATCTCGCGTCCCAGCACGCACGCCCTCTACCTGCAAAGCCTCAAGCTCGAAGGGGAGGAGCGAATTCTCGAGATCGGAACCGGTTCCGGGTTCCAGACGGCGCTGCTTGCAACGCTCGCTCGACAGGTCTTCTCCATCGAGCGCGTGCCGGAACTGGCGGCCGCGGCGCGGGCCCGCATCGAGGCCCTCGGCTTCAGCAACGTGGCGATCCGCGCCGGGGATGGCACCTACGGTTGGCGGACGTATTCTCCGTTCGACGCTATCCTGGTTGCGGCCGGCGCCCGCCAGGTCCCGGATCCGTTAGTGGAACAACTCGCGGTGGGCGGGCAACTTCTGATACCAATAGGCGAAAGGGAGTCCCAACAGCTGCACAGGATCGTGCGAACAGATGAAGACACGGTTGAAGACGAAGTGCTCGCTGAGGTCAAATTCGTGGCCCTCTATGGGCTCGGGGGACTGGACAGCAAGACGGAGGAGGCCTGATGGAAGCAGGCGGGACTGCGGAGCCGGCAGTTGATCCACAGACGCGACGACGCGGCTGGGTGCGGAGGCTTTACGATTGGGTCCTGGGGTGGGCGGATTCGCCGTACGGATCACTGGCGCTCTTCGTCCTGGCGTTCGTGGAGGCTTCGTTCTTCATCATTCCTCCGGATGTTCTCCTCATCGCCCTCTGCGTCGGACGACCTCAGCGCAGTCTCTATTTCGCCGCCCTTTGCATGGCCGGCTCGGTCTTGGGCGGTATTTCCGGATACGTGATCGGCTATCAGTTGTACGAGCTGGTCGGCCAGCCCATCATCGAGTTCTACAACGCCGGCGAGGCGTTCGAGCGCGTCGGCGAGCTCTACAGGGCAAACCTGGTGTTGGCTCTGGGAACGGCAGGCTTCACCCCTATCCCGTACAAGGTCTTCACCATCGCCGCCGGCGCTTTCGCGGTTCCGTTCGTCCCGTTCGTACTGGTCTCCGCCGTCAGCCGCGGAGCGCGATTCTTCTTGGTGGCCGTCCTCATCCGGCTGATGGGCCCTCAGATCCGAGGCTTCATCGACCGCTACTTCAACCTGCTGACGGTGGCCTTCGTGGTTATTCTCGTAACCGGATTCATCGTGCTCAAGTACGTGCACTGATGCGCACTTGGACGGTTTGACCCGGCGGAGCGGTCTTGTAGATTTCGGCTGGCTTCAGCTGGACAAGGAGACGTTCATGGTGCCGAAAATCCCAACTCCCTTCATCGGCGGGGCCGAGAGTCCGCGCAGGGGCTCGGATGAGGACAAGGAACTGCAGCTTCCGTTCTCGCCCGTGGAAGAGGAAGCCGTTAAGCCTGAGGCGGCGCCCGCAGACGTCGACGAGCATGCGCCTCCGGAGCAGCCGATACGGATCGAGGTGGAAGCCACGGAAGCCGAGGAGCCCTTTGTCGCCGAACCGGTCGAAGCAGCCGCGGAAGCAGAAGAGCCCTTTGCGCCCGACCCGGTCGAGGCGGCCGCGGAGCTCGCCGAGCCCGATGTCGCTGAAGCCGCTCCGGACGTCGATGAGCCCACCGAGAAGGCACTCGAAGTTCCGGATTTCCTGTTTGGCCCCGATAGCGCCCTTCAGGAAGCCGCTTCAGAAGCCCTCGAGGCCGAAGAGCACCCCGAGGTGCCCGACGAGCTAGCAGAGATGGCCCGAGCGCTTCAAGAAGGGGAATTGGGTGAGCGTATCCGCGAATTGATCAACGACCTTGGAGATTCTGCGCCTGACAGCGCCGTGCCGCGGGCTTTCGCGGCCGGCTACCTGGCAGCGAAGAAGCTGGAGGAAGAGTAGGAAATGGCCCAACCCCAAACCACAGGCGAAGATCGCTTCGTCGCCGGTACTCTACAAATCCTCAATTGGGCTCAGCGGAACACCCGGGCCCTGGTCCTGGGCATTGGGGCCGCTGCGATCCTGATTTTCGCAGTCAAGTACTATCTCGATTACCGGCAGCGATTGAACGTGGCGGCAGCCAGCGAGTTGAGGGCGATACACGGTCAACTCCGGGCAGGGAACCCCGACCAGGTCGTCGATCCGTTGCGCGCCTTCCTCGTCCAGTTCTCCGATACGCGGTACGCTCGTGAAGCCCGCGTCCTGCTCGCGCATTCGCTGCTGCTTGGCAATCGAGCCCCCGAAGCCATCGAGCCGGCCAGGCAGGCGATGGACGCCCTGGGAGACGATATCCTGTCCCTACGCGCTGGATTCCTACTCGGGGCCGCCTATGAGGAAGCCGGCGATACGGCCGCCGCCATCGGCGTCTACGAACAGATCGGCGCATCTGTGGATTACCGCGTTCAGCGGACCCGTGCTCTGGAGGCCGCGGCTCGGCTTTACGCGGCACGAGGAGATATGGAGCGGGCTGCCGAGGTCTACGACGAACTGAGCGCGCTCACGCCGCCGGAGGCGCCGGCGCGTTCGTTTTACCAGATGCGCGCCGCCGAGATTCGCGCTCGCGCCGCCAGAGGTCCACAGGAGAGCTAG
>JBDHAS010000296.1:0-4468 GCA_039588015.1 Gemmatimonadota bacterium | reverse complement strand
GTCGCCAACGTCATGCAGCTTCTCATCGTACTGGACTGGCTCGGAGCATGGCCTGACGAGCAACGACGTGATCGGCATCCATATCGAGGGTTCGACCCCGCCACCACCGCCGCCCAACCAGTCCCCAACGGCAGACTTCAGCTGGACGGCGACGGACCTGTCGGTGGCCTTCACCGACGCGAGCAACGATCCCGACGGCACGGTGACGGGCTGGAACTGGGTCTTCGGTGACGGTGGAACCTCGACGTTGCAGAACCCGTCGCACACCTACGCGGCGGCAGGGACCTACACCGTGACGCTCACGGTGACCGACAACGACGGTGCCACCTCGCAGTTCACAGAGACGGTCGGCGTTTT
This sequence comes from Gemmatimonadota bacterium, assembly GCA_039588015.1. Classification (GTDB taxonomy): domain Bacteria; phylum Gemmatimonadota; class Gemmatimonadetes; order Palauibacterales; family KS3-K002; genus JASFMO01. The sequence goes on along the minus strand of JBDHAS010000296.1, from coordinate 4,111 downwards.
GACAGTTTCTGCCATCACGCCCAGTGCGGTGGCGACAGGCTCTTCAATCGACCTAACGATCACTGGTTCCGGCTTCGCGCCCGGAGCCACACTCGCCCTTGAGAATGGCTCCGGCCCCGCGCCCAGCCTGTCGAATGTCGTGGTCGTCAATGGGACTACGATCACCGCGACGCTCGAGACAAAGAGCGGTGGCCCTCCGCGGAATCGGCTGTGGGACGTGCGGGTGAGCAATCCAGACGGCTCCTCTGGTCGCCTAGTTGAAGGCCTGACCGTGACAGCCTCAAAGTAGGAGACGGGGCCAAACTCTACTGCCTGCGAGAAGACTTGAGCGCCAGCCATCCGGCACCGAGTGCATACGTGCACTGAAGGCGGTTTCCGCAGTCCGTTGATCTTTGATCAACGCACCTGTCGCCTCTGTTGGTCCGAACGAAGCCGCGTGCACCGTTCACACGCACCCCGTTTTGGTGGCCCTCGCACGAACGAGACTCCGGTTTCAAGCGACGGCCACAGTCGGATCGTTGCATCGTCGTGCAACGGACGCTCCCGGATCGCTCCACAGCAGACTGATCCTCCTGCACCGCACGAGAGCCAAGCAGAGTAGCGGATCATCGGCGTCCGTGGCCCAACTCGTGCACCCCAAGGCTGCGATAAGGAGGAGGCAGCTCGCCAGAATCATCCCTCAGGCCGCACACGCTGGGGCGACGTCAGGTCCCGAATTCGTCTATGTGCTGATGTCACCGTGCACAACCTGTGGAGTTCCCGAGCGCCTCACACGTGCCAAACCCGCCGTAGCGATGGTCACCATCGCGCCGGAGATGGTGCGCCTTGTCGTGTTCTCACCACACTGTCTTGTGCAGGAGGTAGTATGGGTACAACGACGAAGGTCGCGTTCCGCGCGCTGAGCGCGAGCGCAGCAGTCATCTTCCTCGCAACGTGCGCGCAGGAGCGGGACCCGTTCGAGCCCGACTCCAGAGCCAACTTGCCGCAAGCAAGCGGCGCTGAGGTTCGCGTCGCCCGCGTCATCGAGCCCGACCGACTCGGCCTCACCAACCCCGCCGGCCTCGCCTTCTCGCCCGGCAACGGCACGCTACTGCTCGTGACGCGCATACCCAGCACGCCTCCTGGTTCCGCCACCGATATCGAGCTCATAACACTGGACGAGGAACGGCTCGGTAGCGTCCGCGTCGCGGCCGCCGTCGCCGATCCCGTCAACATGGCCTTCGACGGCAACGCCAACCGCTTGCTGATCTTCCAGTCCGCGAACAACCAGTTGATCGAGATCCTGGCGCGACCCGATGGCAGCCTGGATCCGCAGACGCTGAGGCGCGTCGATGCTGGAAGTTGGGGCCTCGAGAATCCCCAGGGTTTGACCGTCGATGCGGCCAGTGGGCAACTCTTCATTCTGGACGCCGGCAACTCGAAGATCTTCGGCGTCGAACCGGATCCGCAACTGGGCTTTGAAAGACCGATCGTCTCTGAGATCGATCTGGCCTGGGCCGGCTCGGCCGATCTCCGGGGACTCGCCTTTGATCCGACCAATGCTCATCTCCACGTTTTCGAGCCCGCGGGGCGAGCGCTCTACGAGCTGACCGAGACGGGCGACGTCGTCGCGACCCGCGATCTGTCCGGGTTCGATTTCCATAACCCCCAGGGTATGACCTTCGGTCCGAGTGGCGACAGCACGGACGACCCCGCCGAGATGAGCCTGTACATCGCCGACAGTGGTCTGGGTGGCGCGGGCAGCACCTTCGCCGAAATAGGACACATCACCGAGCTGTCATTCGACATACCCGCCGTTGCACAAGCGATGCTCTTCGCCCCTGAGGTGGCGACCCTGGTTCAGACCATAGATACCTGGCAGTTCTCGCCATCGAGCCCCGACCCCGCCGGGATCACCTACTTACCGTCTTCGAATCATCTTCTGATCAGCGATTCCGAAGTCAACGAGATGCCGATCTTCCAGAATGTGAATCTGTTCGAGGTTGATCTGGTTGGTAATGTGCTCGAGACCGGGAACACCACGATTCATCTGAGCAACAACGAACCGACCGGCGTCGCCTTGAATCCGGCCAACAATCATCTCTTCATCTCCAACGACGACAGGGACGAGATATATGTGATGGACGCCGGTTCCGACGGCGTATACGGCACGAGCGATGATATCGTGACGTCCTTTGACACCGGGGTCTTCGGGAGCGGTGACCCGGAAGGTCTTACCTTCGATACCTCAGAAGGAGTTCTCTTCATCGTCGATGGAGTAAACGCGGAAGTGTACCGAGTTTCGCCGGGCAGCAACGGCGTCTTCGACGGCGTGTCGCCAGCGGGCGACGATCTGGTGACTAGCTTCGACACCGAAGTCCACGGGTTGACCGATCCCGAAGGCATCGCCTACAACGCAGACGTTGACCACCTCTACATCGCAGGAAAACCTCGCGACCTGATCTTTCAAATCACGACCACCGGCATGTTGGCGCGCACAATCGACATTGCGGCGGCGAATCCTGACAAACCCGCTGGGCTAGCACATGCGCCCGGCAGCGTAGATCCGGGTCAGATGAATCTGTACGTTGTTGACCGGCGGATCGACAACAACTCGGATCCGGACGAGAACGATGGCCAGTTGTACGAGTTCTCGTTCCCGCCGTTCTCTGGGAACATCCAGCCGATGGCGACGATCACGGCGCCGGAGAATTGGTCGACGTATACCGAAGGTGACCCCATCACGTTCACCGGGACAGCTATGGACGCCGAAGATGGGGATCTGACGGCGAGCCTGACCTGGACCTCGAGTCGGGACGGGACGATTGGCTCGGGTGGCTCGTTCTCGACCAGTACCCTATCACTGGGCACGCACACGATCGCGGCCTCCGTGACCGACGGTGGCGGCCTGCAGAGCACGGACCAAGTCGTGGTCGTCGTAGTTCCCGTAGGAGTAACGTTGATCGAAGCGTGGGTGTCCGCGAGTTCGGACGACGCGGAAGAATCGACCTCCTCCGGCAGCGTGTCGCTCGGGAGCAGTGATCTCGAGTTGGTGCGCAACCAAACGGTGGGCATGCGTTTCAACGCGGTGACTGTCCCGGCCGGGGCGACGATCTACAATGCCTACATTCAGTTCACGGCGGACGAGACAGGCTCACTCACTACGTCGCTCACCCTGCAGGGAGAGGCGACGGACAATGCGGCCACGTTTTCCGGTACCGATTGGGAGATCTCATCGAGGAGCAGGACAGTAGCCGCCGTTTCGTGGGAACCGGTCCAGTGGACGACTGTTGGTGACGCGGGCATAGATCAGCGCACGCCCGACATCGCGCCGCTCATTCAGGAGATTGTGAGTCGGCCCGGTTGGTCGAGCGGCAACTCCCTGGCGATCATCGTCACCGGTCAGGGCGAGCGTACGGCGGAGTCGTTTGATGGTGATCGAGACGCAGCGCCTGTGCTCCGTGTGTACTACCTGGAGGGATCGAGCTTGGCCCCGGCGGTGACGATCACGGCGCCGGCGGAAAAGTCGACGTATAACGACGGCTATTCTATCACTTTTACAGGTACGGCGACGGACAATCAGGACGGGGATCTGACGGCGAGCCTGGAGTGGATCTCAAACCTGGACGGAGTCATCGGCTCGGGCGGCTCGTTCTCGACGAGCAGTCTCTCGGTGGGCGTTCATGATATCACCGCGAGCGTGACCAATAGCCAGGAGATCACGGGCACAGACCGAGTGACGGTGACGGTGTTTGCACCCACCTCGGTCCTCGTCGGTGCCGGCGACATGGCTGATTGCGCGAGGGTCACGGACGACGAAACGGCTCGCTTGTTGGAAACCATTGCGGGCACAGTGATCACCCTGGGCGACAATACCTACCCGAATGGCACTGCTGCCGAGTTCAACGATTGCTACGATCCGACCTGGGGCCGTCACAAGTCCCGTACGCGTCCCTCTGTCGGAAACCACGACTACTATACGCCCGGCGCCTCTGGATATTACAACTACTTTGGCGCGGCTGCCGGCGACCCAGACAAAGGCTACTACAGCTACGACGTCGGCGATTGGCATATCATCGTTCTGAATAGTGAGTGCAACGAGGTCGGCGGTTGTGACCTGGCTTCTCCTCAA
>JBDHAS010000295.1:0-10200 GCA_039588015.1 Gemmatimonadota bacterium | reverse complement strand
CACTACCGTGGGGATGCCCAACTGCCGCACCCCGCCTCCCGGCTTCGGGATCCGCACCCCTCGCACCGGCTGCGGCTGGTAGCTTCCGTCCAACAGCGATGTGACTAGCTCCTCCCTGTGCGCCCCCAACCAGGGGCGTAACTCCGTGACGCTCATACCATCCACGCCCGGCGCACCCCGGTTGGCCTTCACCTTCCGGTAGGCACGGTTCAGGTTCTCAGGTTCGCAGATCCTTTCCATTAAGGTGGCCGTCAGGGCTCGCTCCCCTTCCAACACCGACGACACTTGCGACTCCTCAAGCGCAGCAGGTCCGGTTCCGCCTTCCCCGCTCGCGATGGGGCGCACGACCTCCCCCTGCCCCTCGAAAAGGTCCAGTTGGTAGTCCGTGTCTTGCTGCCGCTCTGTGTCCATCGAGTCGTTCGGTCTGCTCCCTGCACCAGAAGATTTGGCCCTTCCTCGGACTGCTCCCCGAGTACTATGGCCTCGGGTGGAGATCTCCCAGGGTAAGTCACGCCTCTTTCACGCGGGCCCCGCCGGATCTACCTGCGCGTGCGTCCGGGCAACATCGGGCATCCCCGTCCGAAGCCGGGTTACCCCGCCGCGCCGGCCTTCTATCCGATTTCTGTTCGTCGGGTCCGCGTTTCGCCTCCGGCTTCCTTCAGATCCCACCTCGCGATGGGCACCCTTGCCTTTGGCTATCCGGTTCCGGTTGCCACGGCCCGTTGAGGACTTTCACCTCAGAGACATGACATGCCTGGCACACCTCGCGGTGAAGGCGGCGTTAGACGCCTTCACACTGAGCAGCGCCGCGCGCTGCGAAGCTCCACCCACGACCTGCGGATTAAAAGGGCACATTCTGGCGCCAGCCAGCGCCGGTGGGCGCTGTCACCACGATTGTCACCACGACAAAAAGCCTATTCGGACTTCTGTAGCGGAACCTGGATACGCGGGCGGTCGCCTAAGGCGTCCGTCCTTGCGCCGGGCCGGCCAGCGGCCGATTCTTTCTCGTAGCAGACCCGGCGGAATCATGAAACGCAGTGTGCTCATCGTTGACGACGACTCGCGGATCCGAATATCGCTGGCGCACGCGCTGTCCAGCTCGGACACTACGGTGCGCACCGCCGTGGACGCCGAAGCCGCCCTGGGATCCCTGGCCGAGTCACCCGCCGACATCGTGCTCGCCGACGTGCGTATGCCGGGTATGGATGGGCTCGACCTCCTGCGCCTCCTGCGAGAGCGTGCGCCGGAGGTCGCGGTCGTGCTGATGACGGCTTACGATAACCTGCCGACCGCGGCCACCGCGATGCGGGAAGGCGCGGCAGACTTTCTCGTCAAACCGCTGGACCTGCACCAGCTACGCGGCGTGATCAACAAGGTGTACGAAGACCGCGCCACGCGCGCGGCTGCCGCACGCGCCCCGGCACGCATGATCGCCGATCAATCGAACGAGCTGATCGGACACGACCCGCAGATGGTCGACATCTTCAAGACGATCGGCCAGGTATCCGCTACACGCACGAACGTGGTCATCCGTGGAGAGAGTGGGACCGGGAAGGAGCTCATCGCGCGGGCCATCCATCTCAACTCGCCTCATGCCGAAGAGCCGTTCGTTCCCGTGAACTGCACGGCGCTGCCCACCACATTGCTCGAATCGGAGCTGTTCGGCCATGTGAAGGGCGCGTTCACCGGCGCCTCCGGCGACCGACGCGGCCGATTCGCGCTCGCCGGGAAGGGGACGATCTTCCTCGACGAGATCGGCGACACATCGCTGGAGTCTCAGAGCAAGCTGCTGCGCGTGCTACAGGAGCACGAGTACTATCCTGTGGGTGCGGACATGCCTGAGAGGACGGAAGCCCGCGTCATCGCGGCGACGCACCGCGACCTCGAGGCGATGGTCGGCCAGGGCGAGTTCCGGGAGGATCTCTACTACCGCCTGCGAGTGGTGGAGATCGTGGTGCCGCCGCTCCGCGACCGCATCTCGGACCTCCCACTGCTCGCCGAGCACCTGGTACGCAAGGCCAGCCGCGCCATCGGTCGTGAGCCTCCGCTGCTGGCCCCGGAAACGGTGGACGCGCTGGTGGCTCATACATGGCCGGGCAATGTGCGTGAACTCGAGAACTGTTTGACTCGCGCTGTCGTCCTCTCCAGCGGCGATGTCATTCAGCCTCAGGATCTGGCGCTGGGACCGATGTTTTCGTCGGCGAGGCGGCTCATCACCTTGGGAGAGGTCGAGAAGGAGCCGTACGGCGGAGATCCTCGGTATCTCCAGGCCGCGGCTCGACCGCCTGATCCAGAAGTACGACCTCGACGGCCTGATCCGGGTTGGCGGGCGTACCGGCTCGGACACCGACCGAAACTAGAACGCTTGCATGGTTCGTCCACTCTCGTTTCGAGCCCGCATCCTGCTCATCGTCCTCGCGGTGGCGGTCATTCCGTTGGGTATGCTCGGCCTATGGCTCACGCGAGCCACCGCGCGCTCGGGCGAAGAGCTCGTGCGGTCGCGGCTGGAAGTCCCTGGACCAGACCGTCGCCGCGGTCACGTCACGCTGGGTTCGCCTGCGCTCCGCCCTTCTCTTCCTGACCGAGGAGCCGGGCGTCCAGGATGCCTTGCGCGCCGGGAGCGTCCCGAGCGCGCCGCCAAGCTTAGTCCGGCGGTTCGATGATCTCGATCCCTCGGTCTCGGCCGTCGTTGTGATGGATACGGCGCGCCGCGAGTACTGGGGGTTGGAGCGGCCGTCCTCGAGGGGCAGCCCCCTCGATGAGCTCGGATTCACACCCCTCCTCCCCGTGCGCCTGGACGTACGGGATCGACCTTCAGGAAGCTTGCTCGGCACCGTCGAGGTCCGCATGACCGCGGACGCTCTTTTGTCTGCGGGTCGGTTCGCGCCGGTGCTGAGCGGCCAAGTTCTCGGCGCCTTCGACTCGTCGACGGGCGTATCGCTCTTGCCCTTGCCCTTCGATCCTTCCCTCCTCAGTGCGGATGAGTTCGGCTGGGGCGGTCAACGCTGGATCGCGAGCGCGCGGACGTTACACGACCCACCTATCCGAATCGTCGCCGCGGCACCGCTCACACCGTTCACCCAACCCTTCGAAAAAGCGGCGCGGCGCGGTAGCATCTTACTCCTCGGCGTGACGCTCGCCGGCTTGGCGCTCGCTGCGCTCCTTGCAAACCGCCTGACGCGGTCGCTCGCGCGGCTGTCGGCGGCGGCGGAAGCCATCTCCCGCGGCAACCTTCATCAGCGTGTCAAGGTCCATCGTGACGACGAGGTCGGACGCCTCGCCCACGCATTCAACACGATGACCGAGAGCCTGAGGCGCACTCTGGACGAGCTTGCGAGCCGCGAATCGCTGGCCGCGGTCGGGCAGTTCGCCGCCTCACTGGCCCACGAGGTCCGCAACGCGCTTACCGCCATCCGCGTCGACCTGCAGGCGGTGCAGGAAGAGCTGCCCGCGGATTCCCCGCTCGGCACAGTCCAGGAGCGAGCTCTGCGCGAGATCGTCCGGCTCGACGAGACGGTAAGCAAAGCGCTCGAGGTAGCGCGAACCGGAGAGCTGCGGCTGGAGCTGGTCGACCTGCGCGAGCCCATTCGTGCGGCGGCAAACGCGGCGTTGCCGCTCTTCAGGGAGCGCACAGCGTCGCTCGCGCTGCAGCTCGGCGATGCACCACTACCCGTCGCCGGGGACAGCGGAGCGCTGGAGCAGCTGTTCCTCAATCTCATGCAGAACGCGGCTCAAGCCCTCGAGCCCGGCGGCGAGGCGACCGTAGCCGCGGGCGCGGAGAGCGACAGGATCGAGGTGACCGTCAGCGACAACGGCACCGGGATCTCCGAGCACGCACTGAGCCGGGTCTTCGAGCCGCTCTTCTCCACCAGGCCCGAAGGCACCGGTCTCGGCCTGCCGATCGCGCGCCGCATCGCCGTCGCCCATCGTGGAACTCTCGAGCTCGAGAGCGAGGCGGAGCAAGGGACCACCGTAACAGTCCAACTCCCGCTCGCGTCCTCCCGCCAGGCAGCCGCTGGTTTGTCACATTCCGGCGTGGGATTGTAAAGAAACGTTACAGGCCGGTTCGAAGTCATCGGGCCACTGCCTCAGCTAACTTGCGTCTCTTCACACAGTTGCAGCTGAGCCGCCGGAGCGGCCCCGTCCTTGTAAGGACCCGGAGGCTGGACCAGGCCTAACCGACGCTCCGTGCTCCGAACGGATCCGGACGCCGGCCGCCGTTGAACGTGGAGGTTGATCATGCAGGGACAGACTGTACGGCTGCTCGGCTTCGGAATGGTGGCCGTCCTCCTGGGTTGCCAGCCTTTCGCCAGCGGAAGGCAAAGCGATCTCGCGCTGGCGGGCGCCGCTCTGAAGACCCAGCCGCAGCTTACCCAGCGGAATCCGCAAGATAAGCTGGTGATTCGCCGCCTGTGGGAGGGTCCGGGGCCCCGGAACTTCAGCGCGGCGAGCGTTTCCCCCGACGGCCGATTCATGTCCGAGATGGATTGGGCCACCGGGCATCTCGCGGTGATGGATCTCCTCAGCGGCGAGCGGGAACTCATTGCAGGGCAGCTTGTCTATGGCCCGTACGACTATGCCTTCAGCCCAGTCTTCTCACCGGACGGCCGGCAGCTCGCCTTTACGTATCGGAGCGAGGAAAGGCAAGGCTACGAGATCCGGACGATTGGGGTCGACGGGTCGGACCAGAGGACGATTGTCCCGAATTCCGGCTGGGCCGAGCTGCAGGACTGGTCCGACGACGGCCTCCTTATCCTGGCTCTACTGTGGGACGATCAGTCCAAAGACCCCCCGATGCGAGTCGGGCTCATCTCGGTGATGGACGGCGCGATCCGCTTCTTAAAGGAATACGACGACTGGGGGACAGGATCGTCGGTCTGCGCGCTCTCGCCGGATGGGCGGCTGGTCGCCTACGATCTGTCGTCCTCCCAGCGGGCCGACGACGACATCCACGTGCTCCCTGTTGATGGAGGTCGAGAGGTCGCCCTGCTCAGCGGCCCCCCCGACGACCGACTTCTAGGCTGGATGCCCGACGGGTCGGGCGTCTTCTTCTATAGCGACCGGGGGCTGACGAAAGGGATCTGGACACTGCGCGTCTCGAACGGCAGGCCCGTGGGCGAGCCGATGCTGTTGCGTGGCGACGTCTGGGGCCTGGAACCGATCGGATTCTCCCGCGATGCGTACTACTACGGCATCTGGACCCAGCAGCCGCAGCTTCATACGGCGATCATCGACCCGCAGGCGTGGAGGCTTGTCACACCGCCCGCTGCGATCGAGGATCCCTCGCTGGGAAGCAGCAGCTACGGTTTATGGTCACCGGACGGCCGACATCTGGCCTACATGCGGGACGGTCAGCGAGGCCCGAAGCTCATCGTCCGCCCAGTTACCGGCGACGACAGCCGCGAGATTACCGTCCCGCGAGTAGGACCAGTGGGCCTGCTCAAGTGGACCGATGACAGTCAAGCCGTGCTCATGATTGCGCGCGACTCCAGCGCTATCGAAGTCTTCAAGCTAGACCTTAACACAGGAACGGCGGCCAACATCTGGCAGGTTGAGCAAGCGGTCTGGCCTCACCCACTGACGATCCAGTTCTCCCGTGACTTGAAGACGGCGTATTTCGCCCGCCTGGGCGAGGTGTCGCCAACCGCCGAGGCGCGGCCAGCCGCCAAGATCGTGGGGCGCGATCTGGCCAGCGGACGCGAACGGGAAATCATTCGTCGACGGCGAACGGCCAGAGAACCCCACCCGACTCGCGACGGTCCCAACCTCCGGAGGAGAGATCCGAGAAGTCTATAGTGGGCCAGTACGCATTCCCACCACGTTGTCCTGGAGCTCGGACAGCCGCTACGTCCTGTTTGCGGATCTCGATGCGCAAGCCAATCGCTACTCGCTCTGGCGGGTTCCGGCGGCGGGAGGCGAGCCCAGTCAAATGGAGCTCCCGTTCGGTAACCCACCGGGTCTCAGGTTTTTGACGTTACACCCCGATGGCAATCGGATCGCTTTCGTCTCGGGTGAGTCGAGGGGTGAGATCTGGGTGGCCGAGAACCTGCCGGGGACGAGGTAACCACGACGGATCTCGCGGCGCCCGGTCCTGTCGTGCTTCTGGATCTGCCACCCGTGGCCCTGTGGATGCTGGCGGTCTCTACGGCGGTCGTCGCCTCACTAGGATTTGGCGTATTGGTCGCTTGACTCTCCGGCATCCTGGCTAGGGTCCGGTGCGGTTCCGCAGCTCCGGGTTGACTAGCGCTGCGGTCTCCACGCCGGATTATCCTCATCTACAAGCTGCGACTTGGTGAGGTTCGCCACACCCGTGCCGTCTGCCTTCATCACGTAGATCTCGAAATTCCCGCTGCCCTGGGCATGAGACTCGAAGGCGATCAGCGAGCCGTCGGGCGACCACGCCGGGCCTGTATCCTCATGTCCCAACGAGCGCGTGAGGTTCATCAGGCCCGTGCCGTCAGCGTTCATCACGTAGATCTCTGCATTGTAGTCCCGGTTGGCCATGAAGGCGATCTTCGAGCCATCGGGCGACCACGCCGGATAGGCGCCAGTAAGCCTGGCGTTGGTGAGGTTCGCACGGCCTGTGCCGTCTGCATTCATCACATAAATGTCCGGCCACTCGGCGGTCCAAGCCACGAAGGCGATCTTCGAGCCGTCGGGCGACCACACTGGCCCACCCTCATTAGAACCCGTGTTGGTGAGGTTCGTCACGCCTGTACCATCCGGGTTCATCACGTAGATCTCCCCATTCCCGTCCCGTTCAGACATGAATGCGATCTTTGAGCCGTCGGGAGACCAGGCCACACTACCGTCACGACTGGGCGACTGGGTCAGGTTCACCTGGTCCGAGCCGTCCGCATTCATCACGTAGATCTCCCAGTTTCCGTCCCGGTCAGACACGAAGGCGATCTTCGACCCGTCGGGAGACCATTGGTGTCCGAGATCATCGCTCTGCAAGTTGGTGAGGTTGACCACGTCCGTGCCGTCCCCGTTCATTACAAAGATGTCCCAATTGTCGTCCGGGTTCGACATGAAAGCGATCTTCGATCCATCAGGCGACCACTTCGGAAACCGATCGTTACCTGGCGATGTGGTATTGTTGAGGTTCACCCAGTCGGTGCCGTCCGCGTTCATACCACAGATGTACCCGCTGTTACTTCCGCAAGCGAAGGCGAGGTACGACGAGGCTGGCGGTGAACTCTCCGTGGTAAAGGTCACGCGCACCTCCTCCTCCAGCGGGTCGCCATCCACATCGAGCACCCCTCCAGTGATGACCAGGGTATAATCGCCACCCAATTGCAGCCGTTCCACCGGCACGAACTCCCCCTGTAGTCCGTTCTCGCTCAAGGTCACACTTCCCTCCACCGGGTCACCGTCGTGGAGCAACTGAACCGTCGCCGTCGTCACCGTGCTGCCGTCCATCGGCTCGCTGAACACGAGGATCATCGTGGCATTGATCACCACGTCGGTTTCGCCCTTCGGCGGCCGCGTACGCACGACACGCGGGCGTCGGCGTGGCGGCACGATCATTCGGTAGGTGGCTGTTGTGCCGTCGCTAAACTTGACGACGATCTCGACCTCATCGCCGGACTCGGCAGAGAGCGCAACTGGATCGAAGCCACCGTCCCAGGTCAGGGCTACCTCCGAGCTGCCGCTGGCCAGGTTGGTGATGGTGACCGAGACGGCGCCAGGTAAGCTGCCGGGGCTGGCGGAGACGTAAGTCAGGCTCCGATCCGCCGCGCTCTGGGCCGCGAGGTAGGTCGGGGCGCCTCCTACCCCTATAGTATCCGAGACGGCGAGATCAGGCGGCAGGTTCTGCGGGCTGTCGGGCTCGGAGGGCCCCCGTTCGCCGCAGCCGGCAATCGCGGCAAGCAGCGCAAGGACGGTCAACGTTCGGGCGAGTCCGCCAGGAATTCCGCGGGATGGCCGGGGCCTCTCCGTCCGGCGATTCCAACTCTGTGATCGGGTACGGCACTCGCGATGATCCGTCATTTCACACCTGCCGTCATGATGAATCCTGCCCAGTAGAACGGGTGGTCGACTTCATCCTCGTGAATGAAAGCGCGCTTCGCATTGCTGAGGGCGGCGACCGCAGTCTGACCGGCGCGCAAGGCCCCGTAGAAGCGCGCCATGAACTCAGCGGTGGCGCGGTCCTCCACGGGCCAGAGGCTCGCAACAACGGCGTCGGCGCCGGCAAACAGGAACGCACGAACAAGGCCGACCCAATCGTCGCCCGGCGGTACATCGCGGCGATATCCGCGGCCTAAGCCCGTCTGACAAGCACTCAGCACAACGAGCTCCGCATGCAAGTCGAGCCCGAAGATCTCGTGGACCTCCAGTCGACCGTCGGCCTGGTCATCGTCATCGCTGCGCAGCTCTACGAACGAGAAGAGCGGGTTCAGAGGATTGAGAACTCCGTAGGTGGCCAGGTGGATGACCCGATGTTCGGGGGCACGGGCTCGGAAGGCGCTCTCCGTGGCCGGCTCACCGACCAGCACGCTGGCGCTAGCGTCGCCTCGACTGATGGCCTCAACTTCGTCGACCGAGCCGGTGAGGGCGGCGGGTCTTGGCGCCAGGGCCAGGAGGCCTTCCGCAGGGACCGCCAGCGTGCGTCGGGCCAGTTGCCACCAGACCGACGCCGACGGCACGTAGGCGACATCGAACCATTCGATGAGGAAGGCTTCACCAGCCGGGGTCGGTCGGATCAACGCCTCGAACGGCAGGTAGTGGAGCTCAGCATGCGGCGCGATGATCAGCAGCCGCTGGCCGTCGAGATCGCCAGCCGTCTCGAGTGGCCCCAACAGGTGAGCGTAGAGGCGGCGAAGTGGCGCCCGCCAGACATCGGGGGAGGTGCGAGCGGCTACGCCGGATTCTCTCGTGCCGCGGAAAAACTCGATCAATTGACGCAGGGTCTTCCGTCCGATGGGGAGCTCGTGAACCGTAATACCCTGCTTCGACACGACGAAAGCCACGACGCCGTCTTCCTCGACGAGATACTCTATCAGAACGGCATTGTCCGGCAGCAGCGTCTGAACTTCCTCGACGGTGATCGGCGACGCTTCAACGAGATCGACGTATCGGGGTGCCGAGCGTTCCAAGCGCACGAGAAGTAGGCGATACTCCTCTTGCGCTTTCGTCAGTGACTGACGCAGGGCAGAGATCCTGTGTTCGGTGTCCGGTTGCCCGCGCAACCCGCCGCCCTCTGGCGGCTCATCGAGCGCCTCTGTCAGCTGCCCGATCTGACGGCGCAGGGTCTGTTCTCGCTCCAGTAACTCTGCGTCCAGCGCCTGCGGCTCGATGCGGCCGTGGGCCAGCATATCGGCGAGCTGGCGCGCCCGCATTCGTTCGCTGATCCAGAACGCCACGCTCGCCCTGCCGCGAGCAAGCTCGATCGAGGCGAGCTCTCCGTAGACGTCCCACATCTGCTCGAGGTAGCCGTGCCGCTGCTCCTCGACCGTCAAGGTCCGCGCGATCGTCTCGACGTGGGCAATCGCCGCATTGAGCTCCTCCGCTGCTCCCTCCAGCTCGCCTCGATCGCGCAAGGACAATCCGAGGCCCAGGTGCAGGTACCAGCGGACTGGATGAACGCTCTGCTCAGCGAGTCGAGCGAGGGCCGTCCGGTAGGTGGCCACCGCCGTATCCAGGGCGCCCAGCTTACGATCCAAGTTGGCCAAGGCTCCGAGCGCTCGGGCTTCCGCTACGACATCCCCGAGCATCTCGTGTACGGCCAGTGCCTGAGTGTAGTTCGACCGTGCGCCCGCTGTATCGCCAGCCAGGAGTTGGGCGTCGCCCAACAGCATACGAGTGAGCGCCGCAGGGCGCGGGTCGGACGCGGTCTTCTGCAGGAGCAGGGCGCGGGCGTAGGTCTCTTCCGAGGCGCTATAGTCTCCTCGGACCTGACTGAGGAATGCTAGGCCCTGCAGCGCCTCGGCCTGGCCCGCAACGTCCTCCAGCCGTGTATAGCCGCGTTGCGATTGACGGTAGAGCTCCGCCGCGGCTTCGTACTCCCCGAGCTCGGCGAGGAGATCGGCCCGCTGCAGCTTTAGGGCGGGGCCGTAGTAATCGTCATCGGCCGCCGCCGCTTCCGCTCGGTCCAGCTCCTGCAGCGCCGCATCGAGATGCCCCATGGCGGCCTGCACGGCTGCGATGTCACTCCGCACCTCGGCACTCCAGACCCCAGGGGCGATTTCCGAGACGATA
>JBDHAS010000294.1:0-4490 GCA_039588015.1 Gemmatimonadota bacterium | reverse complement strand
AGCGCGATCGGGAGGGATGACGCGTGAATACGCTGGACCGTTACGTCGCCAGCCTCTACTTGAAGGTCTGGGCGATCTGCGTGTTCGGCGCGCCGTTCCTATTCATCGTCTTCAAGCTCACAGATGACCTGGACAAATACCTCGCGCGGGGCCTGACCGTGCAGCAAGTCATGCTGGCCTACGTGTACGACTTCCCCTATCAGATGTCGCTTTCGCTTCCCGTGGCCAGTCTTTTCGGGGCCGTGTTCACCGTGGCGCTGATGAGCCGGCACTCCGAAGTCGTCGCGGCCAAGGCTAGCGGTGTCAGCTTCTATCGCCTGATTGCCCCGATGGTCGTCCTCGGCGCGCTGGTCAGCATCGGAGGCCTGGCACTAGGAGAGCTGGTTCCCATCACCAACCGGTTGCGGGCGGAAGCCTTGGAGGAGCGAGCACGTCCAAACCGCCAGAAGACCAATTTCGTGTACGGTGCCGACGGCGGACGCGCCTACACCGTGCGAAAGCTGACAGCGGACGAGGGCGAGATTCAGGACATAGTGATCGATCGCGAGGGTACAGGAGCGGAATACCCCACCTACAGGATCTACGCGCCGAGGGCCGTTTTCACCGACGAGCGCTGGATGATGCTGACCGGCTACCTCAACTATTTCCCTGAGCGCGATAGGATGGTGAGCTTCGCGTTCGATTCGCTGTGGCAGCTTGACTTTTCCGAGACACCGCAAGACTTGCAGGCGGAGCCGAAAGACCCCGAGGAAATGAACTACGCGGAGCTGGGGCGGTTCATCGACTCCATCAAACGGTCAGGTGGCGATGCCGGGAAGCTGGAGGTGGAGCGGATGCTGAAGATCGCGCTGCCGATCGCCTGCCTGATCGTAGTGCTGTTTGGATCTGCTCTGGGGAACAGCACCGGCCGCGCCGGCCCCGCGATGGGCGTAGGCATAGCCCTGGCCAACGTGCTGATCTACCTGCTTTGCGTTAGGATCGCGCAGGGCTTGGGCGCCGGCGGCGTTTTGTCTCCGTACCTGGCAGCCTGGTTCCCCAACACGCTGTTCCTCGCCCTGGGCTTGGTTCTGCTCGCGCGGACGCGCACGTGAGCCCGCCACCTCGCATCGACGCAGACAGCCTCTCATTAGACAGGAGTCGTATGTTAGAATGGCCGGGTGAAATGCGAGGAGTCTCGCTCAACCGACGGCGAGCGGCTCTAACAACGAGCCACCGCCCGCCCGCTCGTCCGCCTTCAGCAGCAGTTCCTTCGACTCTTCTCCATCTTCCGGATGGCCGGCTATGCCCACGGTAAGAAGCTCCAGCTCGCCGATGTGACCGGCCAGCTCGCGCGAGGACCGATAAGACGTGAGCACTCGCTGCGTCGCCACCCGGCTTCCTTCTAGATCCGTATCCGGAAGCAAAACCCCGACACCTCGATCGCCGAACATTCCCAGCACATCGAGCAGGCGACAGCACTCGCGAGCCTGTCTCGCCACTTCTTGAACCTCGCGTTCGTCCGGCTCCTCGAGTTTAAAAAGCGCGACCGCGAGCGGTGACCTTCGGCGCCGTGCCCGCTCCAGCTCCGCCTCGAGCAACAAGGCAAACCCCAGCTTGTTGTAGCAGCCGGAGACTTCGGTTTTGAGGTTTTCGATTTCCAGCGATTCTGCTTTGCTCAGAAAGTCAAGTTCAGGCGTCCGCCTCAGCCTGACCGGACCTTCGCTGATCGCTACCGCCTGGGTCAACGATTCTAGATAGTAAAGCTCGACGGCGCGCCGCGCCGACGCGGATAGCTGTTCCGCCAGCTCCCTTGCAGCGTCTTTTCCCTGACCGGGCTCGAAGTTGTCCATGCGCAAGGAGGCCAACCGCAAACCGAGCGCCAAATCACGAGCCGTGTTCGCAGCTATGCTGCGCAGATCCTGCGCTGCCCCCTTCTCTCGTTTCATCGCGCGCGAGCTCCCCCGCTGGACCAGCGGACGGATGCTGCTGTATGTCTAGACCCGGCAACTCGATACGTTCGGCGCTTCCCACTTTACGCCGCACCAGGGACAGTGAAATGCCCCCTCATCGGCGCCGGACGGAAACCATTTGCGCAGGCTCCTCGAACCGGCCTCCAGAGCCGTGCTGCACCGGGCACACTGCAATCGCTCACCCCTGCGATGCAAGTCCCTCAGTTTATCGTGCTCCCCGCTCGTATACGGCCTGATGGTGAGCACGAGCTCATGGTCCGGACGTCGGGTGCACCGCAGGAGTACCCGCGATCCCGTTCCCCCGTTCGTGCCGAACTCCCTCCGGCTCGTGAGAAACTTACCCTTACAGCGCTTGTGGATACAGTCCAACACCACATCGCGAGCAAGAAACGCCCGCTTCGCCTCGGCCACCATCTCGCGCGGCTTTTGCCCGTTCCCCAGGCTACCGTCCGACCGGTACGGCCGTAGCAGCGAACCCGGATCGTCTTCGCGCAATCCCCATCTCCACCTTAACCGTGCGACATTGAACCTGCTCCACATGCTGCTACGCCGAACCTTCCCTTACTAGTTGGTTGCCAGGTGTACACCAGCCGTAGACGCCCGGGATCTCTCTCGAATAGCCGGCGGACCCAGCCGACTGCTCGTGCGCCTGCGGTCGGGCGCGATGAAACGCAGCCACAGTAAGGGCACGAAGCCTGCCAGCCGAGTACGGCCGAGTTCCAGACGTTATAACCTTATGGGAAAAAGGAGCTTAGATAGAGCGGCGTGCGGGCCCGGAGGGTCGGTTTGGTCGACCCAAGTCTACCGAGAGACGGTCATAATGACCGTCTCAACGGGCGACGTACTGTGGTATAAAACACAAACTGAGCGATTTGTGGCGCTCTAGCTACAAGCGCTCTCCAGAAGTGCCCAAGGAGGCAGCATCTTCGCTAGTCGATAACCGACAGTCGGTGATCGATTCACGAGTTCTTTTCGATTATCGACGCTCGACGCTCGATCTTCAGCCTTCGATATTCGGTGTTCGCCGGTGTTCGACATTCGATATTCGAAGCCTGCAGACTAGTCCATCCTCTCGAGCTGCCAGCGCCTGGCCAAGCTGTCGAACTCGGCGACCAGCGCTTGCCGGCGAGTTGCGAGCTGCTCGCGCAGCGCGCGCGTGCCGATGGAACGCCGGAACATGCGAACGTCTTCACGAACCATCTTCCAGCGGTCGCGCCAGCGAAGAGCCACCAGACCGACCACAGGGAGCACGACGGCAGTGACGATCATTCCGATCAGGCCGATGAACCACCAGGCCGCGGCCAGGTAGAGCGCGAAGGTCAAAGGAAACGCCAGCAGAGCGGTTCCCAGCTTGAAGCTGGCGACCGCCTCGTAGGGTGGGTTGTAAAGGCTGAGGCTGGCCTTCGGCGATGTGTAGGGGACGTACCAGACCAGGGTCCCTAGTATTGCCAGTGGCAGGCCGATCAGAAGCAGCGCGCCGTGGTACAGCAGATACCTGGCGACGCCGGTCGGCTGGAATCGTTCCGGCAGCTCACCCTCGCGCACGCCGAGGGCGTGCAGCTGGTTGCGATAGCCCAACACCGAGTCGCTGAGCTTCTGATACTGCTCCGGCTCTGTGACGTACAGCCAGGCAAGCGCTTCCGCAAACCTCTGTAGCCGCGACATTCGCGGTGCCAGACCCGGCCGCGCTCCGGGCTTGGCCAGCCCCTTCTCAGTCGCGTAGAGAGACTCTGCTGCCTCCAGCAGGATCCGGTCCTCACGCGTCCGAAGATTCAGCGTAACCTTCTCGAGCGCCTCCCGCATCGCCGCGGTCAATGACTCCACGGCAGCCCACTCGTCGCCTTGCCGCATCTCGCGCCAGCTGCCCACCTCGATCGGCCGCCCGACCGCTACGGCGACCCGGCCTCTGAAAGCGTGCTTCCTGTGGTAGGTCAACCCCACGGGGACGACCCTCAGTTTCAGCTGCCAACCGGCCGCCTCCTCGGCTTCCAGGGCGATCCGCGCCGCGCCCGTCTTCATCTTCCCCAGCTGCGCCTCGGAGTGACTCAGCCCTTCCGGGAAGACGAGCACGGCCTCTTTCTGCTCTAGCGCTGCCACGGCTGCACGAAATGTACTCTCGTTTCTCCACGTTTCGCCGGGGAAGTCCTGGGGACGGTAGACGGGAAGCGCGCCCAGGCCGCGGAGGACGTGCCCGATCAAAGCATGCTCGAATAGAGCCGCTTTCGCTAGCGGGCGTACGCGTCGGTTGGCAATGCGCATCACGACGAGCCCATCCATCGCGCTGTTCGGATGGTTGGCGATGATCAGGACCGGCCCTTCCGGGATACCCCTGCCCACACGCCCGACGTCGTAGAAGCGATCCACGGCCCACATCGCCCACTTCATCGCGAGGCGTGAGAATGCGGCAAGCACCTCTCGACCTTCCTCCTAGAAGACACGGTAGTTGATGACGCGACGTTCCAGCGGGCGAACGTCGATAGGACCCAGGACGACGGCCTCCTCTCCATCGAGGTAAATATGGATATCGTGATCGCCGGGCGG
>JBDHAS010000293.1:0-4519 GCA_039588015.1 Gemmatimonadota bacterium | reverse complement strand
GACCGGTGCCCCGCTCGCTGTCGTCACCGGGGCGGCCGTAAGCTGTATCGGCCCAACGGCGCTTCCGCCGCGGTTCTCTATGTTCACGGAGCGCTCCCGCTCTTCGCCTAGATCTACGGACGTCGGGGCGAAGACGATCTCGGCGGGCCCGGCGCCTTCGCCCGGCTCCGTGCTGCTGCTGCAGGCTGCGAGCAGGTAGAGGGCGCTCACCGCAAAGGCATGAATTGTAAGATGAACAACAGGTTTCCGCATCCGCTCTCCGATCGTCCTTCCTCCCGTGTCGCGAGGGCTTCCATTCCACGGCCAGGTTGAATTAACTATACCGATAACAATTAGTGATTAGTCGGGTTTCCGGTAGGTCTGTTGGATAACGTTCTGGGAACCCTCGGGCTGTTGCAAGCGTCTAAGCTGTAGTAAGGAGAACACATAACGGGATGATTGCCCCTATCTCTCCATCGTCATCCCCATCGTCATCCTCATCCTCATCACCATCGACCGTGATGACGATGGCGACGGAGACGGGGATGGAGAGTTAGGGAGTCGGGGGAGCCTCTCTCTTTGGGTTCTGTGATAGTGCGTGGAATCGGGTTGTTGCTCGCTGTTGTGCTGTTCACTGCGGGGCTTATCGCAGCGAACTGGAGCTTCAGCAGCAAGGGCGAATCGCTCGGTGGTGCGACGGTGGCGACGGTACAACGCCAGGAGCGCTTCGAGTTCAGCGTGCCCGAGGTCGTGCCGGGGCACGAGTTCTATTTCACGCGCGCGATGTACACCGGAATGCGTCGTCGTTACTACGAGAGCTGGGCAATCGATTACCCGAAGGCCGACCGCCAGTTCCTGATCGGTCTCAGGCGGCTGACGAACATCGACGCGTACGAACTGGAGAACCCGATTCGGCTCGATGATCCAGAGATTCGGCGCTACCCGTTCCTCTACGCGCTGGAGGTCGGCTACATGTCGCTAACGGAACCCGAGGTCGTGGGTCTGCGCGATTACCTGCTTGCGGGGGGATTCCTGCTGATCGATGACTTCTGGGGGACCTATGAGTGGCTGAACTTCGAGTCGGAGATGCAACGAGTGCTGCCCGGCTATGCGATCGTCGAGCTGCCAATGAATCATCCGCTGCTTAGCGTCTTCTATGATATAGACGGCTTGGTCCAGGTGCCCAACGTGCAGCAGGGCATGATGGGTGGGAACACTTCGGAGAACGGCGGCGTGCAACCGTTCTTCCGGGGCATACTTGATGAAAAAGGTCGCTTGATGGTGGCGATCAACTTCAACACCGATCTGGGCGATGCGTGGGAGTGGGCGGAGAACCCGCACTATCCGCTCAAGTTCTCTAATTTCGCGTACCAGATGGGCATCAACTCGATCATCTATGCGATGAGCCACTAGATAGCGCCCGTGTTCGAATCGATCTTCGAGTTCCTGTTCAAGTATCGGCCGCTGGTCTTCGAGAAGGGGCGGTTGGCGTTCGATGCACCGTGGCCGGCGGGCGTCTTGTTGGGCGTTGTAGCGCTGGTCGTTGCTGTCGTCGTGATCGCGTACACACGGGCGCGGACGAAGACGAAACGAGATGCGGTCGTCCTCGCGCTGTTTCGGATAGCGGCGCTGGCTCTTCTGGCGTTCAGCCTATCGCGGCCGTTGTTACTGATCCCGACGGTCGTCCCGCAGCGCAATTTCCTCGGCATCCTGGTCGACGACTCGCACAGCATGGGGATCGCCGATCGAGGCGAGGCGCCGCGCAACGAGTTCGTGCAGAGCGCGTTCGGCGCGCCGGACAGTGCGCTTCGAGCAGCGCTGGCCGAGCGATTCATGCTGCGTTTCTTCCGTTTCTCGAGCACGACGGCGCGGCTCGATTCGGTCGCCGGCCTGTCTGCGACGGGCCGGACCACGGATCTGGCCCAGGCGTTGGACGCGGCCAGACGCGAGCTGTCGGCGGTGCCGCTCGGTGGGCTGGTGCTCGTCACAGACGGGGCGGACAACTCCGAGTCCTCTCTGACAGAGACCTTGCTGTCGCTGCGGGCCGCCTCGGTCCCCGTATATGCCATCGGTCTAGGGGAGGAGCGGTTCGAGCGCGACATTCAGCTGAGCCGGGTGGAGACGCCTCGCACCGTGCTGCAGGGCTCGTCGCTCGTGGTCGATCTCGTACTGGAGCAGGTCGGCTACCAGGGGCGTGAGGTTGAAGTTCAGGTCGAAGACGATGGCCGCATTGTGGCCACTAAACAGGTGCAGCTTCCCGACGACGGCGAGACGGCGAGCGTCCGGGTCCAGTTCACGGCGACCGAGCCTGGCCCGCGGCTCTTCCGCTTCCATGTTCCTCCGCAGCCCGGCGAGCAAGTGACGGCGAACAACGAACGCGAGGCGCTGATCGTCGTCGAAGACAGGCGCGAGAAGATCCTCTACTTCGAGGGCGAGCCCCGCTTCGAGGTCAAGTTCGTCCGGCGTGCGATCGAAGACGATGAGAATCTGCGCGTGGTGGTGCTTCAGCGCACCGCGGAGAACAAATTCCTGCGCTTGGGCGTCGACGACGCCGACGAGTTGGCGGCTGGCTTCCCGCGGACGCGCGAGGAGTTGTTCGCGTATAGTGGCCTGATACTGGGCAATGTCGAAGCCAGCTTCTTCACGCACGACCAGCTGCGGATGATCGAGGAGTTCGTGAGCCAGCGCGGCGGCGGTCTGCTGGCGCTCGGGGGCGGCCGGTCGTTTGGGAGGGGCGGCTACGAGGAGACTCCGCTGGCCGATGTGCTGCCGGTGCTGCTGTCGCCCGCGGACGGGCCGGGGAACGCCGACTTCTACGTCGAGCTTTCGGTGGAGCCCACGCGTTTTGGTCTCACACATCCGGCAACGCAGATCGCGGAGGACATGGACGAGTCGGCGCTGCGTTGGCCGGAGCTACCGCCCGTAACGGCGGTGAATCGGGTTTTCGAGGCCAAGCCGGGGGCCAGCACGCTGCTCGTGGGCCGCGCCAGCGATCTCGAAGAGCCTCTCGTGGTCCTGGCGCACCATAGGTACGGGCGCGGCAAGGCGCTCGCGATGCCGATCCAGGACTCGTGGATTTGGCAGATGCATGCGGACATCCCCCTGGATGACATGACGCACGAGACGTTTTGGCGGCAGCTGTTGCGGTGGTTGGTCAGCTATGTGCCGGATCCGGTATCGGTCACCGCGGCCAGCGACCGTGTGAGTCCCGATGAGCCGGCCGTCGTCAGCGCCGTGGTCCAGGACGAGACCTATCTGAGCGTCAACAACGCCGAGGTCGTGGCGCTTGTCGAATCCCCGTCGGGGACCGAGCGAGAGATCCACATGGATTGGGCCGTAGACGCGGACGGCGAGTATCGAGCCAGCTTCAGTCTCGATGAACCCGGACTACACCGTGTCACTGTCACGGCGCGAAACGGCGAGGAGTTCTTGGGCGAGCAGACGACGCACGTCGAGTCCGCCGAGCTGGCCACAGAGTACTTCGATGCCGAGATGCGGTCGTCACTGCTGCGGCAGATCGCCGATGAGACGGGAGGCCGCTTCTATACGCCAGACAACGTAGCGACCCTGCCAGAAGACGTGAGCTTCACCGAAGCCGGAACGACAATCATCGAGGAGCGCGATCTCTGGAACATGCCGGCGATCTTTCTCTTGCTGCTCGGTCTCGTCGGGACCGAATGGGCATACCGCCGGCGCAGGGGGCTCGTGTGAGGGCGATCCGGGGGTTTCTCCTCGCCTTCCTGTTGCTGCCGACGCCGCTCGCTGCGCAGCAGTCCTATCTGCTGGTGGTCAGCGGCCTGAGCGGCGAGCCCCGCTACGCCGACAGGTTCCACGACTGGGCGACGACGATGATGGAGGCCGCGCAAGATCGCTGGGGCGTGACCCAGGACAACATAGTCTATCTGGCTGAGAAGACGGAACGTGACCCCCAGCGCATCGCTGCCCGATCGACGCGCGAGAACGTTGAGAGCGCTGCCCAGGAGATCGCAGGGCGCGCGAGCTCCGGCGATCTGGTCTTCGTCCTGCTGATCGGTCACGGCGCTACGGCTGATGGAGAGGCGCGCATCAGCCTTCCGGGCCCCGACATGAGCGCCGCCGACTTCGCGAAGCTGCTCGATCGATTCGCGACGCAGAGGGTCGTGTTCGTGAACGCGGCGAGCGCCAGCGGAGGCTTCATTCCGGAGCTGTCGGGGGAAAACCGCGCCATCATCACGGCCACGCGCAGCGGTAGGGAGCGGAACGAGACGATCTTCGGGGAGCATTTCGTGGAAGCCTATGCTGCGGACGGAGCGGACGTCGACAAGGACGAGCGCGTCTCGGCGCTGGAGGCGTTCGAGTACGCGCGCCACGAAGTCGCGCGCGTTTACGAAGCGGACGGTCGCCTGCTGACCGAGCATGCGCTGCTTGATGACGACGGCGACGGCGAAGGGAGCACCGATCCCGATCCGCGTGCCGGCTCGGAGGGTCAGCTGGCGCGAACGCTGTTCTTGATAGGTGGGCCGACGGTTGTCGCGGGCGAGCCGGCGGATCCGGGACTTGT
>JBDHAS010000292.1:0-4532 GCA_039588015.1 Gemmatimonadota bacterium | reverse complement strand
CACTTCCGGCTGCTGGAACATGTCCGACTTTTTGGGTCTCAGGGGGTTAGTCCGGCCGCCCGATTCCGAACCTGTCGTTGCTGAAAACTCGATCCGCCCTGATTACGTGCGTCGAGATGAAAAATCCATCGGTCATGGGCTGGTGAACAGTCGTCGGGAACCGCGTTTTGCATCTGAAGTGCCTCGGGAAGGCGGGATGCCTCGGGGCAGAGACGCACCGAGCCGCTCGGATCAAAGCTGCGGGATGAAGACCAAGGCTACGCAGCTTGTCGGGAGTAACGGTGATGGAGCCCGCCGACTTTCGGAAACTCCACGATTCGCCCCATCGTTGGCGGTTCGGTGGAACGTGGTTGGGGCGCGTCTTTGTTGAGCGCGAGATGCGTCCGGGAACCGTGGTAGTAGTGCAGGTAGCTTCTCAGGACCCTCCGCAGGTGACTCTCGCCGAAAACGATGATGTGATCCAGGCATTCCCGGCGGATCGAGCCGATGACCCGCTCCACGTACGGATTCTGCCAGGGTGAGCGAGGCGCAATGAGAACCTGCTTGATCCCCAGAGCATGAACGGATCGGCTGAAGTCATTTCCGTATATGCCATCCCGATCACGAATCAGAAAACGAGGGGCAGTGTCCCAGGGGAAGGCTTCGAGCAATTGACGCCCCGTCCATTGCGCACTGGGATGCGCCGTCACGTTGAAGTGCAAGATCCGACGACGATCATGAGAGAGCACGAGAAAGACAAACAAGATTCGAAAGCTGACCGTGGGCACGGTGAAGAAGTCGATGGAGATGAGGTCCTTGAAGTGGTTGTCGAGGAAGGCCCTCCACGTCGGACTCGGCGGCTTGCGGGGGCGGATCATGTACTTGCCGACGGTCGCCTTGGATAGATCAATGCCGATCTTGAGCAACTCGCCGTGAATCCGAGGAGCGCCCCAAAGTGGATTGGACCGAGATATTCTACGAATCAATTCCCGCACCTCCGGTGTAACCGTGGGCCGACCACCCTCGTGACGACTCTTCCATGTCCAGTAGTACTTGAAGCCATTCCGATGCCATCGGACCACAGTCGCAGGCTTGACGACGATGAGGCTGTCTCGCCATCTCGTCCAAGAGCGGGCGAGCCAGAGCCAGAAGATGCGGTCTGGTTTCCGCAGCCGCGGGCGTCTGGCCCCCCTGCGGAGAACGATGAGCTGGTGGCGAAGGGCCAGATTCTCTGCAACGAGATCGGCTTTCTTGGAGAAAAGGGCCCGGACGACAGCCCAGATGATTCGGAGCAGGAGCATCGGCACCTCTAGTCCTCAGAAATCGGGATCGGCGCCGGAGTATACCCGGGCTGGCTCAAGTGTCAGAATCTAAAGGTCGGACGAGGTTTCTAGCAACGACAGGTTCAGACGAGAAGAATCGCTGGACCACTACAGTGGCGGGCAACCGCTAAGTCACGGCTCTCCGGATATCTACGCGGTGATCGTGCGGGTGCCGGCGATGAGTCGCCAGCAGTAGACGATCAACCCCACGAACACGGCCAGTGCCAGCCAGTCGGCGGCGGCGCCGGCCCACTCGGTGCCCATGCGCCACGGTGTCTCGCCCCGAGTCACGGCATAGCCGGCCGCTCCGGCGATCACCACACCGATCAGCCCCTCGCCGCCGACCAGGCCCGAGCCGAGCAGGATGCCGCGGTCGCGGCGCTCCATCCGCTCCTCTTCGCTGCGTGCCCCGCGCAGCATGATGAATCGCAGCATGCCGCCGAGGAAGACCGGGAACATGGTCGCCAGCGGCAGGTAGACGCCGACGGCGAACGGCAGCGACGGCACCCGGAACAGTTCGACCACGATGCTGATCGCCGCCCCGATTCCGACCAGGACCCACGGCAGCGACTGGGCGAGCACTCCGTCGATCACCAGCTTCATCAGCGTCGCCTGCGGCGCCGGCAGCTCCTTGCCGCCGAATCCGTAAGCCTCCGCCAGCAATATCACCGTCAGCGCCACGAACATCGCCGAGGTCAAAACGCCTACCAGCTCACCGGTCTGCTGGCGCCACGGAGTCGCGCCGAGCAGGTAACCGGTCTTCAGGTCCTGCGAGGTATCGCCCGCGATCGACGCCGAGATGGCGACGACACAGCCGACCGTCAGCGCCGCCACCTTGCCGGGGCCGTCGGTCCAGCCGAGCATCAGAAAGATCGACGAGGTGCCGAGGAGCGTCGCGATCGTCATGCCGCTGGTCGGGTTGGAGGTCACGCCGACCAGGCCGACGATACGCGAGCTGACCGTCACGAAGAAGAAGGCGAAGACGATCACCAGCAGCGCCGTGACGGCGCGCCCCGCCACGCTGCCGATGCTGCTGAACGCCTGCGGAATCAGCGTCAACGCCAGGAAGATCGCGACGGCTCCGATGCCGACGACGCGCAGCGGCAGGCTGCGGTCGGTGCGCGCCACCGCGGCTTGGCTTCCCGCAGAGAGGCGATCCCTGATCTCCCGGGCACCGACGCGGAAACTCTCGACCATCGTCGGGATGCTTCGCACCAGGGTGATCAGGCCACCCATCGCCACGGCACCCGCGCCGATGTAGCGCACGTAGCGGGTCCAGAGAAGGCCCGGTGTCATATCGGCGATGGTGAGCGTCATCTCCGGGTAGAGCGGCTCCACCCGGCCCTCGCCCCACCATGCGATCACCGGAATGATGATCAGCGAAGAGAGAAGCCCTCCCCCCACCATGATGATCGATATCCTCGGCCCGAGGATGTAGCCGACCCCGAACAGCGCCGCGCTCACGTCGCACGAGATCTGTCCCTTCTTCAGGAACGGGACGTGCATCTCGAGCTCGGCGGGGATGGCGTGTGCCCAGCCGGTAATCCCCTTTAACAGCGCCCCGATCCCGAGACCGAGAAAGACGAATTTGGCGCGCGCCCCGCCGGTCTCGCTCGCCTTCAGCACCTCGGCGCAGGCGGTCCCTTCCGGATAGGGCAGGTTGCGATGCTCGCGCACGATGAGAAACTGCCGCAGCGGGATCATGAACAGAACGCCGAGCAGCCCCCCGCTCATCGCCAGGATCGTCATCTGCAGAACGCTGGTGTCGAAGCCCCAGAGGAACAACGCCGGCAGGGTGAAGATCACGCCGCTGGCCAGCGAGCTGGACGCCGAACCGACCGTCTGCGACAGGTTCGCTTCGAGGATGCCGGAACGGAGACCGCCGGCGCTCAGGGCACGGAACAGCGCCACGGTCATCACCGCTACCGGGATCGAGGTCGAGATGGTGAGCCCCGCCCGCAACCCCAGGGAGGCGTTGGCCGCGCCGAACAGAATGCCGAACAGGATGCCGGCGCCGACCGCCTTGATCGTCGCCTCCGGCGACGACTCCGTCGGCGAGACGTACGGAGTGACCGCGTTCCCGTTGCCGATTGAAGGCTGCGTTGTCTGGTCGGCGCTCAAGACGTTCCCTCCACTACCCTGGTACGCCCCTGGCTCGGGACAATCAGCGCGCTAATGTATCACCTAATCGCCGTTTGGCCGGACCGCACCCCGCTTGGTCAATTCCGCGCGTAACGTCTCCACCCTGTGGCGGTTCACGCCGAGGTCGGAATACCCGAGACGGGATGCCGAGCGCACCGCGATGATCCCCTCGCCAGCACGCAGGTGCAGTTCGAGATCATCGGTGAAACGGAAGATCCTGCTGCGACACTCTGCGTGAAGGGTCGTTTCGGTCTGCGCCGCGATCCGCGTACGGGGGAGCGCCTCGATCACCCGAAGGAGCTACCGCCATGCATCGGCGGCCGGGATGGCGAGGGAGAACGGAGCCACGTAATGGGAATCGTGGGGGGCCATGTCACTACAGACGCAGTTGGGGCGCGATTGACAGGACGCCAGCTTGTGCGCCGTCACGCCTCGCGACCGGCCTCCCCGACGACAGCGCCGCTCAGAACATCCAGCCGATGTTGAGCCGGCCAGCGCTGATGGACGGGGTGCTGGAAGAAGCTCCCAGATCGATCCAGAGCCCGCCACCCGGTCAGACCACCCGGGGCCATCCGACTGCCGAGTCCAGGTTGACGGAATAGCCCTTACCGGACCTGGAATCGCAGCTTGAAGTTCCTATGCCCCTTTTTGGCGCCGTGTAGTTTCGCCGGACCACTACACCCATCTCGCATCCGTTCGGTGCCTGATTCCGCGATTTCGTAGCCGCTAACTTTCGGTGGACGACTACACCACCCTCGAATCTGCCCTCAGACTCTCTCCCTCTCTGTTAACCGGGCGTGGTGGGGTTAACAGCAAGAGATCCGATCCGACCCCGCGGGATCTCGGGCTGTTAACCGGGAGGATGAAGGGGTGTAGTGGTCCACCGAGTGTGAACGGTGACGTGAAGCCGAGAGCGAGTTATAGATCATCAATCGTAACTATTGCAGAACTTGATGTTGGGGATTCTCTAGGCCGTTGATAGCTGGTTTGAGGAGGTTGTCGTCTGGGGAGCCAGAACTCATCCGGCCCGAGCCTTCGGGTCGTCCACATCATGAAGCCCCGGTCGCCGATGGCGGTCGGGGCTTTTTC
>JBDHAS010000291.1:0-7695 GCA_039588015.1 Gemmatimonadota bacterium | reverse complement strand
CTTCGTCATCCGTACAGCAAGAAAGGTGATGCGCCTGCGGGCTTGGGAGATTGGCCCGGCTGGGCGTTCACGCTCGTGACGAAGCTACCGAGTCAACCGACTCGCGAGGGCCTTGTCGAGTCGCTGGCTGTCGGAGTTGGGCTGGCCCACGCCAAAGAGCCGATGGGTAGCGGTTATTACTCTGGCTTCGGCGCGTACGAGCGCTGGATCTCGGATTTGCAGGATAGCTCGTTCCTCGCGCGGGCGACGTGCCGCGCGGGCGCCATCCTGGTAGGCAATGCGCACATCTACTACTGCTTGGTGGATGCCCGCCGCTCGGCATCTGAGTACTTACGGAACATGCAGGGCCAATTCCGCGAAGATGTCGGGTCTCATCTGGATCGCGCCGCGGGGCACTACGATTCGGTAGCCAACACGCTCGATACCGGGTGGGCGAACGTGCCATGGCCGAGGCAGCTGACTTCGGTGTCGGAGTGGACCCAGGAACAGCGAAGTAACCAGGCATCGCTTCTCCGGCAGGTCGTGGCGCTGGAGCGCGAGGCGGTGAGCGAGGTGGAACTGGCGCTCGAGGCGCTCGGGACCGCTGCCTAGGATGGCTGCGGGCCGGCGAACGAAGCGCTCGGCCGGTTGCGGCCACCGTTGAACTCCTGAATTTTGGTTGGCATGAGTGTGAGAGGAACGTTCGGCTCCTTTTTTCGCGCGCTGAAGCGGCGGAGGTGCTGGCGACGTGGTTAGCCGGCAGCGACGACGAAGCACGCGGGGCCGGGCGCGTGCTTCCGCTCGTTTCGTTGATCCTCGTCGCTAGCATCTCGGGTGGTTAGGAATACGTGTACTTGCAGCCGGCGCTACGGTGAGCGGGGATGCAAGAGCACCGTCTTCTATACCTCTGGTGATCATGATGGACTCGCCACACCCGGCCCGTGTCTATGACGAGGAAACGCTGGCGGCCAACGGAACGAACGCGGATGTGATCAGCGATATCCTGCTCGACTTGCCTATTCGGCGGCAGCGAGAATCCATCGGGCCCGATTGGCATCGGGATGAGGAGATCCTGCAGTTCGACCCGGATCTGATCGTGATACACTACTCGGGCTTTAGGCAGGAGGATGGGAGCGGACCTCGCGAGCGCCTGAAGATTTTCATCGGTTTCTTCGCCGAGTCGGCTACCCAGTTCCTAATCTACAGTCGGGCGAAGGAAACGGTCTTGCTCCAGGCGATGGACGAGTTACTAGCTGATCTCGAGGAGGAGCATCCGGGCCTGCTTTCGCGGATCCATTTATTCGGATTGGATGACTATGGTCCGCGAAGCTGGCGGAGCCCACTGACGGCCAACCCTCTAAAGCTGCGAGTGAAGGACGTTCTGGGCATCCACCCGTAAGTGACGCGGCTCGAGCGGCGGTGGGCGACGTCCGCTCTTCGGCACTCGTGGGAAGAGAGCATCTGCCATGAATCGTTTCGCCGGAGTCTATCTGTGTTTGTCATTGACCGTTTGCGCCTGTGTCGCCGGAACGAGAACCGAAGAACCGCTAAGGCTCTACGTTCTCGACTGCGGCATGCTATGGTTCGAGAGCGTCGAGGCGTTCGGAATCGGCGACGACGAAACCGACGTGCGCGACTTGGCTGTGCCCTGCTATGTGATCGAGCATGAAAGCGGACGCATGCTCTGGGACGGCGGGCTGCCTTCAAACGTTGCGGAAACACCGGGCTGGCAGGGGGAAGGTGGCATGCGTATGCGGCTCGACCGGACTCTGGCCGAGCAACTGGCGGATATGGGACTCGACATGAGCTCCTTCGACTATGCAAGGCGCCACACTGATCATTCAGAAGCCCGAGTTTGAAGCGGCCTTTGCGGACGAGTTGACCGTTCCCGGCCTCGATGCCACGCTCTATGCGGGGCTCCGCGACGCGGAGCGGCTGGTCATCGAAGGCGAGCACGACGTGTTCGGGGACGGCCGCGTCCGTCTCATTCCTGCGCCCGGACACACGCCCGGTCACCAGGTTTTGTTCGTCGACCTCGCCGCGACCGGACCGGTCGTGCTGTCCGGCGACCTGTATCACTTCCGATTCAGCCGCGAGAACCAGCGGGTGCCGGCCTTCAACGTCGACGAGCAGGCGACCCGCGAGTCGATGGAGCGCATCGAGGGGCTTCTTACCGATACCGGCGCTGAGTTGTGGATCGCGCACGAGTTAGCCTGGTTCGAACAGTTGAAGAAGGTGCCGCTATACTACGAGTAGTGCGCCGGCAAGTTCGTCGGCGATCGGCACCGCAGGTGAGGCCGAATCCGTTAACTGGCCACAAGGAGGCGATTGCGTGAAGATCAAGTTGAACAGTGTGATCGTGCGGGACCAGGAAAGCGCACTCCGGTTCTACACCGAAGTCCTCGGGTTCGAAAAGAAGGTCGATTTTCCGGCCGGAGAGTACAGGTGGTTGACGGTCGTCGCGCCCGAGGAGCCCGATGGCACGCAGGTAGTCCTCGAACCCAATGCCCATCCCGCATCCGCGACCTATCAACGAGCCCTCTTCGAGTCGGGGATTCCTCTGACGGCGTTCGCCGTTGACGACATCGAGAACGAGTACCGGCGACTGAGGGATCTCGGCGTGGTCTTCGCGACGGAGCCGACCGATATGGGTAGCGCTATCGTTGCCGTATTCGACGACACCTGCGGCAACCTCATTCAGATCTATCAGGAGCCATGAGGCCCAACACGCCTCAGCAACGGATGGTCGCCGAGTAGGCCGGGGACCATGCTCATACCGAAGACCCGCGAGGAACTCACAGAGCTTGTGGAGTCGTCGTTTGACAAGCTCCGCGGGGAGCTGGACGAGGCCGGCCCGGAGGCGGCTCAGCTGAACTGTGTCGATGACTGGACCGTCAAAGACCTGCTCGCCGTTCGTGCTTGGTGGACCGAAAGTGTCCTCGATTGGATCGACGCGGGCCGGCGAGGAGAATCGCCGACGCTACCGGCGCCAGGATATAAGTGGAAGGAGACTCCGCGCCTCAATGCGGATGTAGTTGAGTCAGCTAGATCAGAGCCGTTTCGTGCAATCCGTGATCGGCTGGAGAACGGCTTTGCGCGTGTCCTGGCCACAATCGCTGCGCTGGACGACACGGAGCTCCTCCAAGTGGGGGTCTTCGATTGGGCAGACAAGTGGCCGATCGCTCGCTGGATCTCCGTGAACACGGCTCGTCAGTATACTACGGCGCGCACGTTCATTCGGCGCGCATTGCGCGAGCGCGACCGCTGAGAACCAACCGCAGGTAGGTCATCGAGCGGAACAGCCAGACAGGGAATGACCATGAGGCTAGAAATGAGGCGGGTTGTATACGTGTTGTCGATCGCGATGCTGGTGTCTTTCCCGGGAGTAGGCCGTGCTCAGGTTGCGGATGACGAGCCATCATCGGTCGCTCCTCCGTGGTTGGCTGGATGTTGGGAGATGCGCGCAGGCGAGTTGGTCATCGAGGAGCACTGGATGTCGGTGCGCGGTGGTACGATGCTGGGGATGAACCGTGCGGTTCGTGGCGGCGAGTTGGCCGGGTATGAGTTGCTCATTCTCAGGGATGAGGGGTCTAGTTGGGTGTACGAAGCGCACCCGTCCGGGCAGTCTCCGGCGAGCTTCCGGTCGGCAGCGATCACCGACACGAGCATCGCATTCTCCAATCCAGATCATGACTTTCCGCAAACCATAACGTACAGTCGGATTAGTGCGGACTCGCTCGTTGCCCGAACGGCCGGCGAGAGTGGCGGGAAGGTTCGTGAAATGCAGTTCCGGTATCGGCGCGTACCTTGCCCGGGAAGTGACCAGGCAACTAGCCGTTGAGTAGCGTTTCGAGTAGCGCCGACGAGTGACGTGGCCGCGGTTGCCAATCAACCGCCCCGCAGACGGAGATTGGCAGGTCAAGGTCGTTGGACTGCCAGGCGGAGCTGAAATCAACTGCCAACCGCTTCGTTTGCTTTCTCCCAACCAGCAGCAGATATTGCTGGCACACATGCGCGGATGGGCTGAGGACGGAGGTACCCCCTACTGGAGTCCTCAGTGATGGATGTGGCTAACGAATCGGTTGACTCACCCGACAGACCTGCCGCTGAAGGTCGACATTCCCGGCCGTTTCTGAGAAGAGTCTAATGAGCGAATCGATCACGCATCCTGCCGTCGAGGCCCTGCAGGGTTCGCTGCCGAAGCCGCGCGTGCAGCCTGCCTATCAGTTGGGGCTTATTCTAGTTGCCATCGCAATGGTGCTGCTACCGCTCGTCTACATTGGGCTGATCATCGCGCTGGCCTATGCCGTGGGCGTCTACGCCGCCGTAGCGCCGAATTGGTTCTTCGGTAGCGGAACTCGCGCCATTTTTTGGAGGTTTCTGGGCTTCATCACTCCGATCGTCGCCGGGGGCATAATGCTCTTCTTCATGGTCAAGCCGCTCTTCGCACAGCGCGGCGCGGCGATGGAGCCGGTTGCGCTAGATCGCTCGGAGCAGAAAGATCTGTTCGATTTCGTGGACAGGCTGTGTCTGGTTGTAGGCGCTCCGAGCCCCCGTCGTATAGCAGTCGACTGCTCGCCCAACGCCTCCGCCTCCTTCATGCGCGGAGCGTGGGATCTCCTCACCGGCCAACTGACACTCACCATCGGGCTTCCACTCGCGGCGGGTCTCGATCTGCGTGGCTTGGCCGGCGTGTTGGCCCACGAGTTCGGCCACTTCGCCCAAGAGACCGGCATGCGGCTCACTTACGTGATTCGTAGCGTGAACAACTGGTTTTTCCGAGTAGTGTACGAGAGGGATGCCTGGGACGAGACGCTCGATCAAATGGCGAACGAGGCCGGCTTCTATATCGGGATCGTGCTCCGTTTGTCTCATTTCTTCGTCGGGCTCACGCGCCGAGTTCTTGCGTTCCTGATGATGGTTGGGCATGGCATCAGCTGCTTCATGTTGCGCCAAATGGAATTCGACGCGGACCGCTACGAGGCGAAGCTCGTTGGAGCTCGGGCGTTCGAGAGCACGTTCCTCCGACTCAACCTGCTGAACGTCGCTTACGCTCAGGCCATCGACATCTTGGGCCGGCTGTGGGACCAGCGTGAATTGCCGGAGGACGTGCCGGACATGGTCGTGCGGTTGGCCGATCGCTTGCCCGCTGAGGTCGAGGAGCAGGTCCGCGAGCACCTCCGCAGCGGCAAGACCGGAACCTTCGATACGCACCCGGCGGAGGCCGAGCGCATCGCGCGTGCCGGCCGAGAGCTGGCCGAGGGCACATTCCGGTTTGAAGCGCCGGCCGTCGCGCTGTTTCGGGATTTCGAGGCTCTCTCGCGCAGCGCCACTCTCAAGTACTACCGAGACGTGGTGGGCGAAGACGCCGAACGAGCTCCGCTGGTACCGGTAGCCAAGATTCTCGAAGAGACCGCGAACCTGGAAGATCAGATGACCAGCCTGGAGCGGGTTTTTCAGGACACGCTGAGCCTGCTGAAGCTCGTCTGGCTGCCGCGCGAGATGGAGCCCGTACCGGACTGGCAAGCCGCCTGTGCCGCCTTCCGGGAAACGAAACGCGCGATGACAGACCGATTGCCGGCCGCCAAAGCCGGCATCGAGACGTTCGCGGGCGAGGACGAAAGGCGAATGCAGGCCGTTGTAGTGTGCAGTCTTCTGGAAGCGGAGGTACGAGTCGATCTCGAGTCATACGGGCTCGAAGAGGAGGACCCGGACGAGGCGCGGGCGGTGATTGCTGATGCTGAAGCGAAGCAGGCTGACGTAGCAGCCGAGATCGATGCCTTCGTAGAGAGCGCCGGCGAGTGGCTTGGCGCGACGATCCGACTCCTCGCTCACCCGCAGGCCGCCGAACGGATCGAATCGAATCTGGTCGAGCAGGACATGAAGCCGATCGTGCAGGCGCTCTACTCCCTGCAGGACGGGCACGACGATTTCTTGGCGCTGCGCGAACAGATCAGCGTCATCTCTGAACTAATGCGGGCGGCCCAAGGAGGTCTCCGAGGTGAATCGGCTGTCGAGAAGGCTCGGTGGGCGGCCGCGCGCCTGAAGACCAGATTGGAAACGTTGCGCGAACGGCTGGCCGAGGCCTATCCCTTCAAGCACGCGGGCGGACCGATCCGGATCGGTTATCAAGTGGTGGGGGAGGAGATCGAGGCCCCGAACGACATCTCACGCAGCGGAGGCGCTCGAGCGGGAGCTGGATCGAACGGGTTCTCTCTCTAGCTAGTCGTCGGGCATACCGCCAGCATCACACTTCACGCGAGAGGTCTGAGGTTTGTCATGCTACAAGGAAGGTCCGCGATGATGAAGTATGGCTGCACTCTGTTCTTCCTGCTCGTGGTCGCGTGTGTGAACGTCGCCAGCGCTCAAACGGTGCGGGCACGGGATCTCGGCATCCCATTCGACGGAGAACCGGGGCCGTTGAACGCGATCACCGACGTGGCGGGCGTGGAAGTCGGACACGTGACTCTGATTGAAGGAGAGGGGACGCTGGAGGTGGGGAAGGGGCCAATCCGAACCGGAGTCACAGCCATCCTGCCGCGCGGGAGAGACGTCATCCCGGTCTTCGCGGGCTGGTATTCGCTGAACGGTAACGGAGAAATGACGGGCACGACCTGGGTGGAGGAGTCGGGGTTTCTGGAAGGTCCGGTGATGATCACCAACACGCACAGCGTGGGCGTGGTACACGACGCGGTGATCGAGTGGATGCGGGATCGCCGGGCCTACGACCGGCTCGGCCGGCGGGTTTGGTGGTCTCTGCCTGTGGTCGCCGAGACTTGGGACGGGTCGCTGAACGACATCAACGGGTTCCACGTCAGGAAGGAGCACGCTTTCGAAGCGCTGGAACGGGCAGGCTCCGGTCCGGTGCCGGAAGGCAACGTGGGCGGCGGTACTGGGATGATCTGCCACCGGTTCAAGGGCGGGATCGGCACGTCTTCGCGACTCGTCGGCTCCTACACGGTCGGCACGCTGGTGCGCTGGTGCAGTGCAACTATGGAGGGCGGCGCGGCCTGAGGATCGCTGGGGCACCAGTGGGGCAAGAGCTGGCGGACCTGATGCCGGAATACGGCGGAGCGGGGGAAGGGGGAGAGTCCGGATCGATCATCGTCGTGGTGGCCACCGATGCGCCGCTGCTACCGCATCAGCTGAAACGGCTGGCGCGCCGGGTGCCGATGGGCATTGGACGCGTCGGCGGAATCGCTAGCAACGGCTCCGGCGACATCTTCATCGCGTTCTCGACGGCCAACGAGCAGGGGTGGCACGACAACGAGGTGGCGCCGGTCGAGATGTATCCGAACTCGCGGATGACGCCGTTGTTCGAGGCGACCGTCGCGGTGGTTGAAGAGGCCATCGTCAACGCCATGGTTGCCGCCCGCACGATGGAAGGGATCAACGGGAATCGCGTCTACGCGATCCCGCACGATCGGCTGCAGGCGCTCCTCGAGCGCTACGGTCGATTGGGAAGATAGTGCCGAGATTCGAAGGTCAGGCCGCGCTGTGCCTCTTGCCATCGCCATCGATGACGATGGCGATGACGATGAGAATGGCGATGGTGAGTCTTATGGGTGCCGGTGGCCGGTTTCCAGTATCGCTTCCGCGGGCAAAGCAGCGTCGGGAGGCATCTCTTGGTCGGGGTCGACGCGCGTGTCCAAAACCTCACGGACCTTAACCGCGAGCCCCTCCGAGCTATATGGCTTCTGGAGAAAGGCCATACCC
>JBDHAS010000290.1:0-4838 GCA_039588015.1 Gemmatimonadota bacterium | reverse complement strand
GCAAGAGCGCCCGTGGCTGCGCGCCCGCCAACCCTTCGGCCGCATCGCCATCGCTAACTGCGACGCCGCGAACAACGCCATGGCCGAGGCCTCGTTCAGCGAAGCCGACCGCGCTATCCGCGAGGTGCTTGGGGGATAAACGATTTGAGCTACCTTGAGGGTGTGAGGCGGGCGTTTCGCAGGGGACCTCCGGCCAGCGTCGACGCCCCGTCATCGCCCGCGCCTCACGCCCCGCGGCCGCGACTTCAAACGTTAGTCTACGGGGAGCGAACCTTCACGGCCGGCTCGTCGCCGGCTCGTCATCCGCTCGCGCTTCTGATCCTCCACCATTCGGGCAACGTCTGCTAGCAAATGCTTGGCGTCGTAGACGATGCCGTCCTTGATCGTATAGACGATCCCACCTTTTCGCTCGGCTTGTCCCGTCTCGTCGTTCAGGCGCACGACGCCTGTACCGTATAGCACCTTGAGGTCGTCGATCGGGTTCTCATCCACGACCACGAGATCCGCTAGGAAACCCTCGCGAACCAGTCCGAACTCGATCGGCTGTCCCGTCGGCTTCATCAAGGTCTCGGCGGCGTGCATGGTGGCCGAGCGAATCACCTCGAGCGGATGGAAGCCCGCTTCCTGCAGTAGCTCCATCTCTTCGATGGTCGAGAAGCCGTAGAGGTTGTAGATGTAGCCGGCGTCGGAGCTGACCGTCACGCGGCCGCCCATGTCCTTGTAGTCATCCAGCATCTGCATCCAGACGCGATAGAAGTTCTTCCATGCAATCTCGTCCCATGCTGTCCACGCGTAGTAGTACGATCCGTGGTTCAGGCGGCTGGGCTCGTAGAAGTCCCACTGCGTCGGCAGCGTGTACTTGTCGTGCCAGTCGGCAGTGCGCGCTCGCATGACGTCGCGGCTGGCGAGATACGCAGTCATCGTCGGGTCGAGCGTCACATCGAGTTCCTTCATCTCGGCGAGGAAGGCGTTCCACTCGTCGCTGCCCGGCGGATGGATCAGGTTCCATTGGCGCGCAACCTGGCCGAACCGATGCTGCTCGTTGCTGTAGTTCATGTCGGGAGGCCACGGCTGGACATCGTGGTCGTCGTAGATCGCCTCGAACAGGCCGTAGTAGTGAGTTACCGTTCCAAGTCCGAGCCGCGCCGCATCGAGCGCGTTCACCTGGGCGACGTTGGTCTGGGCGAGGTGCGCTACCGATCCGATGTCCTGTTTATTCGCTTCGTCCAACACAGCGGCCATGATGTCCGGCTGATACCCGAACAGTTTGATCCCGTCGATCCCTTTGTCGGCCGCCCAACGAACCCACTCCCTTGCGTCCTCGGGCGTTCGTATCGCGCCGCGGTCCCAGCCCTGGCCGGGGACATGGTAGACGAACATGCGCGGAGCCACGATCTCATTCCTGGCGCTCCGTTCCCGTTCGCTTAACGACCAGTCCACGCCCCCGAACGGCACCCCTCGCCCGGTCGTGATGCCGTGTGCCATCCAGAGCTTGTAGACGTATTCGGCCTCCGGCGCCTTGGGGACGCCGCCGGTGTGGAGGTGCAGATCGACGAAACCGGGCAAAACGTACATCCCGGTGACGTCGTACTCTTTCGTCCCCGGCTCCGGACGGTCCTCGGGATCGATTGGGACGCCGGGAACGCCGACACCGGCGATCCGCGCGATGCGATTCCCCTCGATCACGATGTCGACCGGCCCGCGCGGCGGCCCACCGGTCCCGTCGATCACGATCGCACCGCGCAGTATCAGCCGGTCGAAGGGGCCTTGGCCTTCATCGGGTCCGCGGTCCGGCGCTGGCTGTACCATCTCCTGCGCTCGAGCTGAGGTGGCGAAGGCGAAAAGCAGCCCGACCAGGACCAGGCCGATCTTCGTCAGACGCGAGCGGATGTGTACGGTCATGATCCTCTCCTTGACCTTCAGTCGCCCTCTGTCATTGGGCATTCGTAGTAATAGGACAGCGTCGAGCAGCTTAACCAACGGCGAGGCGGGAGGACAGGCCCCAAGATTCTCTTGAAGTAGCGGAGCGGCTACGATGCGATTCTAAGAGGTACTTTGTCCCAACCCCTGGATTGCGCGGCTCGCCGCCGATCGCCCCGTCGAATGAGAAGATCCGGTGGAAAGCGCCAGGCGGTGCCCGACCGATCAATCGGCAGGATTAGTTCCGGAAGAAGACGAAGAGGATACCGATTAGGACAGCGAACTGACCCAGCCAGAAGACGAACGCCCAGCCAAGCAACCGGCTCTCGAGCTTCCTCATCCGCTCGTTCAACCCACTCTCCAGCCCATTCATCCGCTCGCTCAGCCGGGTCTCCAGGGCACTCATCCGCTCGACCAGACGCGTCTCGAGGGCGCTCGTCGCCTCCACGAGCCGGCGCTCGAAGCGCTCCTCGGCGACGGTGATGGCGGCTTCGCGCACCTGCCCTCCCAGCTGGTTCAATAGCTCCGCCAGCGCCCGGGCGCCCTCCGCGCCCAGCTTCTCGCGTAGTACGTCAGGCACCGCGATGATCAGGACTCTAACCTCCTCTCAAAAGTCACCTCGCCTGCCCGGATCTGCAAGGGCAAACTCACAGATGACGGGCACCCTTATCCGCAATCTGAGGTGCCTCGTCAACGCGGTCTCAACAGGAGCGCGCCGTCTATCTCGCTTGGCTAGCAGGCATGTACGGTGAGATCGAGTATTGGCTTTCACGCCTCAGGGTACCGAACGCTCCGCGCCGATCTCGTACTCCTTCGGCGGCTGGGCTCCCATGAGGTGCTGCACGAAGTAGTCCCAGCGCCGCCGCATCATGTAGTTGTTCGCGCGGCCGTACCCGTGCCCCGCATTGGGGAAGATCACGAGATCGAAGTCCTTGTTGGCCTCGATCAGCGCCTGCACGACCAGGTACGTGTTGTATGGCGGAACATTCGAGTCCATCCCGCCGTGCGCCAGCAGCAGCTTCCCTTTCAGTTTCGCGGCATGGGTCTGGTTGGCCTCGGAGGCGTAATTGTCGCTGTCGCCGTCACGTACGAGGAGCCCCTGGTACCGCTCGCCCCAGTCGTCCTCGTAGTTCCGGTTGTCGTGGTTGCCCGACTCGGAGATGCCGACCTTGAAGAAGTCCGGGTACATGAACATCGCAGCTGCGGTGGCGAAGCCGCCTCCCGAGTGCCCCCAGATCCCGACGCGGTCGATGTCGATCCACGGGTAGCGCTCGGCCAGCTGGCGGATGCCTGCGACCTGGTCGGGGATCGTGTTGTCGCCCATGCGGCCGTAGTAGGCGTCGTGGAATTCCTTCGAGCGGCCCGGCGTCCCCATGCCGTCGATCGCGACGACGACGAACCCAAGCTCCGCCAGCGCCTGGTGGTCGCGCCGCGAGGGAGTGAAGCTGCGCGGGCCGACGCTACCGCTCTGCGGGCCGGGATAGATATAGTCGATGATCGGGTACATCGCGGTCGAGTCGAGGCGGCTCGGGGTGTACATGAGCCCGTAGATGTCGGTCACGCCGTCCCGCCCCTTCATGGTCACCGGCGTGGGCGGATGCCAGCCGATCTCGACGAGCCGCGAGATGTCCGCGCGCTCCAGTGACACCACGACCCGACCGTCAAGGTCGCGCAGCACGCTGGCCGGCGGCGTGGTGGGCGTCGAATAGGTATCGATGAACCACCGACCGTCCGGGGACATCGAGATCCTATGGTCCGCGTCCTCGGGCGTGAGGAGGATCTCTTCCCGACCATCGAGGCCGACGCGATACAGGTGGCGGAAGTACGAATCGCGCCCCGGTTCTTTGCCCTGCCCGGTGAAGTAAATCGTCCGCGCGCGCTCGTCCACGTGCAGGATGTTGACCACGTTGCCGTCGCCGGCCGTGATGCGGTTCTTCAGTTCGCCGCTCGCCAGGTCGTAGAGGTACAGGTGGATCCAGTTGTCGCGCTCCGACCACCAGATCAACTCGTTCGACCCGGGCAGCACCCGCCAGTTCTCGGTCGCGCTGGCATCGCCGATCTGCGTCTCGGAGCGCTCCTCGAACAACGTGCGCACTGCGCCGGTGTTCGCGTCGGCCACGCGCACCCAGGCCTGCTTGTGGTCGCGCGAGCCGGAGACGAACGCGATCGCCGAGCCGTCGGGGTACCAGAGGAGATCGCACAGCCGCGTGCCGCAGGCGATGTGGTCGCTCACCGTCGAGCGATGCATGTCCGGCCGCATCTGGAGCCGCACGACCCGCGGGGCGTCCGGCCCTTCGACCTCGATGACGACGCGGTGGATGCGGAAGATGACGCTGTCACCCGGAAGCGGATACCGCCACGCCTCCAGCTCTGGCTCGCCCACTTGCGTGCGCACGAGGTACATGTGGCTCACACCGCGCCCATCGTGTTGGAACGTGGCGATCTTGCGCGAGTCGGGTGACCAGGTCACCACCGGCGCGTCGCGTTTCACCCAGCCGGCGTTGTTCGTCGCATAGCCGAAGTCCTCCACTCCGTCGGCTGTGAGCTGCGTCTCCGCACCGGTCTCCAAGTCAATCATCCAGAGGTTGTGGTCGCGGATGAAGGCGGCGCGGCTGCCGTCCGGCGAGAGGACCGAGTTGGGCGGCGGGTCGTGGCGGCCCTCGATCCGCGCGGTGTCCGCCGGAGAGCACGTGTAAGCTTGGAGGTCGCAGGTCCACCGCTGCCCGCCGCGCGGCGGCCGGCCGCGGGGCGCGCCGGGGGCACCGGTGTCGGCAACGGTCACCGTCAGGTGTCTTCCGTCGGCCGATAGGTCGAAGGTCCAGAAAGGAAGGTCGTTGCCTTCGATGCTCTGGCCCGTCGCCGCGCTCAGCGCCTCGGCGAGGCGCGCATGGTCGAAGGCGGGGCCGCGGGTCCGCCGG
>JBDHAS010000289.1:0-4551 GCA_039588015.1 Gemmatimonadota bacterium | reverse complement strand
AGTCTTGGAGAAAGGTCTCGACTCAGGAACCGCATATGAGATCCTCTCCATCGATATCGCCGACGTGGACGTGGGCAAGAACATCGGCGCCGAGCTGCAAACCGATCAGGCGGAAGCCGACAAGCGAGTCTTCCAGGCCAAGGCGGAGCAGCGGCGCGCCATGGCGGTGGCCGCGGAACAGGAGAAGCGGGCGCTGGTGGAGGAGATGCGGGCGCGTGTGGTGGAGGCCGAAGCGCAGGTGCCGCTGGCTATGGCCGAGGCATTCCGGTCCGGGAACCTGAGTATCGTGAGCGACGTGCGCCGGCGGATGATCGGAGCAGGCAATCAGCAGCAGGGACCGGAGACCCGAGGATCATCGGACTGACGCCGGCGAGGCAGTCAGTCAGTTTGTGGCCGGAACTTGCCGCCGGCCTGTCCCGGCTTCCACCGGTAGTCCCACTCGACGTACTCGAATCCGCCCGCCTCCAGCGCCTCACGGGCCCTCGCGAAAGCCTGCCATAGTGCGTCCTCACCCAGCGGCTCGGCGCCCTCGAGCCAGACGACTATTTCGTCGTGGTGACTTCTAGAGTACACGTGGGCGGTTGGATCGCCCGGACGGTCTGCGGCTCCCTCGGGGAACAATTCGTTGAGGATCTCCTCGGCACGTTCCTTCATCTGGTAATAGCTTCTCCAGCTCTCAAGAAAGTCGTACTCTCGGCTCTGCTGTGTCGGCGACTTCTTCCACGTCCGGCATCCGTCGCTCAAGTCACGGCTTCCCCAAGGCCAGCGTCGCTTGCCAACAGGTCGCGCGCACGCGCGATCCGGCGGTCCAGGGGAAGACGCTCGATTAGGACCTTATATTCGAAGCCCGCCATGTCAAACCACAGGCCTGCCGCCTCGGGGCGTGCGAGCCGCGCGATGGCCCTTAACGCGCTTACGCGTACCTCTTGGTTGTTCGGGCATTCGATCCTTCGCGCGGTCTTGATCGCATGGGCAATCAGCGCCGCCGCAAGACGGTGAACCTTTTTTTTCTCGAGCGTGCCCCTAAAGATAGGATGGCTGAGAGCGCGGCGCGAACCTCGACGCGGTACGCCCAACGCGTCGCTGCGGCGATGGGGATGGAGTGGCGAAATTGGCGTCCCTATCATGAGAGGGAGAGCGGGTGGTCTTTGCACACGAGCGCCTCGATGTCTATCGGTGGGCAATCAGGTTCGTTGCCTGGGGCGGCTTTCTTGCTAAATCGCTCCCTGCTGGCGACCCAGCACGGTCCCAGCTCGAGCGATCATCGGTCAGTATTCCTCTGAACATTGCAGAAGCCAATGCCAAGTCCTCCAAGCGGGATCGCGCCCGCTACTTGCAGACGGCTCTCGGCTCGACGTTCGAATGCGCAGCAGTGCTTGATGTACTCGCGGCCCGGGGCCTGAGGGACGAAAGTGAGGTCGAGGTAGGGAAGGAATCCTTGGAGCGAATCACGGCGATGCTGATGGCCATGTTGAAGGGCCTTGGCAGGAAGGTGGTGGAGTAGGCCCTTAAGCCGACGGCGGGCTGGCGCCCGGTTGCAGCTACTCCTTTCCAGTTCGGTAGTCCCCGTGTCAGAATAGCGGTGGCGAACACCATTTGGCTGAGAGAGGAGTAGACCATGCCGTACATCGCTCCAGAGCGACGAAGACTGTACGATGAGGCGGTCGCTGCCCTGGCGGCTAAGCTCGATGGCAACACCCCCGGCGGCGACATCAACTACATCGTCACGCGACTGCTGACTCAATGGATCGAGGCGCGAGGCTTGAGCTATGCGGTCATCGCCGATGCGGTGGGCGTGCTGGAGACGGCGAAGCTCGAGCTATATCGCAGGGTCGCCGGCCCCTACGAGGATCGGAAGATCGAGGAGAACGGGGACGTCTATGACAGGCTGTAGGCGAAGTCGCGTTTTCGATGGCATGACAGCCTTTTCTG
Source organism: Gemmatimonadota bacterium (assembly GCA_039588015.1). Classification (GTDB taxonomy): domain Bacteria; phylum Gemmatimonadota; class Gemmatimonadetes; order Palauibacterales; family KS3-K002; genus JASFMO01. The sequence continues at coordinate 2,619 of JBDHAS010000289.1, read as the reverse complement.
TCATCACCGCCATCTTCGGCTGCACGGGCGGCGAGGGCGGAGCCCCGCTCGTTGTCCGCGATAGCGCCGGCGTGCAGATCGTCGAGAACCTAGGGCCGGCGTGGCCGAGCGGATCGGGCTGGAGGCTGAGCGACGAGCCGGCCTTGCAGATCGGCGTGACCGACGGTCCAGTCGAGTATCAGTTCACCGACATCCAGGGGGCGCTGCGCCTGCCCACCGGTGGATTCGTGATCGCGGACGGCGGGTCCCATGAGATCCGCCTCTTTGATAACGATGGCAGGTTCCTGACGGCGACCGGCCGCCGCGGCGATGCTCCGGGCGAGTACCGGCAGATGGCCGGCCTCGGGTATGGCCCGGGCGACTCGGTCTGGGTGTATGACTTCGGGACGCGCCGCTTCACCGTACTGACGGCTGCCGGCGAACTGGTGCGAACGATGAACCTGGGCGGCGCCCTCTCGGCCGTGGGTGCCGTGGGACGGTTCTCGGACGGTTCGTTCATTGTGCGCGAGTATTGGGGTAGTGGGACGCACAGCGGCGTCGTTCGGAGCGGGCTGAGCCGCGACCCGGCGGCGGTCGCGGCGTACTCGGCCGACGGCACCGAACTGGATACCGTGGGACTGTTCCCCGGGCGCGAGGTCTATATCGGCAGTGAGGATGGTCGAGCGGTGATGAGCGCGCCGTTGTACGCGAGGACCGCCAGCGTCGCGATGTCGGGCGACGAGATCTACGTGGGTGACCAGGAGCGTTTCGAGGCCGGGCTCTATACCGCGTCCGGTGACCTTCGGCGCCTGGTTCGCGTTCTGGGCGTGGACCTGCGAGTGACCCAAGAGGACATCGAGCGCGCGGTGGCCGAACGCCTGGCCGATCAGCCGCCGGAGCGACACGCCATGCTGCGCGCTCATCTCGATGCGATGGATGTGCCCGAGACACGGCCGGCCTACGGTCGGATGTTGGTAGATTCGGAAGGCAACTTGTGGGTCGCCGAGTACGCATCGTTCCCAATGGAACCGGGGACTTGGCGTGTCTTCGATTCGGGCGGCGGCCTGCTAGGCGCAGTCCAGGTGCCGGAGCGGTTCCACGTTCACCAGATCGGCGAGGACTGGATCCTCGGCGTGTGGCGGGACGAGCTCGGTGTCGAGTACATGCGGGTGTACGGTCTCGACAAGCGACTTCGGGCCGGCTGAGTGCTGCGCGGCGCCTAGCCGGCCCCGAACGGAGTAAGACTGCCGTCGCTCTCTACGCGGAAGAAGCTGCCCCTTTCCCAGAGCAACCCCTGAAGGCCGCCGAGCCTCTTCAGCGGGACATCGACTCCGTAGACGCGGCCGCCGTAGAGGCTTTCGACCTGTTCGACCTCGGTGTGGCCTACGATGATCGCGGAGACTCCGTAGGCGTTGAGCGTCGCATCGATCTCCTCGTCGGTCGCCTGCGGGTAACGGTTCTCCTGGGCGCGGTGGTACCCTCGATACCAGAATGGTCCACTAGGCGTGTGGCCATAGAACGCCTTTATGGTGTCGCGGAAGGCCACCTCGTAAGAGCGTCGGTCCAGGTTCACCCTTGCCATATCGTTGATCTGCGTCAGGCTCAAGCCTCTCTCGACCAGTCCGGGCGGCATCCCGCCGTGCACGAACAGCAGGTCGTTCACCTTCACGACCGTGTGGCGCGTGCGGAGCCACCGGCCCAGTTCCATGTCCGGTCCGTACTGCTCGTCGTAATGGACCCGCGACCTGCGAACGATTCCGTTCATGTACTTCGAGTTGACGTAGCGGAGGTCACGCCGCAGCACCATCGTCTCGTGGTTTCCGAGCAGGAAGTGGACGCGGCCGCCCGCTGACCGCGCCTCCTGCTCCAGCCGATAGAACAGCCACAGACATTCCGTCACCTGGTCCCCGCGATCGAAAGTGTCGCCATCGATCACCAGATGCCCGTCACCCCAGCTCCAATGCAGCGCGTCGTCGACCACGTCGGCCGCTTTCAAGAAGTCCACCAGCGCATCGAACTCGCCGTGGATGTCACTGATCGCGAGGATGCGTGTGACTTCAGCGAAGCTGTCGGGCTCGATGAGGGGGGGCTGGGCGGAGATGGTGTAGTTGGTCGCCGAGTCGGCGCAGAAACCTCGGAAGCGAAGTATCCCCTCAACGTCGTAGGTTCGCTTTGCAAGGGAGTCGCTACACAGGTAGAAGACAATGGCCGTCGAATCGCTCTGCCAGTAGACGTGCGGCCCGTCGTCCAGCGAGTCAGCGGCGACATCGGCCTGGTCGACCGGGTTTGCCGGTGCGCCAATCTCTTGGGAATGCGCTGCGCCGCAGCCTGTCGGGGGCAGCACCAGAGTTGCTACGAGTAGGATCGAAGCTCGTGTGGCTTTCACGACGCGTCCCTCCCTCTGTTTCGCAACCATAGAAGGTGGAAATATACGATGTGAACAAGGAGGGCGCCGGGCCCACGTCTTGAACCGGCGGTTCGAAAAGAGCGGCCCCGGGACCTGCTAAGCGTGTCCCTAGATGGCCCAAGATCCGCTGCCTCTCGAGTATCCTGACTCTGTCCACTTGCCCGGCCTTCCGTGTGGCGGTCTACTATCGGTGTCGCTTGGCACTATAGTCTCGAATCTAGCTGAACGAATTG
>JBDHAS010000288.1:0-6381 GCA_039588015.1 Gemmatimonadota bacterium | reverse complement strand
GGGGTCGGTTCCGCTCGATGAGTTCCGCGAGCCGGGCGAGGTCGAGCCGGGTCAGGAAGTCGACGTCTTTCTCGAGAAGTTGGAAGACCAGGAAGGGGTGGTCGTCCTCTCGAAAAAGAAGGCCGATTTCCTGCGCGTGTGGGAGCAGATCAAGACGGCCTACGACGCCGACGAATCGATCCGCGGTATCATCAAGAAGAAGGTCAAGGGCGGTGTTACCGTAGACATTATGGGGGTCGATGCCTTTCTACCGGGCTCGCAGGTCGCGTTGCGACGCGTGCCGAACGTCGACGAGCTGGTCGGCCAGGAATTCGACTTCAAGATCCTCAAGCTGAACAAGCGCCGCCGCAATATCGTGGTCTCGCGCCGCGTGATCCTGGAGCAGGAACGGAGCGAGAAGCGGGATGAGCTGAAGGAAGAGCTCGAGGTCGGGCAGCTGCGCAAGGGTATCGTCAAGAACATCACGGACTTTGGCGCGTTCATCGATCTCGGCGGCATGGACGGACTGCTGCACATCACCGACATGTCGTGGGGCCGGGTCGGGCACCCGAGCGAGATTTGCAATATGGGCGATGAGATCGAGGTCAAGATCCTCGACATCGACTGGGATCGCGAGCGGATCTCTCTCGGCCTCAAGCAGCTCGAGCCGCATCCGTGGAAGGATGTCGAGGAGAAGTATCCGGTCGGCGCACGAGTGCGTGGCAAGGTCGTGTCGATCACGAACTACGGTGCGTTCGTCGAATTGGAACGCGGTGTCGAGGGCCTCGTCCATATCTCGGAGATGAGCTGGACGCGGAACGTCCGGCATCCTTCGCAGCTCGTCTCGATCGCCGATGAGATCGAAGCCGTGGTGCTGAAGGTCGATCGCGACGAGGAGAAGATTTCCCTGGGCATGAAGCAGGCGGAAGAAGATCCGTGGCTGAACCTGCCCGAGAAGTATCCGCCTGGCACACGCATCCGTGGTAAGGTCCGCAACCTGACTTCCTTCGGCGCCTTCGTCGAGGTCGAGCCCGGGATCGACGGTCTGGTTCACGTCTCCGACATGAGCTGGACTCGGCGGATCCAACACCCGTCGGAGGTGCTGAAGAAGGGTGACGAGGTCGAAGTCGTCGCGTTGACCATCGATGTGGATCAGAAACGAATCTCCTTGGGCCTCAAGCAGACCGGGGATGATCCGTGGTACCAGCTGGCGCAGACGTACGCGCCCGGTTTCTCAGATCGTCGAGGATCGGGAGATCCACAGCCCCAGCGATGTGATCAGAGAGGGCGACGTCCTGAAGATGAAGGTGATGGAGTCGGATCCCATCAACCGCAGGATCGTCCTGCAGGTCACCGAGCTGCCCGAGCCGCGCCCCGAGCCGGAAGTCGAGGAGGGGGCGGAGGGGGCAGAGCCCGAGGAGGCGCTCGAGGCCGAGGCGACGGAGGCCGCAGTCGACGCCGAAGAGGCGGTGACCGAGGCTGAAGAGGCGGTGACCGACGTCGACGTCGAAGAGGCGGTGACCGAGGCTGAAGAGTCGGAGGGCGAAGCCGCGGAGCAGCCGGAGGCTGAGGCGGTAGCCGAAGTCGAGGCGGAAGCTGTGGAGGAAGCCGTCGAGACCGAGGCAGCGGTTGCCGATCTCGAAGAGCTGGAAGCCGAGGCCGCGGAGGAGCCCGAGGCTGAGGCGGTAGCCGAAGTCGAGGCGGAATCTGTAGAGGAAGCCGTCGAAACCGAGGCAGCGCAGGAAGACGCCGAGACCGAGGCGGAGGTGAAGGCCGAAGCGGAAGTTGAAGTAGAGGCTGAAGCCGAAGAGGCTGAACACGAGACCGACGAGGAAGCGCCGGAGGCGACGCTCGAAGAAGCAGAGGAAGCGGCCGACGAGGAGGCTTCCGAGGACGAAGAAAAGAAGGAGTGAGCGCGTCGCGGATGCGCTCGACGCTTGTGGTTTCGAGGGGGCGGAGCATTCGCCCCCTCTTTTTGTTGACGACGGACGGTGAGCTTCCGAGGGCGCCGCGTGGACCTCGTAAGCTGGCCTTTCCAGCGAACTGGGTGTAATCTAAGATCCTGTCGATGAACCGAATCAGTATGAAGACGTGGACGTGGCGAATCGTGGGGGCCACCGCGCTGGCGGTGGCCGGATTCGGGCTCACCTGCGCTGGGGCGCGGGGACCCTCCGAGGCGGAGCGAACGGCCCCGGCACCCGACCCGGTCGCGACCGCGGCGGACAGCGCCGCCGGCCTGGAATACGGGAAGGCGGAGACGGCGTTCGGGATCGCTGACTACGCTGCGGCTGACTCTCTGGCCACCAATCTGGTTGAGAACTACGGGGACACCCGTTGGGTGGGCCCGGCGCTGCTGCTCTCGGCGAAGGCATCTTTGGAGCTCGGGTTGCCAGAGGAGACGCTCCTGGCAGCGTCCCGATACCTGCGGCTCTTCCGGGCCACGGATCCGGCCCGTGCGCCCGGCCTAATCGTGGTCGCTCGGACGTTGTATCTCGAGGGACGAACCCTCGAAGCCGCCGACAGCCTGCTGGCCACCCCCATCGATCTCGGCGACGCGCGCGCCGAGGCGGCCGGGCTGGCGCGTCAGGTCGTCTCCGGTCTCGGGCTCGGCGAGATCGACTCGCTCACCGTTCGCTGGCCGTCCTCACACCCGCTTCAGTCGATATTCGAGGTAGAGCGGGCTTCGCTGCTTCTGGTCGCCGGCGATCCGGAGCGCGGCAGGGAAGCCGCGCGCGCCGTACTGGCCATGGACGCTTTGGAGCCCGAACGGAACCGCGCCACCGCCATAGAGTCGGGAGAGACGGAAGAAGAACAATGGCGGCCCATCATCGGCGCCATCCTGCCGCTCAGCGGCCCGCTCGCCGCGTATGGCCGCCTGGCCGAAGAAGGCATTCGCCTGGCCATCGAGGAATACAACGAGCGCCACCTGGACGAAGTGACCCTAGTCGTCAAGGACGATGCCGACCAGTACACGCGCGACGGCGATCTGGCCCGCGAGTTGGAGCGATTGGGTGCCGTCGCCATCATCGGGCCACTGCGCGCCGAGGGGCTGGAGGCCGCCGCGGAAGGCCGTCGCGACCGGGACATGATGATCATCAGTCCGACGGCGTTGGAGAACTATAGCTTCGAGCGCAATACCTACTCGATGTGGAACACGACCGAGCGAGTGACACGAGGCGCGCGAGCGCTCGCCGCGTTCGCGACGAGGGATCTGCAGATGCGCCGGTTCGGCGTGCTGTATCCCAACAACCAGGAAGGCCGCGCCCAGCTTGCTGCCTTTGCCGACGCGATCCGCGCTCGAGGCGGCGAGATCGTGGAGACGGTCGCGTACGATGACACGGCGACCACCTTCGAGCAGCCGCTCACCGTATTGCGCGAAGTCCATCCCCAGGCCATTTACGCGCCGGCTGTGAACTGGCGGACCGTGATCCAGCTGTCGCCCCAGTTCTCGTACTACGGTCTGCGCGGGGTTCAGGTGCTGGGCGATGCCGATTGGTCGGCGCCCGAGGTTCTGCGTATGGTCGAGCCGCGCTTCATCGACGGGACGATCATCTCCACCTTCCTCTATCGATCCAGTCCGTCCGTTCGCTGGCCGCAATTCGTAGAGCGGTATGAGAGGAAGTACCGGAAAGGACTGCAAGAGAGCCTGGTCCCGGCGCTCGCCTACGATGCTGCGCATCTCGTTCTGTACGCACTGCCTTGGGGCTACCCGCGCCGATCAGCGGTCGCCAGGTCATTTCGCGAGATCCGCAGTCTGCCCGGCGCGACTGGAGTGTTTTCCGTACAGTCCGGGGCCATCACGCGTCGCCCGTTCCTGCTCGGGTTCATGGAGGGCGAGTTGGTTCCGGCGTTCGAGGACCTGCGTAGAGACCGCGTCACCTACCAGCGGGATCCGAACTGATGACGATGCAGGAGAGTTTGAAGCGCTTGGCCGAAATGCGAGCGCGGGCCGAGCTCGGTGGCGGCGAGGCTCGGATCAAGGCTCAGCACGCGAAGGGCAAGCTGACGGCCAGGGAGCGGCTCGATCTGCTGCTCGATGAGGGGTCGTTTCGCGAGTTCGATCGTTTCGTCACCCACCGGGAAACCGAGTTCGGCCTCAGCGAGCAGGTGGTGTTGGGTGACGGTGTGGTTACCGGCCAGGGAAGAATCCATGGTCGCTCCGTCCTCGTCTTCTCACAGGACTTCACGGTGTTCGGCGGCTCACTGTCGGAGGCGCATGCCGAGAAGATCTGTAAGGTCATGGACATGGCGGTGAAGGCCGGCGTACCCGTCATCGGGCTCAACGATTCCGGCGGCGCTCGCATCCAGGAAGGCGTGAAGTCGTTGGGCGGCTACGCCGAGATCTTCTGGCGCAATACCCAGGCATCGGGAGTCGTCCCTCAGATCAGCGTCGTGCTGGGGCCGTGCGCGGGTGGGGCGGTGTACTCGCCGGCGATCACAGACTTCATCTACATGGTCGACGGCTCGTCGTACATGTTCGTGACCGGCCCCGACGTCGTCAAAACCGTGACGCACGAGGAGGTCGACTTCGAGCGTTTGGGTGGCGCCGAAACGCATGCAACGACGTCCGGCGTTGCACATTTCATGAAGGAGTCGGAGCCCGCGGTGCTCGAGCACGTGCGCGAGCTGTTCAAGTACATCCCGCAGAACAACATGGACGCACCGCCCATGGGGCCGGCCGACGACCCGCCCGACCGCATGGACGAAGAGCTGCTCGATATCGTGCCCGACAGTCCCAACAAACCGTACGACGTGCACGAGGTCATCTCTCGCGTCGTCGATCGGGACAGCTTCTACGAAGTGCACGCCGACTACGCGAAGAACATCGTCGTAGGTTTCGCGCACCTGGGTGGCCATTCGATCGGCGTCATCGCCAACCAGCCGGCCGTGCTGGCCGGCGTGCTTCACATCGATAGCTCGATGAAAGGCGCGCGCTTCATCCGCTTCTGCGACGCGTTCAACATCCCGATCGTCACGTTCGAGGACGTCCCCGGCTTCCTGCCCGGGGTCGCGCAGGAGCACGGCGGCATCATCAAGCACGGTGCGAAGCTGCTCTATGCCTATTGTGAAGCGACGGTACCCAAGCTGACGGTCATCCTGCGCAAGGCCTACGGCGGTGCCTACGACGTCATGAACTCGAAGCACGTGCGCGGCGACTTCAACTTCGCCTGGCCCACGGCGGAGATCGCGGTCATGGGGCCGAAGGGCGCGGTGGAGATCCTGTTCCGGCGACAGATCGCCGAGGCAAAGGACGCACAGGCGGAGACCGACAGACTGATCGAGCAGTACGAGGAACAGTTCGCCCACCCGTACATCGCGGCGTCGCGCGGCTATCTGGACGACGTCATCGACCCGCGCGAAACACGACCACGCCTGATCGAGTCTCTGCGAATGGTCCAGAACAAGCGCGAGCCCGGACCGCCGCGTAAGCACGGAAACATCCCACTCTGATGATCGAGAAGGTCCTCGTCGCCAACCGGGGAGAGATCGCGGTGCGGGTCATCCGCGCCTGCCGCGAGCTGGGCATCCGGTCGGTAGCGGTGTACTCCGAGGCGGATCGACTGGCGCCGCACGTCTGGCTCGCCGACGAAGCGTACGAAATCGGCCCGGCCCGCGCTGCCGAAAGCTACCTGTCGATCGTACGGTTACTGAACGCGGCGCAGAAGTCGGGCGCCGATGCGATCCACCCCGGTTACGGCTTCCTGGCCGAGAACGCCGACTTCGCCGCTGCATGCGAAGAAGTGGGTCTGATCTTCGTCGGGCCGTCGGCCGGTACGATCGCGTTGATGGGCGACAAGACGGAAGCCCGCCAGGCGATGGAGAAGGCCGGTGTATCCGTCGTGCCGGGGACAACCGAGGCGCTGACCGATCTCGACGAGTTGCGCGACGTAGCTCGCGAGGTCGGCTATCCGGTGCTACTCAAGGCGGCGGCCGGCGGTGGCGGCAAAGGGATGCGGCGCGTCGACGGCGAGGAGGAGCTCGAGTCTGCTTGGGGGGCGGCACGCCGCGAGGCGCAGGCCGCTTTCTCCGACTCTCGCCTGTACGTCGAGAAGTTTCTGGATCGCCCGCGGCACATCGAGTTTCAGATTCTGGCCGATCAACACGGGAACGTCATCCATCTCAACGAGCGCGAGTGCTCGATTCAGAGGCGGCACCAGAAGCTGATCGAGGAATCGCCGTCACCGATCATGACGCCCGAACTGCGCCAGAACATGGGGCAGCAGGCCGTCGCGGCGGCGCGCGGGGCGAGCTACTGTGGCGCGGGCACCGTCGAGTTCATGGTGGCCGGCGACGGTTTCTACTTCCTCGAGATGAACACGCGGTTGCAGGTGGAGCACCCGATTACCGAGATGGTCACCGGCCTCGACCTCGTACACGCGCAGTTGCGCATCGCCTCCGGCG
>JBDHAS010000287.1:2361-6963 GCA_039588015.1 Gemmatimonadota bacterium | reverse complement strand
AGCAGGTGCTCGAAGCTGCGGGCGAAGCCACAAGCTGTTCCGGCCACGGCGAAGAGAATCAGGCAGGGGACCAGCACGCGCTTGCGCCCGTAGCGATCACCTACGACGCCCAGGATCGGCGTCAGGGTCGCGCCCGGCAGCGTGAAGACCGCCACCAGCCAACCGACCTTGCCGGGGGTGAGACTGAAGGCATCGGCGATCTCGTTGAAGGCAGGCGTGATGCTCGACACGCCAAGCACCGCCATCAGCGTGACGCCGAATATTACGTGCAGGTTTGGATCGCGAAGGAGCTGCGTCTCGCCTCGGTCTCGTGCCGTCTGGCTCTCGGCCATGCGAACGGGGTCGCTTTGGGCCGCTAACCTAGCGGACCACCACGCCAGCGTAGGCGACAACGCTGGAGTCGTCGCCCGTCACCCAACCGCTGTTCCGGTAGTCGACCACTTCGCCTTGCGTTGCGCCGAGCTGTCGCGCGGCCTCGATCACAACCGCGGCCGGGGCGCGCCCGCACATGCTGATGTGCTCCCGGCTGCAGGCCTCGAGCAATGCTTCGGCATCGAGACGCTCCATGGCCTCGAGGGCAAACCGGTCTTTCGAGGCCGCCTTCGCAGCCGACTCGAAGTGCGTCATATCAGATGAGGCGACCAACAGCACATCCTCCGGCCACTCTTTGACCTGCTGCGCCAGGGCTGTCGCCAGCTCCCGGCTCCGCTTCCAATCATCCCATGCGACCACGATCGGAACGATGGCCGAACTCGGCGCGAGCTTCGCCAAGAACGGTAGCTCCACCTCCACCGCGTGTTCGCGCGCGTGCGCCGCCGGATCGTGCTCTACCAGCGAACAGCGTTCTACAAGCGCTTCGGCGAACTCAGTCGCGACCGGTATCGACCCGAGCGGGGTCTCGAACGCCCCACGAGCCCAAAGGCTGCCGCCACCCCGCGCAGCCACCAGCCCCGTGTGGTTGGGAGCGAGGATGACAACGACGGGAGGAAACTCGATCCTCCCGAAGACCTGCGCCGCGCACCGGCCCGAGTAGATGAGGCCAGCGTGCGGAGCGATGACGGCCCGCGCCGGTCGCGGCTGCTCCTCGACATCCGCCAGGAAGACCTCGATCATCTCGCCGAGCTCACCGGCGTCGCCGGGATAGAAGTGGCCGGCTACAGCGGGAAAGCGAATCTCTGATGCGTCCATGGCTCCAAGTCGTCGGGGCTTTCCGGCACGTGGATGGCGCCTGGAAGAACAGATGTGATGTTCAATTAATAACGACTTCCCACGGCCGCAGCCACCGGGAGCGACAAGCTAGGGTCGCCCGCGACTCTGGCCCGTCGCGATGCCGCCGGCGATGAGGTGAGCCGTACGAAGCGGCTCGGGGAGGTTGGCGTGTACGGCCAAGCGTCCGATGACCTCTGCCGCCTCGTCCACGTCCAGCCCGACCCGCTGCACGAACACGCCCGCGACGGGCTCCATCGGGCCGAGCTTCTCGATCAGAGCCCACTTGCGGGCACCACCCCGCACGTTGGTCAGCAGCGCTTCGCGTATCCGATCGAGACGTGGCTGCCGCCGAGCGACGACCATCACCGGCAACTGCAGCTCTTCGTTCAGCCGGTGAAGATCGATCACGTTGAAGCCGCCCAGCGCTATCCCCTGCAGCAGTGCCAGCTGCAACTGCGGCGCGAACTTCGACTCCGCGACCATGCGTACCAACTCTCGGGTGGCGTTCGCGCCGTCCGTACGCACGCGCCCGCATAGCACGCCTTCCAGACGCAGGCCGGAAAATACGGCGCCTACGACCGGTACGGTCGCGTGACAATACTTGTCGAACGATCCGTCGTCGAAACCGACGACATGCGAAAACGTTCGCCGGGCCATGCTGTCAGAAGTTGGCTCCTTACAGGTCAGAGCAGGGCGCCGTGCATACCTCTCAACCGCGGAACGCCCAGCGGAACAGGTTCCCGAGTTTCGGCGGAACACCCTGCATCAGAATGGCGACCCGGAAGACGCGACCCGCTGCCCACACAGCAATCAGAGCGGCGACCAGCATACCCGCGAGGCCGGCCCACTGTTGCCACAGGGGTACACCTTCACGCACCGCCATCCGCAACAACATCAATATCGGAGTGAAAGGCGGGATGAGCGAGAGCACCGTGGCAAAGAGGCTGTCCGGTTCCCTGAGCACCGGCACAATCACGAACATCGGGACCATCAACGGCAACATGACAGGAAGCATCAGGGACTGCGCTTCCTGCGCATCGTTGCAGAGCGACCCGAAGGCGAGGTTGATCGCCCCGATCATGACGATCGCCATCAACATGTAGGCGACGAACCAGGGCAGTATGCGAAACGGGATGTGCTCGGAAAGACCGAAGTGGGTTAGCGCGATCACCCCACCGACGATGTAGAAGGCCGCCCCCGTGAGCGACACGGCAACGCCGCCCATGACCTTTCCGGCCATGAAATGCGAGGGTCGGACCGATCCCAGCACTACCTCGGCGATGCGCTGTGATTTTTCCTCCACGACGGCGTTCAACAGCGGCACAGCCCCCATCATGATCATCAGGAACATCAACAGCGGCAGGACCATTGGGACGGCGAGGGCCTCAAGCTCACTGGTACGGCGTCCCTGCCGCACCTCGCCTGTCTCGGGATCAACCGATACCAGGGCCATCGGCCCCGCCGAAACCCAGTCGAACATGTCGGGCGCAGCAGAAGCAGCGACGCCCTTTTCGCCTAACCTCAACCAGCGCAGATGATTGTTGATGGGCCGCTCGACCCAGCGCCGAATGTCGTCGACCGCGGCGTTTTCGGCGTAGTAGCCGATACGAGACGCTACAGGATCCTCGCGCGGATGAAGCACACCTACGTCTACTTCTATGAATGCGTGCAGCTGACCACGCCGAACCCGATTCGACAGCTCGAGTCTTTGCGCTTGGGGATCCAGTTCGTCAGGCGGAACGACCTCGATGACATAACCCGGCTGGATTTTCTCCCCGCTCTCCTCGTCGTAGACTTCCCGTTCATTGCGCGCCTTCGCCGCCTCCACTAGCGCCTCCGCAGCCAGACCGGAACGGTCGACGATCGCCAGCACCCGATCCCTAGTGTCCACATGGCCTTCCAAAAGCGCCATCGCGATCCCAGAGCCACCCATCACCACCGGCGCGAGAACGAGTCCAAGGATGAAGCCCTTGGTCCGGACCGTCGCCAGGTATTCGCGCCTGGCGATCCGCAGGACCTTATTCACGTTCCACCTCCTGCGCTTCCGGGCCGGCAATGCGAACGAAAATGTCGTGCAGAGACGGGCGCGCTAACTCGAAGCTGTGCACTTTCGTTAGCGCCATGATGTCGGCAACCACTCGCTGGGGATCACGAGCAGGCGTGATGCGCAGTTCCTTGAACCGGCCGAAGTTGCTCACCTTCTCCACGCCCGCTACGCCGGCGAGAAGCTCGGCTCCACCGTCGGTGCGAAGGCGGATCGTGTCGCTGCCGTACTGGTCCTGAATCGCGGCGAGCGTGCCGTCCAGTACTTTGGCGCCTTTGAAGATCATGAAGATGAAGTCGCACATCTTCTCGGCGACGTTCATGTCGTGCGTGCTGAAGATCACGGTAGTGCCCTGCCCTTGAAGCTCCAGCACGGCCTCGCGCAGCACATCGGCGTTGACCGGATCGAGGCCGGTGAACGGCTCGTCCAGAATCACCAACTCGGGTCGCGAAACGACGGTAGCGATGAACTGGACCTTCTGCGCCATGCCTTTGCTCAGAGCATCGACCGGCTTGTTGGCCCAGTCCGTCAGATCGAGCCTGCCGAGCCAGCGGTCAACCTCCGCCTTCACGCCATTTCCGTTCTTGAGCTCGCCGTAGAAGCGAAGCACGTCGCGCACCTTCATTCTCTTGTACAGTCCGCGCTCTTCCGGCATGTAGCCGATGCGATCCGTACACGCGCCACGCAGCTCATCGCCGAATACTCGAATCGAGCCCTGGTCCGGGTGATAGATGTTCATGATCATGCGCAGCGTCGTCGTCTTCCCCGACCCGTTCGGGCCGATGAAGCCGTAGACGCTACCGCGCGGCACGTCCAAGGAAAGACCGTCGACAGCCGTGACTTTGCCGAAGGTCTTGGTGACGTCGCGTATCTCGACAGCGTTCATAGCCAATTACCAAGAAGCGATTCTCACGCCCGCGCCAAGCGTCTTTCGCTCGCGTCTACAAAGCCATACACGCGAGCGGATGCCACTATTCGGAAGCGGGCCTGCGGTCAGGTCGACTCGATGCGGTTGGGGTGCAGGTGACAGTACGGTTGGCTCTGCCCGGCGGTTTCTCCCGTCGATCAGCCGGGTGACGACTCCTCCGCGGACTCATCCTGTAGTCGCTTGCTGGCCCGGAAGGTCAGTACCCCGAAGGTTCCTACGGCGAGGGCTAACCCGATGCCGACCACAGCGAAGGAGAGAGGCCAAGCGACGTGGCCGCGAACCGTAACAAGAGCGCTAACCAGGATTACGTTGAACGCGCAGCCCGAAACCGCCTGCAGCAGGGCACTGGAGAAGTCCGCGAATATGCTCATAGCCACCTCGCTCCGATTGGTCGACTAGAGTAGGGGCAAGAGCAGTGCCA
>JBDHAS010000287.1:0-2338 GCA_039588015.1 Gemmatimonadota bacterium | reverse complement strand
GCATCACCAAGGATACTGTCCGCTGACGGGAATCGGCTGTTTCAGACCCGAACGCCCGCGTGGCGGAGCTACACACCTAGCACCCTTCCTAGCGGGCTCGCTCACACCACCGCTGAGCGTTCTGGAACATCCTCAGCCAAGGCGATGCTTCCAGGTCGCGCTTCATGCTTTCCGGCATCCAGCCCCACTGCCATTTGAGGAAGGAGCGTTCGGGGTGGGGCATCATCACCAGGTGCCGCCCGTCCGGCGAGCAAAGGCCGCCGATCCCGCGAGGAGAGCCGTTGGGGTTGAACGGATAGGCCTCGGTTATCCGGTTTTCGTCATCGACGAAGCGAATCGGCGCCAGCTGTTCATCCTCCACTCGCTCGAGCACGCCTTCTTCGGGGAAGAAAGCGCGTCCTTCGCCATGTGCGACCCATATCCCCAGCGTGGCGCCCTCCATACCCTCCAGCATGATCGAGGGGCTCTTCTGGATCTGGGCCGCCGCGAAACGCGATTCGAAGCGTCCGGAGGCGTTCTGGATGAACCGGGGTTGCTGCTCGTCGGGAATCCCCGGCCACGGCACCCAACCCAGCAGCGCCAGAAGCTGGCAGCCGTTGCAGACGCCCAGACTGAACGTGTCAGCGCGCTCGTAGAACTCCTGGAACTGGCTCCACAGCCCTTCGTTGAAGCGGATGACCCCGGCCCAACCCTTCGCCGAGTCCAGAACGTCGGCGTAGCTGAAGCCGCCTACCGCCACGATGCCGCGGAACCGCCGCAAATCGACCCGCCCGGTCAGCAGGTCGGACATGACTACGTCCCACGGCTCGAAGCCCGCCGCATAGAAGGCCGAAGTCATCTCGCGATCGCCGTTGCTGCCCTCCTCGCGGAGGATGGCAACCGGGATCTTGTCTCGGCTGTCCAGAATCGCCTTGGCCGTCGGCGTCGGCGTGAAGGGAACGTGGAACTTCGGGCCGGTGCGGCCCGAAAGCCCCGTCCGCTCTTGGTCCACACAATCGGGGTTGGCCTGGAGCCAATCGAGCCGGAAGCTCGTCTCCTCCCACACATCTCGCAGCTGTGACACGTCGTCCACCAGCACTTCGCCGCCGTTGAACTTCACTCGGACCTCAGCATCGGCCGCTGTTTCGCCGATGACGGCGCACGGTACGGCGGCTTTCACGAATGTGGAGAGAGCGTAGGCCTCGTTCTCCGGAGCGACCTCCAGGACAAGGCCCAGCTCCTCTGAGAACAGAAACGCGATCGGATCGTCGGTCTCGGCCACCCGAATGTCGATGTCGATTCCGCAGTTGCCCGCGAAGGCCATTTCCAGAAGCGTCGTGACCAGGCCACCATCGCTGCGGTCGTGGCCGGCGGAAACCCTGCCTGCCGAGATCAGCTCCTGCACCGCGTTGAACGCGCGGCCGAGCAACTTCGCGTTCTCTACATCCGGCGATACGTCGCCGACCTGTCCGTACACCTGCGCCAGGGCCGAGCCACCCAGCCTGCAGTTCGCGCGACCCAGATCGACGAACAGCAGCCGCCCGGTACCAGGCAGTTTCAGGTCGGGCGTCACGGTCTTGGTGATGTCGGGGCACGTGACGTAGGCAGAGACGACCAGCGAGCCCGGTGCCTTCACCGTCTCGTCCTCGCCGTCCGGGCCCGGGGCGCGCGCCGCCATGGAGATGCTGTCTTTGCCGCCGTCCACGGCAATGCCCAACTCCAGCATCATGTCCCGCATTGCGACCGCCGCGTCGTGCAGCGCCGCGCCCTCGCCCGGCAGCTTCGCCGCCCACATCCGCTGCTCGCCGATCGCGGTGGCGGCACCCGTGGTCCCGAAGTGGCTCTGCGCGATGACCGCGACATCGGCGACGGTGACCTGCAACGGCCCGGCGCACTGCTGCCGCGCGATCAGGCCGGTCACGCTGCGGTCCACCTTGGTCGTGAGGAAGCGCTTCGATCCCACTGAAAGCAGGCGCAGCACGCGGTCGAGGGCAGCCCTGACCGTGAGGCCGTCGGGCAACTTCAGCGGCTTGAGCTTGGGTGGGACTCGTTCTAGCTCGAAGGACTTCTGCGGCATGTCGCCCAGGACAGCTTCGAGGTCCATGTTCACCGGTGTGGAGCCGTCGCGCTCGTCGTGGACGACGATCCTACCGTCCCCGGTCACCCGTCCGACAAACGCATAGGTGACCATCTCGCGTTCGCAGAGCTGCCGGAACAGATCTGCGTGTTGCGGACGCAGCAGCAGCGCGTCGTTTTCCTGGTATTCGGCGCCCCAGATCTCGAGGACCGACAGCGTCTCGTCACCCAAGGGGACCTGGCGAATCTCGACCTTCGCTCCCGCCGGGTCGACGATCTCCTT
>JBDHAS010000286.1:0-4670 GCA_039588015.1 Gemmatimonadota bacterium | reverse complement strand
GCGTTTCGTTGGGAGGAATCGTTCGAGTACGACATCGACTTGGAGAACCGGCGTGTGACGGTGACGGCGCCAGGTGCGCCCGCGCGTTCGGCGGCTTACTACGGCGATCAGGGCTGCATCATCCATGAGCAGGGCTCGGAGGGGATTCGGTTCGAACCGGTCGAGGTGCCGTCGAGCCTACCCGATCCTGCTGGGCAACCCTGGCCGACCGGTGATCTGAACTCGGGCGCGCCGCTGCCGCCGGAGGCGGATTCGGAGGCCTTCAACGCGGCGCTCGATTGGGCGATGAACGATGCGGGCCAGAACACGCGGGCGCTTGTAATTGTGTACAGGGGAAACATCATCGCCGAACGATATGCGCCCGGGTTCACGGGCCACACCCCGCAGATAAGCTGGTCGCAGGGAAAGAGCATAACGGCAGCGCTCGTGGGCGTCCTCGTTCAGCAAGGCGAACTAGAACTGGACCAGCCCGCCCCGGTACCGGAGTGGCACGAGGACCTGGCCGATCCCCGACGCGAGATCACGATTCGGGACCTTCTGCACATGAGCAGCGGGCTGGACTTCCTGAACCTCGGGGTTGGCGACTCGCTCTCCTACACGAGCGAGAACGAGCACTTCCTCATCTATTTTGACGCGGTGAACGTGTTCGAACACGCCATCAACCAGCCGATGGACATCGCGCCGAACACACAGTTCAGGTACCGTAACAGCGATCCGCTCACGCTCGGAAGAATCATTCGCCAGACGGTCGAGGCCAGGGGCGAGGACTACCTGACGTTTCCGCAACACGGTCTGTTCGACCGAATCGGCATGCGGAACGTCGTGTTGGAGACCGACACCTACGGCAATTTCATCATGACCGGGTATGACTTTGCCAGCGCCCACGACTGGACTCGCTTCGGTCTGCTGCATTTGTGGGACGGCGTCTGGGTCGGCGAGCGAATCCTCCCGGAGGGTTGGGTCGAGTTCGTCAGCACGCCGACGCCCACGGACCCGCGCCGAGGGTACGGTGGGCTCTTTTGGGTGAACGCGGGTGGCGCGCTGCCGGACGTGCCGAGCGACGCGTTCTGGGCAGCCGGTTTCATGGGGCAGAACACGGTCGTCATACCTTCTATGGATATGGTGGTCGTGCGCCTGGGGCCGAGCCCGGGGAACTCGAACCGCTACTTGAACCGGGTCATCGGAGAGATCATCGACGCTCTGGAGGGTCCGCAGGAACGCTAGACTCCGTCCCGCTATAGTCGAGTATCTCTTACGGTCTGGCGACGAGTCGGCTAGGGCATGTGCATCATTGGTCGGCCGCTCCACCCGCGCTCTGGCGCTCTACCGCACCGCCGTCGCCAACGTGTCGTGATGCAGCTGGATCAGCGTGCGCATGTAGGTGCCGATGCGGTCCGCACCCTCGAAGCCGGCAGCGCGTGCCGATTCCTCTCTACGTTCGGGCGGTACCTCGTCGCTGGCGGCCCAATGGCCGATGTCATTGTAGAAGCCGATGGTGTACAGATCCCAGGCCGCACCTCCCACCCGAGTGAAAATGAGATTCAGCGGCCGGTCGATGCCCCTAAGGTAGGAGTTCTCCATGTGCCGTTGCTCGAGTAATGCCTGTCGCTTGCCGGGGAGCGCGATGAACATCTCGACGTGGTAGTAGGCGTTGTCGGCGAATGACCGCCTCACCTCGTCTACCGACGGCCCGACGACGAAGAGCTCCTCGCGCCAGGAGGAGCGCTCGTCGAGGGCCCGCTCGAATTCGCTCTCTGAAATACCGGATTCATCGGCCGCACGTGCCCGGCGTTCGATTTGCTCTGCCGCGTAGTAGTCAGCGAAGCTGCCCATGGGGTAAAGCAGCAGGAGGTCCCATTGGTCGCCTTGGCTGTGCCTCATCATGAAAGGAGGCTGCTCGCCGGCGGCAGCGTGGACCGGCATCCGCTCTTTGAACAGCTCGATCACCTCGAGAAGTCGTCCCGGAGCCGCCCGAACCATGAGCGTCCGGTAAAGGTAGCCTTCGTCGGGCTGAGGAGAGCCGGCGGCGAGCAACGCCGCGAGTAGTGTCACGATCATCGTGCTTCTCCTAAGGGGCTGGAATCGGCGCGTCAGGTACGTTGGATGACCTGCACCAAAGGATCGGGCCGCCGCGCCGAAGTCAAGACGACGCGGTCGAAGCGGTCGGTCAGATCGAGCGCGAGTTTGGCGGCCTGCTCTGCGGCTGCCGCCAGGCTTGCGTCGTCTACCATGTTGATGATAGGCACGACGACCGCGGTTCCCGCGGACTTGAGCGCGCCATCATCGCCGGCGAGCAGACGCGCCACGTGGGCCGGCGACAGTGGCTCTCCGCGACGGGCGCCGGTGACGACCTCGACCCTGGACGGGCGATGTGCGACCTGATCGGTGAGCGGCTCTCCAATCGCTCGCGCCGACACGACCGGGAGCACGGTCGTCGTCCCGTCCGGGATCGACGGCTCGTCTTCTTCCGGCGCCTTGATCCACCGCATGCGGGCGCCATCGCCTTTCACGAGCAGGACGTCGAATCCGGCGGCCTCATAGATCCTCAGGACCAAGTCCGCCGCTATCCCTCCGTAGCGCGCCTTCTTGACCTCCGGATGAGCGAATCCGGTCAGCCGGAAGCGTGAGGACGAATCGACGACCGCTTGCACGAGTTCGCTGCCGTCCGCTAGGACCTCGTGCGCACCCAGGTTGCTTGGGAAACGGGCCATGGGAACGGTGCACGTGATGCCGACGCGTCCGGGATGCTGCTCGGCCAGATGATAGAGAGTCGTCTTCTTTCCGCCCGCGCCTACCGCGCAGACGATTCCGGTCCGGGCTTCGACGACGTCGAGCAGTTCCGACATGCGAGCCCTATCCCCCGATGATCGCTGTCTCGACCGACAGTATGCGTGGGAGGAAGCCGGCGATGACTTCCCAAGAGTCGCCGGTGTCGCGGCTGGCGAAGAGATGCCCGCTGGACGTTCCGAAGTAAACGCCCGTCGGATCCAATGGATCGGTGTCTATCGCTTCACGCAGAATCGTCACGTAGGAGTTTTCTTGTGGCAACCCGCGGGTAAGCGGATGCCAATCGCCGCCGCCGTTGCGACTGCGATAAACGGTCAAGGCGCCACCCACCGTGGTGCGCATGTGGCTGCTTTCCTCGGGTATCACGAACACGGTATCCGGGTCTTTCGGGTCGGCAGCCACGGCATAGCCGAAGTCGCTTGGCAGACCCTCGGTGATCTCGATCCAACTATCGGCTCCGTCATCGGTCCGGTACGTGCCGGTATGGCTCTGCTGGTAGAGGCGGCTGGGCCGGGCCGGGTGCAGTACGAGTCGATGAACGCAGTGGCCGGCTTCCGGTCTCTGGACCGCCAGGTAGTCGGCCCGGACTCCGTTGTTCACGGGCGCCCAGCTGTCTCCCGCGTCTTCGCTCCGGTAGACGCCACCGGCGGACACCGCCGCGTACATGCGCCGGGTATTCAGCGGGTCGATGTAGATGGAGTGCAGGGCCAGTCCACCTTTGGCCGGTTGCCACGTCTCCCGGCTGGGATGGTCGTTCAGGCCGCTCACGGGCGCCCAACTCAGCCCCCGGTCACGGCTCACGTGCAGACCGGCGGGCTCGACCCCTGCATAAAGGGTGTCCGCCTCGTCGGTGTGCCCGGGGGCCAGGTACCAGATGGCGTTCAGGTCGTTTGGCGAGTAGCGAGGAGATGGGCGCGGCACCTCTGGTAGGAGGTCCCATTCGCGCCCGGCATCCTCGCTACGGTAGATGTGGACACCCCATACAATGTGGCGCACGGCTGCGTAGGCCGTTCTGCGGTCACGAGGGTCGATGACGGCGTGGTAGACCTCGTAGCCGGCCAGGTGAGGACCCTGTAGTCGCCAGCTTCGGCGCTCCGCATCCGTCGTTGCGATGAAGAGCCCCTTCTGAGTCCCTACCAGCAAGGCAAGGAGATGTCCGCCCAGCGTGCTGCCTCCATTGTCTGGCCGCGTTCGTCAAGCGAGTCTCGAGGACCCTACGGACAAGAATGGCTTCAATCTCTGGGGATGAGACCGGGCGTTCAAGGCCGGCGCGATCAGGCACGACGGGGCAAAAGATCGGCCGGCCCCGTTCAAACGGAGACCGGCTCGTTAGGACTTCGCGTGCCGCGGACGCCGCTAGTTGGCTTCAGTGCAGGACACGGCTCCTTCTGCGGATACCGGGATCCCGCTCGGCATGGTGGAGGTCCCGACGTAGACGCCACACTGCGCTGATGTATTCACGTGCGTGGTCCTGGCGCTCCAGCCGCTGGATGAAACATCGACGAACTGAATGGTCACGTTAGGCGTCGAGTTGAACTCCAGGGATGCCAGATTGCTCGAGTACTGGTAGTACTCGTCGAAGTACGCCTCCTCGGCCGATAGCAGGTTGCGCAGGTCCGACTGCATCTCCGACCGATGGGCCTGCCGGCGAGCGCGGGTATAGCGCGGCAGGGCGACTGCGACCAACAGCGCAATGATCCCCATCACAACCAGGAGCTCGATGAGGGTAAAGCCCTGGAGCCCATTGTGATTGGTCCTGCGTCGCGCCTTTGGTCTGCTGGGTCTATGAGTCACGTTCAGCCAACTCCTATGGCGGCAGCGGGGCTAGGCGCACCCGCCATAATAGCGTTTGCACCACCCAATGACTAGCAAGGTGTGTGCCT
>JBDHAS010000285.1:0-5559 GCA_039588015.1 Gemmatimonadota bacterium | reverse complement strand
GCCGCCCCGCGTCATATTCCTCTCGTCGCTGGCCGCAATCGGCCCCTGCCGCAACGGCGAGCGGTTGTCGAGCCACAGCGTCCCCTATCCGCTCTCGCACTACGGGCTCTCCAAGCTGCTGGCGGAGTCGGTGGTGCACGCCTACACCGATCACGTTCCCGCCACCGTGCTCAGGCTTTCGGCGGTGTACGGACCTCGTGAGCGGGCCGTGCTCAAGATGTTCCAGCTCATCCGCCGCGGCATCGCCATAACGGTGGGCGGCTGGAGACGACAGGCGAGCCTCATCTACGTGAAGGACACCGTTGGGACTCTGGTCACCGCCGCAGACGCCGAGCGGACGATCGGTCGGACCTACTGCCTGGCCTATCCCGAGCCCATCCGCTGGGTGGACTTCGCGAAGGAGGTTGGAGCCGTCCTGGGCCGGAAGCCGATTCTGCTCAGTCTGCCGACCGCCGCAGTGTGGCCCATCGCGCGGGCTCTGGAGATCGTCGCGGCGATCCGGAATGTCGCAGCGATCTTCAACCGCGAGCGTCTGCGCGAGATGTCCCAAAAGCGCTGGGTGTGCGATGCACAAGAGGTCATCGAAGACACCGGCTACCAACCGGCGTACGCCCTTGCGCGAGGGGTGCGTGAGACCGCCGAGTGGTACAAGGAGGTGGGTTGGTTATGAACGCTCGAAAAATCTACCCGGTCGACCGCGTCGTCGCGGGTTACAACATAGTGTTGGCCTTGGTTTGGGCACAGCTGGTAGGGCTCGTGCCGTACGCCCCGCTAGTGCTGCTCGCCCACGTCGCTGCCGTTTTCCTGCCGCGCCTGATCGAGCGCGCCCCGCCAAAGCCGGCCGGGCTCACTAGCGGACTCCGTGACCTTTATCCGTTGTTCTGGATGCTGGCCTTCTGGACCGAGCTGGACTACCTGCGCGCGCACCTGCACCAGGTGGCAAACGACGCTTCGGTCATGCTTCTGGATCGCGCCATCTTCGGCGTTCACCTCCACAGCGAATGGATCGCTCGCATGCCGCAGCCGTGGCTGAGCGAGTTGATGCAGTTCTCTTACTTCGCGTACTATCCACTGATCTTCATTCCGCCGCTGGCTCTCGTCCTCGCGCGCCGCAGAGTCGCGCTACGCGACGTCGTTCTGCGGCTGATGGTCACATACCTGGCGTGCTATCTCGTCTACATCGTGTTCCCCGTCGACGGGCCGCACCATACGACCGCAATGTACCAGGGTCCGCACAGCGACGGCTTCTTCTACAATCTCGTGCATGCCGCAAGAGACCTCGGCGATGCGCGCGGCACCGCCTTCCCCAGCTCACATGTGACGGGAGCCGTGACGATCGCCTTCATCGGCTGGCGTTGGTTCAGCCGTCCGTTCGCCGCCTTGCTGACCGTTCAGGCGGTCGGCGTCCTGCTATCGACCGTCTATACACAAAGCCACTACGCGGTGGATGCGCTGGCCGGTGTTGTCTGGGCTTTGACGTTGCAAGGCCTCGTGGTCCCTGCTTTCAAGCTCTGGCTCCAGCCGAGCGAGCGCGAGCCGCTGCCCGTGCCGAACTTGCCCGCCTATCGACCGGTAGCCGACACGACGGGAGGTGGATCATGAACGGGGTGACACTAGTTACCGGCGCCACCGGGTTCATCGGCCACTACCTCGTGCGGCTGCTTTTGGAGAAAGGTGCGGCGGTTCGAGTCCTGGTGCGGAGTCCCAATCGCCTGGACACTTCGATCGCCATGCACGTCGAGGTCGTAACAGGCCAGATACAAGACAGCGAAGCGATAGCCAGGGCCACAAAGGGCGCACGCCACATACTCCACCTCGCCGCCTGCGCCCGCGCCTGGTCTCGTGATCCTCACGAGTTCAGGGATGTCAACGTGCGCGCCACCGAGCTGCTACTCGAGGCCGCTCATAAGAGAGGTGTCGAGCGCTTGGTGCACGTCTCCACCGTACTGGCGCTGTCACCCTTCCGTCCCGCGCCCGTGAAGGCGTCGTTGCGGCGACCTACACCGTACGAAGAAACCAAGCTGGCGGCCGATTGGGCCGTCGAGAAGTACGCCGAGAGCGGGCTCGAGCCGGTCATCGTGCACCCGACGCGCGTCTACGGTCCCGGGCCGCTGAACGACGCCAATGGGGTAACGCGTGTGGTCGCTCTGTACATCGCCGGCCGCTTTCGCGTGCGCATGGCCGACAACGATGTGCTCGCTAATTACGTCCACGCAGAGGACGTAGCTCACGGCATCATTGCCGCCGCCGAACGCGGTAGGAGCGGCAAGCACTACATCCTGGGCGGCCAGGAGAACGTCTCTTTTCGTGATTTCCTACGCTTGGTAGGAGACGTCGCCGGGCGGCGCCGCCGAACAGTTGCGCTGCCCTCGGCCATCGCGTTGACGGTGGCCGGCGCAGCCCAGACTTGGGCGCGTCTAGGCGGGAGCACGTCGATCACTCCAGGCTGGATCCGTGTGTTCCTGGAGGATCGCCGTGTTGACATCACGGCCAGCCGCAAGGACCTGGACTACAACCCCCGAACGCTGCGCTCCGGCCTGGCCGAGACGATCGACTGGCTGCGCGCCAACGGGAGGTGATGACCTATGTCGTTCGCACGCATGATTTTAGGCAAGCCGAGAACGGAGGCGCTGATCGTGACAGCCACGGTTGTCCTGGTCGTCTTCTACTACTTAATGCGGGCCGACGGGATCGCCACGCTGTCGAGCGGGCGGGGCTCTCTGGCTATGACGCGCGGGCCGTTGCACCCCACGCTCCACTTCGTCGGGGCGGCCATCCTCCTAGCCGTCGTCCCCCTGCTGGTCGCCCGCTTCGCCTTCGGGATGCGGCTGTCGGAGCTCGGCCTCGGCCTGGGACGTTGGCGCGCCGGCCTGGTCTGGCTCGCCGTCGGGATTCCTCTCGCCTTGATGGTCGGGAAGATCGGTTCCGCCAACCCGGAGATGCGGTTCGTCTACCCGCTGAACACGGCCGTCCGCCCCGAGCTCTCTGGTTTCATTCCCTACGCTCTATTGCAGTTTCTCTACTTCGGTGCGTGGGAGGTGTTGTTCCGTGGCGTGCTCCTATTCGGGCTCAAGGACCGTATCGGCGCAGGCCCCGCCAACGCATTGCAGACCGCGCTCTCGGTGATCGCCCACTTCGGCCGGCCATTCACCGAGACGTTCATCGGCGTGCCGGGTGGACTAGTCCTGGGAGCGGTGAGCCTGCGCGTACGTTCGATGTGGTACGTAGCGATCATTCACTGGATGGTCGGGGTGAGTCTCGACTGGTTCATTCTGACCGGATGAGTCAACAGATAACCGGCTAGGCGGATCCCCTATCCCTAGGCGCACGAACCGAACGGAAAGCGATTCGCCTAGCCATCCTTCCTGGAAGCGACACGAACCTCACGGTAATTCTCTTCCGCTTTCTTCTGCAGAGCTTCGAGGTGCATAGCCCACGTGTGCTCCAGCTCTCGCTTGAGCAGCATACGCTTGAAGCCGCCGACACGACTGTCGAACCGCATCCTCAAGGTTAGAACCAGGTATGTCCCGCGCTGCGGATAGCGCTCCGAGGTCGGCATCAACATCGCGAGCTTGACCAGACCCTGCGTGTAGTGCGTCGCGTAGATCTGCTTCACTGCGATGGTGGCGACGGGCATGTCACCGAGCGTCCCCCGTGAGATCATCATGTGGTTGACGCTCGTCACCGGCCTCAGACCGAACTCCTCCACCACCCAATAGAAGGTGTCTTCGATGTGTGGGAGCGCCAGCCGTGGGAAAAGCGCCAGGTACTCGAACAGCTCGTTGTCGTGTTCCAGATACTGACGCGATCCGGCGTGCAGCGCGGCGAAATCTACTCCTGCGGCGAGCGGTTCGGATTTGTCGCGGTACAGAGGAAGCGCAGAGTTGCCGCGGGCGATGTATTCCCTCAGATAGCGAACAAACGCGCGCACCATCACGTCCCTGATCTTACGCTCGTGATCGGGACGAGATCTGTCCAGCCTGCTGATCTCCTCGAGTCGGTCGCCGGTGAGCTTCACCTTGCACTTCCCAACCCGGCACTTGCGCAGCGCCTTGAAGTCATCCTCGGGCAGCACCAGGCGCTCTACATCTCCGACGGATGGCGCGGCGTCGAAGGTACCAACCTGAGTGACGATGCCATCGCCCGGGAAGAACGTCTCCACATCGCGGAAGTAGTCCACGAGTACGTCCAGCGGAACGCGAATCCGAATCGCGCCAACGACCAAGACCTCACGCGCATCGTCCGTCTTGGGAACTCTCACCACTGTGCGTCCACCCTCGAGCGCCATCACATCGACTCGACGGAACCCCAGGTTCTCTTTCATGAACGACCCAGTAACCGTCTGTCCCTCGGCATGATTAGGCACGAGCGCGACGAACACGAACGCCACGACAAACATCAAGAACCAATTACGGAATACGGCGAGTGCGTACGACATGGGACCCCTCCTTTCGCCGGTCACGAGCTACAACGGCCACACTTCTCGGCCATCATCGCGCCCGCCGGTCAAGCCGCCATCAAGCCGCGCTAGGCAGCGACGACCGGGTCTCAGGGACCCCGGAATGAGCTCGGGCGGGGCTCTTGGTGGGACGTACTGTGGACTTGTCTCGGCCGTGATCCATGGATCAGCTCAAGAACCACCCCATCTCGGTATCGGAGATCCTCCGGTCGCGACCCGTCGTCGGCAACTTCGTCAAGCCAACCCAGCTGATCCGCTACGAGGGGCTGTCGAAGGCGATCGGAGCCGATGTCCACGTGAAGCACGAGAACCACAATCCGACGGGCACGTTCAAGATTCGTGGCGGCGTCAACCTCATGTGGCACCTGCAGCGCGCCGGCGTGTCGGGCGTAGTCACCTTCTCCACCGGCAACCACGGTCTCTCGATCGCGACCGCGGCGAACTGGTACGGCCTGGACGCGGCCGTCGTCGTGCCCGAGCGTAACAATCCGGTTAAGAACCGTGCGATTCGCGAGTGCGGCGCCGAGCTGATAGAAGCAGGAAGTACGTTCGAAGAAGCGGCGCTGAAGGTCGACGAACTCTGTCAGCAACGCGGTCTGTACTACGCGCACCCCGCCGACGAACCGTTGCTGATAAACGGAGTAGGCACAGAGTTCCTCGAGGTCGCCGAGGAGCTGCCGGACGTGGACGTCGTGATGGTCCCGCTCGGCGCCGGCAGCGAGGCCGCGGCAGCGATCACCGTGCTGCGCGATCAGTGTCCCAAGGCAATGATCATCGCGGTACAGGCGGAGAGCTCTCCGGCGGCCTACTACTCGTGGCTGGAAAAGCGCATCTGTCAGGCCCCGAACGACACGTTCGCCGGCGGCTTCGCCACAGGGAAGGCCTACGAGGTGCCGTTCGCCATCTACAAGGACGGGTTGCACGACTTCGTCTCGCTGACCGAGGATGAGATCTACGACGGGATCGGTGCCGCCTTCTACTACACGCACAACCTTACCGAAGGCGCGGGCGCGGCAACGATCGCGGCCGCCTACAAGATCAGAGATATGCTGAGCGGCAAGACGGTCGTTCTGCAAATGAGCGGCTGCAACGCATCTCCG
>JBDHAS010000284.1:0-4697 GCA_039588015.1 Gemmatimonadota bacterium | reverse complement strand
ACCGAGTTGCTGCAGCAAGCCAAGCGTATTCCCGGCTCCCGTCTCTTCGACGACCTTGCCGTCAGCGATGCGGTAGAACGTGAAGCCCGAGATCTCCACCGGCCTGCCGGTGGCGGGAAAGCCGAACAGTGGCCCATCATGCGTTCCGCACAGCGTCCAGCGGCAGGCCACCCTGTCGCCTTCAGCGACCATGTCGTCAATGGTGACCGAGGCATCGGGCAAGCCCGCGACCAGATCCGTGAGGAAACCTTTGAACGCATCTGGGCCATGAATCGGTTCGGGAGGAAGCGGGTAAGACACGACGATGTCTGGTGCGGCCAGTTCGTCAACGATGTGCAGGCCTCCCGCCGCCCAGACCTGGGAGAACCGGTTCGCGATGGCTTGTTGTCTTCAATGCTCATCGTGACAGCCTCCTCTACTATCTTATAGGGGGGTCTGTTTGTCTACTATTGCACACGCTCAACTATCCAATCGGCGATGTCCGAGGCGAGCTGATCCCGCACTTTCCCAAAACCATGGTCGTCGTGGTAGACCAGAAAGGTCACGTCCTCGGCTCGGTGCTCCTCGAGCGTCCGGTAGAACGGGAGCAGTACCCTATCCACTGTGACACCCGTATCAGCCCAGCCACCGATCAGCAGAATTGATCGATCCGAGAGTCGGTGCGCGTTCTCCCTCAGGCCGTATACCTCCTCCCCCTCAACCAACCCCAGCTGTAGCCGCCCAGAAAGATGTTCGTCGTGTCTATATTATAGCGGTCTGTCTTTGCTGAACTCCGAAGCCAGCGATAAGCCGCCTCGATATCACGCAAGGACCCTGCAAAGGTGAACGTGCCCTCGCTTTGGTGCGTCCCGCGCGGGTTCACCATCAGAACGTTGATGCCTTCTCGCGAGAGGGCGGCCCCCATCCCCAATACGTCCTCTGGGTTCCCAGGGTAGCCGGGGATAAGTAGAAGCGTGGGGCGCGGTCCGGCCGCGCTCGCCGGGAAGAAGCGGCCCCGCATCTCGAAACCCTCGCTGTCAATCGCAAGCGCGACCGGTTCGCGGGTCTGGCTGCAGGCGGGGACAGCGGTCAGACTGCCGAGAACTAGGAACAGCAACGGAGTGCGGGACACCAGCTCCTCCTTCACTGACCAGCTTACTCGACCGGAAACGCGGTGACTCGCTCCGCCGTGGAGCGCACGTGCCAGAGAGACCGGCGTTGGATCTCGACAAAGAGCCGCCTCAGACAGGACATGCTTGGCACCAGCGGCAAGAGAGTTGATGGTTGGGCTGGCTACAAGATGCACGCGTCGCACGCCGCCAGCAACGAGTGGGCTACTATTGTTCGTGTTCTCCAGCAGCGTCCGTCCAATGCGGGCGCGGTTCGTGGCTACTACTGCGCATTGTCGTCGATTCGAAAGACGTAGATGTACAGGTTGTTGGCTTCCAGGAAGGTTTCGGTGCGTTCCAACCGGTAGCCGGCCGCCCTCATTTCAGCTTCCATCTGCTCGGGGGATGTGCTCCGCAGCCACTCCGCGATGGCCAAAATCCCGTCGGGTTTTAGCGACGCCCGGGCTTTATCCAGAAGCGCAATCGGGTCATCGAAATGGTGGTAGGCCGATATGACGAAGATGAAGTCGAGTTCGCGCTCGGGCAGCTTCGGGTCGTTGACGTCGCCGAGAATGGTCTCGACGTTATCGAGCCCCCAGCGGTCGCAGCGTCGTTCCAGATATCTCAACGCCGCTGCGTCTATATCTTCGCCATAGATCTTGCCGCTTTCGCCGACTCTCACAGCCAGCTGCACCACATAGCGCCCTCGGCCCGCTCCGATCTCGGCACCGACCATCCCCGGTTTGATGCCGATCGCGTCCATCACCTGATCAGGCGGCTGGAGTCGATTCAGCCTGGCCTCGTTGGCATTCTGGGGCGTCAGGACGTTTTGCGTATCCTGGGCGGCCGGTGCCCACCTGACCGGCGGCATCTGCTCCAGCGTCTCGGCCACAGCACTGCCCGTGTGAACACGAGCCAACGTCAACCCGACAAGAACTACTGCGATCCCGGCGACAGCTCCAATCCTCAACCTGAGCATTCTGGCATACCTCCGATGCGGTCTTCCGATTCAGCCGATTGCGTACGATCGCACTGCCGGGGCCGGGGCTACTGTGTTAGATGGTCCAGGCATAGCTTCGGTTTGCTGCTAACGCTGCCCACGCGTTCTTCATCAAATCCACGTCGACGACAACGCCGGGTCATCGCCCTCGCCCGCGCCCGCGGCTTGTAGCCTCACCGAACTTGCAATTGACAGAACACGCCCTCGGCTGGCACATTCCCGGCTTAATTCATCACTCATCAATGATAAATCGCTGGCCTCAGCCGCAGGTGATTGCATGCCCGTCATACATCGCGATGGCATCCGAATCTCGTTTGAGGACGTAGGAAGCGGGTCACCGATCATCCTAACCCACAGCTTCCTGTGTAGCGGCGAGATGTGGCGGGGCCAGGTTCCGGAACTGGCCATGACCAACCGCGTCATCAACGTCGACTTGAGAGGCCACGGCAAGTCGGGACTTATCGAATCCTCGTTCGACCTGTATGATCTCGTCGACGACGTCGTCGCGGTCCTCGACTCGCTCGCCGTTGAGCGCGCCGTCTGGGCCGGACTATCGGTGGGCGGAATGATTTCGCTGCGCGCCGCGCTAACCGTGCCCGAGCGCGTGGCAGGACTCGTCCTGCTCGACACTCACGCCGGCGCCGAATCACCCTTCCGTCGGCTCAGGTACGGCGCCATGAGGTTGACGGTGAGAAGCTTGGGATTCGGGCCGCTGCTGCCCACACTCTCCAAGATGATGTTCGGTGGCGCGACGCGGCGCTCGAAGCCCGACCTCGTGGCCGAGTGGCAAGACAGCGCTCGTAGCTTGGACGTTCCGTCGATGCTCTGGTTCTCGAGGTGTCTCCTGCGTCGGGATTCCGTTGTTGGCCTCTTGTCCGATGTGGATGTTCCGACTTTGGTGATGGTGGGCGAGGAGGACATGACGCTTGCACAGAAGTACGCCGAGGAGATGGCTGCAGGCATCGCTGGGGCGCGGCTCGTCGTCATCCCGGGGGCGGGACACCTTTCGGCGCTGGAGCAACCCGAGTTCGTCACGGAAGAGATGTTTCGGTTTCTTCACGCTCTGGAGAAGTGATGGGCGGATTGACGATCGCGTTACTGACAGCCATCGCGCTCAACGGCGTCTTGGCCACCGATGCGGTTGGGCAGGAGGCCGACACAAACTCCGGAGTCGTCGCCGGCGAACTGGGTACCCGGCTAGACGAATATCTCACGCGTGCCGCTGCCTTCGGTTTCGCGGGCGCCGTCCTGGTGGCTAGGGACGACCAGGTCATCCTCCATAAAGGGTATGGCCTCGCCGACCGGGAACGCGGTTTCCCGATCACGCCGGAAACAGTCTTCGACATCGGCTCCCTCACCAAGCAATTCACCGCCGCGGCGATCCTGAAGCTCGAGGAGGAGGGGAGGTTGAATGTCAGCGATCCGATCAGCCGCTATTTCGATGCGGTCCCAACGGACAAAGCCGGGATGACGATCCACCACCTGCTGACACACTCGGCGGGCCTCGAGGATATCTTCGGCGACGATTACGCGGCCATGCCGAGAGATTCCCTCGTCGGAATCGCGTTGCGCTCGGAGCTTCTGTGGGCACCCGGCACGCGTCACCGCTACTCCAACGCCGGCTACAGCCTCCTGGGCACGATCATCGAGAAGGTGTCCGGCCGACCGTACGAAGTCTTTCTCGCTGACGTGCTGTTCGAACCGGCCGGCCTGACGCGTACGGGCTATCGCCTACCCGATTGGCCTGAGGAGCAGGTCGCTCGAGGGTACCGCGCTGGTCAGGATTGGGGCACCCCACTGGACAAGAACTGGGCGGAGGACGGCCCCTACTGGAACCTGCGGGCGAACGGCGGCCTGCTGTCCACAGTCGGCGACCTCTATCGCTGGCACGTCGCCCTGGGAGGCGACGCCGTCCTCGCTGAGGCGTCGCGGGACAAGATGTTCACGCCCCACGTGCCGGAGGACGAGGAAGCGACATCGTTCTACGGCTACGGCTGGGCGATAACCCCGACCTCGCGCGGCACGGACCTCATCTGGCACGACGGAGGGAACGGTTACTTCTTCGCCGATTTCCGGCGCTACGTGGATGAAGGCGTAGTCTTGATTTTCGCCACGAACGAGAGCGCCAATCGACGGGTGGAGCGCAGAATCGTCCGGCTACTCTTCGGCCGCGAACAGGAAGTCGAACTACTGCCGGCGGCGGAGGTCGAGCTCGCCGAGTCCCGACTGCTCCGCTACGCGGGTCGATACCGGCTGCCTTCGGGCATGGAGTTCGAGGTCGCCGTGCGGAACGGCCAGCTGATGATCCAGGCGCATGATCCCGAGGTGTCCGCGGCGTTCGTCCAACTTCCCAGCCTCGATGCCGCGGCGCGTGCTCGACTCGAGGGTATCGAGGAGATCACCTCGAACGTCGTCGCGACTATGGCCTCGGGCGACTTCGCGCCGTTCCGCGAGCGCTTTCTCCGCATCGGCGATATAGACGTTGAAGGGGAAGTCGAGTTCTGGACGGGCGCGTTCGAGATCTGGACCGAGCGCTATGGGCCCCTCACGCATTCGAAGGTCCTGGGGTCAGCGCCGGGCTCCAGCGACTTCGGCCCGACCCTCGATAC
>JBDHAS010000283.1:0-4699 GCA_039588015.1 Gemmatimonadota bacterium | reverse complement strand
TGGCCTCGGATCTGACCAGTCACCGAACGCGTGACTCGGCTAGGGTACCCTCCCTGCTTGGGCAAATCGACGATCAGGTGGCGTCCGTGTCTGCAGATGGCGCCTACGACACCGAGGGTGTTTACGAGGCGGCTCAATCGAAGGGCGAGGGACGAGCCGTAAGTGTGCTCATCCCACCTGGGCGCAACGCCCAGCTGAGTCCAAGGCCGTCGGCCGCATTGAAGGAGAGGAATCGGAACATCCGCTCCATCCGCAGACTCGGTCGACGCGAGTGGCACAAGCGATCGGGCTACAGTAAGCGCAGCATGGTCGAGAACGCGATCTATCGATACAAGACGATCATCGGCCGAGGCATGAGGAGTCGCACCCGGGCGGGCCAACGGGTGGAGGTGCAACTCGCGTGCAAGATTCTCAACACGATGACCTGTCTCGGGATGCCCGACAGCTACCGAGCGGCGTGACATCCTCTCGGGGAACGCGGACCTGGGCTCAGTTCCGAGCCATGCAACAACGCCCCAGAAACTGTGTGGTCAGATTGCCGGACCGTCGCTGTTGTGCCCATTTGTGTGCCCAACGCCCGGCCCTGAGCGCAACGTGTGAGGGAGAAAGCATTGGAAACACTAAGCGGAGGGCCCGGGATTCGAACCCGGAAGGGGTTTCCCCCGGCGGTTTTCAAGACCGCTGCCTTGCCAATTAGGTCTAGCCCTCCGTGCGTTGAATTGTAATGACTCAGGCGGGCGGTCGGTACCCCGACGTCCTGTTTTCTGCCAGTCTTCGTCCTAATTCTTGTCTGGCCTCGTACCGCGTGGCTCGGCGCTGCCGGTATTTTCGCCGCAGGCGGCTATGTCATGCGATTGTGCGCGAACGCGGTTTTCACTCCTCGCTCTTATTTCTGGGGGCGTCGCATGTCTGCCTAGGAGTCCTTCGCCGCACAATACTGGTCACCAAACGGGAAGAGTGTTACGCTCCCCGCTACAATCCACGATGTGGCACCCCGCATGGGAGGAATCACGAATGAGAACAGTCACGACGGTGATGCTTGCATTCACACTCCTCACACCGTTGCCAGTTTGCGGACAGGAGAATCCAACTCCGAGTGTAAGCCTCCACCTGGCAGCCCTGCAGGGAAATATCGAAGCCGTTCGGCAGCACATCGAGGCCGGTTCTGACCTGGATGAAAAGGATGCGTGGGGGTCCACGCCACTGATCATCGCAGCGACGTTTGGCAGGACCGAAGTGGCCGCGGCGTTGATCGACGCCGGGGCTGATCTCGACCTCACCAACAACGATGGAGCGCCGGCACTTCACGCCGCCGCTTTCCTTTGCCGTACGGAGATCGTCAAGGCTCTGTTGGACCATGGTGCGAACAAGCATTTGAGGAACAACTTCGGGAATACTGCGTTGGAATCCGTTTCGGCTCCTTTCGATGACGTCAAAGCCGTCTACGACAGCTTCGCTCAGGCCCTCGGGCCGCTGGGACTGAAGCTGGACTACGAGCGAATTAAGAAGACTCGTCCCAAGATTGCGGAGATGTTGCGACCTCGGACGGAGGAGCTGGAATCGGTCGATTATACACCGTTACTCGGGGATGATTGGAAGGTATCGACACCTGCAGAGCAGGGGCTGGATCCGATGCTCGTGGCGGAGTTCTATCTCGAGGGGACCGGATTGTCCACGCTCTTCGGTCTGTTGGTGACCAAGAACGGCCACTTGATCGCTGAACGGTACTACAATGAAGGGGCGGTCGATCAGTTGTCAGCCCGGCAGTCGGTGACGAAGAGCTATACGTCGGCCTTGGTTGGGTTGGCGTTGGATCAGGGCTATCTGACGAGCGTGGATCAGAAGATGATGGAGTTCTTTCCTGAGCTCGCCGACCAGGTCACTGATCCACGAAAGCACGAAATCACGATCCGTGATCTATTACAGATGCGTGCCGGATATCCCGATGACGAACTGACTCGTCAGTACTTGGATAGTCTCTTCTTCAGCGACGACTGGCACTGGATTCCCTACGTCGTTGGGTTCCCTCTCCTGAGCGATCCTGGAACGGAGTTCAGGTACAGCAATCTGACGTCTCATCTTCTAGCGATCATCGTCGCACGCGCGATCGGCAGCGACCTCGAGCCCTATGCCCAGAAGCATCTTTTCTCGCCGATTGACTCGAAAGTCGGCGCTTGGAGCCGCGATGCGGATGGATACAACTTCGGCTGTTTCGAGATCTCCGTTACGGCACGTGATATGGCGAAGTTTGGCTCGTTGTATCTCAACGACGGCCTATACGACGGGAAGCGTGTGATTTCCGCCGACTGGGTGGAGGAATCACTACAACGGTATTCGGAGAGTATCAGTCGTACTGGGGAGATGCCGAGCAGTAAGGGCCGCTATTTCAGTGATATCGGGTATGGCTATCAGTGGTGGTCCGCCACGGCGGGCGATCATCATTTCGACTACGCGGCGGGACATGGCGGAAACCTGATCGTCCTGCTGGATGAACTCGACATGATCATTGTCACTACGGCGGATCCGCTGTACGAGCTGCCGGCGGAGGCAGGATGGAAGTACGAAGGGGCGATCATCAATCTGGTGGGCAAGTTCATCCAGTCCTTGCCGAAGGGATAACGAGCAGGCCAGAGTGGATCTCATGGAGGCACCGGCGCCACGAACCGACTAGCCCGCTACATCATTCAGGAACCTGCGTGTATCGCGTCCGATCGCCCAGGCATTCGCCCCAACGCGGTTCCTTCGAAATGTCGAACCGCACCTCGATGAAGCTGTAGAGCTGCTGCACGAACGTTACGGCGAACTCGCGTTCCTCCGTCGACAAGGCCGACAGGTCGAGCTCCCCTATCGCCATCGAGCCGTCCGGGATGCGGCCCGCCAAGCTCTCGATCGCTCCCTGCGACTCGGGCAGATAGAGGCCGACAATCTGTTCCGCGGCAAGGAACCGAGCCGCGAATTCCTCCGCCCGCTCCCTATCACCTTCCGACCACGGCCCCAGCGCCAGCACGAGTTTGCCCAAAGACTCCTGCGTAGGAGTACCGGAGTCGACCGCACACCCCGCGGCGTAGTAGCCCAGCGGCAGCGACATCATCACCTTGATGAACTCGCGACGCTTCCAGTCCTGTCCACTCATGCGGCGCCTCTCCCTTCCAGGTGCGCGGCGAGCCGAAGAGCCAGCGCGATGATCGTCAATGTGGGCGGATTGGCACCCATATGGGGGAAGACCGAATTGCTCACGACGTACAGGTTGTCGGTACCGAACACCTTGAGGTCCCGGTCGCAGACGCCATCATCCGGTGAATCGGCCATGGCGGTGGCACCCGACGGGTGATAGCCCAGGCCCATCTCCGGCGGTGAGATCTCAGCCAAATTCGTAATACCCATCGCCTCACCGATCCGGGCCACATCTTCGCCCATTCGCGCCGGCGTCCGGCGGTCCCTATCGGTGAGCGTCATCGTGACCTTGGCGACCGGCGAACCGAATGCATCGAGGCTGTCGTGATCTAGCTCGAGCACGGCCCTCCCTTCCAGTTCGACCATGCCCGAGAGCGTCACCGTGCGCGGTATGCTCTCGCGCAGCGCATCGAGAGAGAGCACATCTCCTCGCATCGCCCACGTCGCACCCTCGACCCCGATGGGGAACCAATCCATCGCCGGCGATCCGAGCATCCAGTACGTGTTCTCCTCGCGCCGGTCCACGTCCGTTCTGAAATGCTCGGTGACCATCGTCTCGAAGCCCAACCGGCTCCCGGCGTGTTGGCCGAGATCGCACGTGACGTAGGGGTGGACGTGGTCGCTGAACCCCCGACCCAACTGTCCCCCCATGTTCCCCAAGCCCGCGCTCGCGGTGCCCCCACCGGCTGAGAGCAATAGCAGGCGCGGCGTCTCGACTCCGCCCAAGGCGACGATGAATCGTTCTGCCCGGATGACCAGCGGGGAGCCATCCTCCACGCGCACCGCATGGGCCGCGACGATGCGATCACCGGCGGACGAAGTTTCAAGCCGCCTGAGGCTCACGTCCGGAAGGATGGTCACGTTCTCTTGCCCGTCGATCATCGGGACGTGAACGCGGTCCGCCGAGTAGCGCGCTCCGGATGGGCAGAACTTGCAAGCACGGCACGCCAAGCACTCCGAGCGGCCGCGATACGGCTCTGTCGGGATTCCTCGGGGTGACGTGTGACCGGTGATGCCGAGGCTCGCCAGTGCAGGACCGAAGATCTCTCGATCGAAGTAGGAGAACGCGTGACCGGTCATCGGGAATGGGCCCGATCTGGGTGAAGCGTAAGGATTGTCTTGGTTCGCGGCCACCCCGACTTCCTGCTCGCCTCTCAACAGCCAGGGCTCGAGCTCCTCGTAGTCGATAGGCCAGTCGCGCCCGAAACCGTAGAGGGATCGCACCTTTAGATCGCCCGCGAGAGGGCGGCCCATGATGGCCTCGAAGTGCAGCGCCGTCCCACCGATGCCGAACAGCCTCTGCGCCGCCCAATCGACAACTTGCCCGCCCGCTTCGGCCGATGTGTACGGTGTAACAGTCCCGGCCGACGCCTCGTCGTTGTAGTCGGCGTAGTCGTTCAGCGTCTCGAGGCCCCGGCGCAGCATGTCAGCTCGCTCTGCCTCCGAGTAACTGGGGCCCTGGTCGAGGAGAACGATTCGCTTGCCGCTCGCGGCCAGTTTGGTCGCCAAAACGGATCCGGCTGGC
>JBDHAS010000282.1:0-4714 GCA_039588015.1 Gemmatimonadota bacterium | reverse complement strand
CTGAGGTCCGATCCCAAGGAAGAGACCGACGTGAAGGACTTCAATCCTTGGGTGATGAGCGTGATGGATCGGATCGTCGCCGAGTTCGAGGCGTCGACGGAGGTATACCCGAATGTCCCGCGCGGTACCGATGATCCTTACACACCGCCGCGCCGCGATCGCTAGACCAGGGCGCCGCGCTGAGCCCGCGAGGAGATATCGGATGAAAAGATCAACGGTCGTATTGCTTGCGTTCGCCGCGGGAATGCTCGCTACTGACGCTCAAGCGCAGGAAAGGCCCGACTTTTCCGGCGCGTGGACGGTTGTCGCGCCGCCGACCGGACGAGGCAGTGGCGGTGGTCCGGGCGGTTCCCTGGGGAGCGGGTGGGGCGACGTCTTCACCGTGCAACAGAGCTCGAACACGCTGACGGTCGAGCGCGCGTTCTACAGCCGAGCGGACCTGCAACCGAGCATGAAGTTTCGCTACTCGCTCGACGGATCCGAGACCCGGAACACGGTCCTGATGGGCCGTGGCATGCAGGTGCAGGTATCGACGACGGCGTGGGAGGGCGACGAGCTGGTCATCACGACGATGCACGCCGAGCCCGACGCCGGGGACGGGCAAACCGTCACGTGCGAAGTGACGCAGACCCTATCGCTCCTACCGCCGCGGCTGGCGGCGTGGTCGCCGTCGCTCGTGGTTGAAACGACGAGATGTGGTACGCTCGGTGGCCCCCCGTCTACGACCCGGACGGTCTATACCAGGAACTAGACGCGGCGGAACCGGCAGCGAACGGCTACCGCCGGTAGCGGGGCAGGGGACGGAAGTCGCGCTGCCACTCGAGGTGCTCGCGGTCCCAGCCCGCGAGGTCGGCCGCCGCCGCGTGCGTGCTCTCGAAGAAGGCCTCGAGCGCGTCGTCGGGCGAATCGGCGGTGCGCACCGCCTCGTAGGGCAGCACGAACTCTCCTAGGTCCGCCAGCCAGAACGCGGCTTCGGGTCGCACGGAGGCCTCCGAGAAGCCGTCGGGCGTCGGATACGCGTACGCGTAGAAGATCGGGTCCGGCGCTCCCCGGTTACCCAGCCAGAAGCCGCAGCTGGTAACCTCGTGCGAGTACGCCTCCCGCGTGATCTCGTCGGGCAGGTTTGGGATTCCGCCCGGGTGTTCGGGCGCCTCCCGGCCCGAAAACCGCGTGACGGCCAGATCGAAGCCTCCCCAGAAGAAGTGGACGGGGCTGACCTTGCCGGTGAAGCGAGCTCGGAATGCCTTCATGACGCGGTCGGATTGAACTAGCGCGCCCGAGATGCGGCGCGCGTGCTCGGGGTCGTACGTCCCGTGCACCTCGTCCTGCGGAAACGGGGTCGGCTCGGCGATCTCGTTGGGCATCGGGTGGATCGATACGTCGATGCCCAGCTCCGACAGCGCCCCCAGCAACTCGTGGTAGAACCGCGCGACGCTTTTCGGCTCGAGCGCCAGTGATCTGGTCTGACCGTCACTGACCCGAATTGGGAGTCGGTGATCCTCGAAATCGAAATCGATCTCGAACGTGCGACCGCCGTACGGGATCGGGGAGGTCGTGAGCCCGCGCGAGGTCACGTAGAGCGGCACGCTCCAGGAGTGGTTGACCCAGGGAGAGAGTTCCATCCGGACCTTGCCGACGATCTGGGACCACATGTGCAGCGTTTCGAGTGTGTCCCCCCACTGCGTGTACGGAAGCTCCGGCCAACCCGCCGAATTACCCTGCTGATCGATGGGCGCCATGTGTCTCTCCGTGGTTGGGTTCGGAGGTCATAGGTCGAGGATTGTGATGGGAAGATGCGAGCGGTTTCCCGGGGTGGCAATGATCCGTTTCCGCTCACGTATCCTTTGATGGCGTAGGCGGACGACCTCGCGGTGCGGTTGCTACTCCTCTCGCAGCGCCGTCAACGGATCACCCTGCGCGGCGCGTTGAGCGGGAACGTAGGCGGCCAGTGCCGACACGCCGAGCATTAGAGCGGCGGTGGACGCATATGTCAGTACGTCGGTGGGCGCCACTCCGTAGAGCATGGTCTCCATGAATCGCGTCAGAGCGAAGGCCCCCGCGACGCCGATCGCTACGCCGGCCAGGCCCATGCGAATTCCATCCCGCAGTATCATGCCGACCACATCGGAATTGCGCGCGCCCAGCGCGATGCGCACACCGATCTCGTTGGTGCGGCGACTCGCCGAGAAGCTGATCAGTCCGTAGATACCGATGGTTGCCAACACCAACGCGACGGCCGAGAAGGCCGCCAGCAGAACCAGATGGAAACGCCGCTCGACCAGCGTGTCGGAGATGAGCTCCTCGATCGTGGCGGCATAGTAGATCGTCTGGTTCGGATCGACCTGCCATAGCTGGTTTCGCAGCGTCGGCATGAGCGCCGCTGCGTCTCTTTGGGTCTCGACGACGAACGTCACGGAGCCGGTCATCGATTGGGCGAACGGCACGAACAGTTCGGGTTGCGGGTCGCTGTCCAGTGTCGTGGGACGAACGTCGGCCACGACACCGACAATCTCCCAGGTAACGGGCGCAGCCATCACCCCGATCCTGACCCGCCTGCCGATAGGGTTCTCGTCCGGGAAGAAACGCCTGCGCAAGGACTCGTTGATGATCGCTACCGGCACGGCGTCGGCGCGATCTTCGGGCCTGAACTCGCGGCCCGACCGCAGCGGGATTCCCATCAGGCGGAACAGGTCGGGCGATACCACCGTCGTGAACACCTGCCGCTCCTCGCCTGGAGCGGGCTCGGGACGTCCTTCGATACGCAGCGTAGCGTCGGCAGCGATCTTGTGGGGATGGAAAGGAAGGGCCGAGACGATGGCGACGTTCGCGACACCGGGAGTCGCCTCGAACCGCTCCTCCATCTCGATGGCGCGTTGATAGCGCTGCTGAGGCGTCGGGTTCTGGTCGTACAGGAACAGCTGAATCGTGGCGCGGTTCGCCGTCGCGAAGCCGAGCTCGTTGTCCACTAGGTCGGCGTAACTGCGGATCAAAAGCCCCGCGCCCACCAAGAGCATCAACGCCAGGGCGATCTCGCTGACGACCAGAACCCGGTGAAGTCGCGTGCGCTGACGCCCGCCGCCAGAAGAGCGCTCGCCCGCCGCCAGAGCGGCGCGCAGGTCCGGCCGCGTGAACCGAATAGACGGGGCGAGCCCGAACAGCAGCGCGGTCAACACGGTGATGATGACGGCGAAAGCCATAACTCGGCCGTCGATCGCGATCGCACCGACGCGGGGAAGCTCCGGTGGAATCAACGCCGTGAGGGCGCGCACTCCCACGTGCGCGAGCAACAACCCTACTACGCCTCCCGCGGCGGACAGCAGTACGCTCTCGCTGATCAGCTGACGGACCAGCCGCGGGCGCCCGGCACCCAGGGCCGCCCGCAGCCCGAACTCACGCTCTCTTTCGACGCCACGCGCCAGCAGCAGCGTGGCGACGTTGGCGCAAGCGATCAGTAGCAGGAAGCCGACAGCGGCGAGCAGGACCAGCAGGGCGGGTCGGACGTCTCCCAGGATCTGCTGGCTCAACGGGATCACGTTCACACCGGTGTTGGTGTTCGAGCGTGGGTACTCCTCGGCCATCGCTGCCGCGACCCGATCCATGTCCGCTTGGGCGCTCGCCACGGTAGGCCCGGGTACCAGTCGGCCGACGGCGAACATGTAATCCGAGTAGCGGTCGTTCAGCTCCGACTCCCGAAACCACTTCGGCGCCCAGATATCCCGCGGCTGCGGGTACTCGAGCTCCGGCGGAAGAACGCCCACCACGGTCGCAGCTTGATGATCGATCTGGATCGTTTGACCGACGATGGATGGACGACCACCGTACTGGCGTTGCCACAGGCCGTGAGAGAGAAGGACCACGAAGCCGCTGTTCGGTTGGAACTCCTCGGCCACGAAGTTCCTGCCCAGGATAGGCTCGATCCCGAGCGCCTCGAAGAACCCTTCGGAGACCAGCCAGGCGTGGAGCGGTTGCGGGGGCCCGTCGCCCGTGATGTCGAAACCGTACGGCTCCGCGACGGCGAGATACTCGAAGCTCGAGTTACGCTCACGCCACTCGAGCAGGTTGCCGGGCGACACCTCCTTGTGGTCGGTGCTCGTGCCACGCTCTGTTTCCCACAGCGTAACCGCGCGCTCGATGTCCGCATACGGCAGCGGTCGCAGCAGAACGTGGTCCGCCGCGCTGAAGACCGCCGTGTTCGCACCGATCCCGACCCCCAGAGTCAGAACGGCCACGAGTGCGAAGCCGGGCCGGCGCCTCAACTGGCGCAGTGCATGGACGACGTCCCGCTTCATCTCTCCGTAGTATTCCCGGCGCCGCACCTGCCGCTCCCTTCGCCAATCGCTCTCCATACACACTTTGCGCGTCTGTTCTACATCGCCGAACAAGCGCAACGCTTCCTCGCGAGCTGCCTCTGGGCTGAGGCCCTGCCGCTGCAGTTCCGCGATGCGGGCTGCCAGGTGGAGCTGAATCTCTTCCTCGACCTCTTGCCTGATTCGGCCTTTGTTGCGCGTCCCCGGCCGCCAGAGGTTACTGTAGTTCGTCATGCTGGAACCGGTTGGAGGACCTTGAACACTGCCTCGGCGTAGCTTATCCAACTAGCCACTTCCACCTTGAGGCGCCGGCGGCCTGTTTGGGTCAGCCGATAGAATCGGGCGCGTTTCCCCAACTCGGAATGCCCCCATTCCGAGTCGATCCACCCGCGCTCCTCCATGCGGTG
>JBDHAS010000281.1:0-5835 GCA_039588015.1 Gemmatimonadota bacterium | reverse complement strand
TGGATGAGGTTTGAAGCTTGCCTGGTGCTGCGAAAATCGGACGCAGCGTTAGATAGACCGCGTCCGTGACGCGCTAGGGACACAGATACGCTGGGAGGTATAGGGTTGCAGCAGTTGCCTGTGGCCATTTCCGGCGTGACCCAGCGCGCTCCGGTGAGGCGCGGCTGAAGCGCATAACCGGTGGGGAGATCCGTTGAGCGATACAGTGACGGTAAAGAAGATGATCTTGGCTCGGCTTTCGGGCCTGGAGAAGGCCGAGGTCGTGCGCGTTTGCTACGCGGTAGAGTCTGGCAGCCGCGCATGGGGCTTTGCCTCGGTGGACAGCGACTTCGACGTGCGCTTCCTATACGTACGCAAGCCCGAGTGGTACCTCTCGATCAACGTCGAGCGCATGCTCGAACCGACGATCGACTCTACGGACCTCCTAGTTGAGATCCAGGCTCTCCTTGACGCAAAGCGCGTGGGGCAGGAACTGGATTTGGGTCCCCGCATCGCTCCGATCGACGCGTTCATTGAAGCCGAGCTTCGGCGGCACGAGGCCGCTGGTGGCTTCAGAAAAGGGAGGGCGGCCAGGACGGTCTAGAAGCTGGATGCGCTTCTCCGAAGCTGCTTGGAGCTAGGGCCGACTCTGCCCGACAAGCGATGTAGCCGGCGTTGCGCCCTCATGCGACACTACACGGAGCGCACCATGCCACTGCTCGAAGATCCTAAGCCCGGATTCAAATGGCCGGTTGCAGTCGCACAACCGATTGCGGCGCCGGCGGAGAAGGTCTGGGCCGCAATCTCGATGCCTGGAAACCTCGAGCCCTGCCATCCCTTCTGTGAGAAGAACCCCGTTGATGAGTGGCCCGGTGCCGGGTCGCGGGATGAGATTCACTACCTGAGCGGGTGGGTATTTGAGCGCCGGTTCTGTCGATGGATCGACGGGACCGGCTACGACCTCGAGATCGGTAGGCGCGGAGGGAGGTCGTCGTTCGTATCGTGGCGCATCCTGCCAAGCCACAATCAGGACTGCACTCTGAGAATTGCGGTGTATCCGCATGTGCTTCAAGATTTGCCGGTCGCGGTTCGCTGGCTCCCACACATCCTCCGAATTCGCCCCATGCTCAGGAGTTATCTGGCCTCCGTGGTGAGAGGCTTTGAGTGGTACGTGACCCGCGGCGAGCCGGTGCCTCGGAATCAATTCGGCCCCCATCCATGGTTCTCCACGCCCAAACGCTTCGGCCGGGCCACTTGACGATCATCACGTTACTCTAACGACATCTAACCGCGGGGAATCGCCGCATAACCAGCGTTTTCATAGGCGCGGGCGCCATCGGTGGCGAGTCCTTAGATTGTCACTCGATCGTGCCCATAGTCGGGGCGCAGTTGAGAACGCAGGAACTCAGGCGGCTGCGAGCAATGCCCATCCAGGTACGAATTGACAAGCGCCAGCGATTGGTCGTTGCGAAGGTGGTGGGTGACTTCACGATCGAGGACATCGTGAAAGGCGTCGACGATTCTGTTAACGATCCGGATTTTGAGCCGGGCTTCGACGTTCTTTCAGACCACAGCAAGATCGGGACGCCGATCACCGTCACCCAGGCCAAGCAAATGGTCGCGCATCTCGAGTCTCTGTCGCATTTGATGGCGGGGACGCGTTGGGCTGTGGTCGCATCCAAACCGGCCTCGTACGGAATGATGAGAATGTTGGCGGTCCTGGCGGAGCGTGTTCCGATGAAGGTCGAGGTCTTTCAGACGCTTGACGAAGCGCAAGCTTGGTTGGGTAGGCCGAAATAGAAACAGACGCCCGACCGCGCTGCCGAGAAACGTGTGTAACCCACAAGCTGTTTTGCCGTTGTTCGCTACTGCGCCGCTCTTCGACGCCAACTAGAGCCATGCTTCTCGCTTGATCTACATGCAGTCGTCTCTGGCGTTTGGCCTTGCTGCGCTCCGCTGACAACAGAGTCAGAGATCATCATGAGAGGGAGGGCAACCGTGACCGTACTCGACACTATCGGCCGAACGAAGCTCATTCCGCTACGGCACATCGTCCCGGAGAAGAGCGCCCGGATTCTGGTCAAGCTGGAATACGAAAACCCGACAGGGAGCATGAAGGACCGTATGGCGCTGGCGATGGTGGAAGCGGCCGAGGCGGATGGACGGCTGCGGCCGGGCGGTTCGGTGGTCGAGTACACGGGTGGAAGCACCGGCGTGTCGCTCGCCTTTGTGTGCGCCGCGAAGCGTATCCCGCTTCATATCGTGACCTCCGAGGCGTTCAGCAAGGAGAAGCGGGACCACATGGCTGCGTTGGGTGCTCAGCTCACACTCGTACCCAGCCCGACCGGCGGAACGACCAAAGCTCTTACACTCGAGCTGATCGAGACTGCGAGAAGACTGGCATCCGCTCCTGGGAGCTATTGGACGGATCAGTTGAACAACACTGATCAGCTGTCCAGCTACGAACGAATGGGTGATGAGATGTGGGAGCAAACGAACGGGCAGGTCAGCGCCTTCGTCCAGAGCGTCGGTACGGCCGGGTCACTGCGGGGGATCTCAAAGCGCCTGCGAGCCCACAACGAAGTGGTGCACGTTGTCGCGGTAGAGCCTGAGGAATCGGCGGTGTTGTCGGGCGGGCCGAGCGGGTCTCACAAGATCGAAGGCACCGGCGCCGGGTTCGTTGTGCCGTTATGGAACGAAACGCTCGCCGACGAGATCCAGACGGTTTCGACTCAGGAGGCAATGGCGACCGCCCGGCACCTCGCGCTCCATGAAGGCATCTTTGCGGGAACGTCCACGGGCGGTAACGTGGCGGTGGCGTTGCGTGTCGCCGAACGTCTGGGACCTGACCGAACAGTCGTGACGATTGCCGTTGATTCGGGGATGAAGTACCTGAGCACAGAATTGTATTCCGGCGGGTGAGCAGGAGGTGGCTCGATTTGCCGTCCATCCGACATCTCGTGATCTGTGTCTTCCGTAGCGGCAGCAGAATCTTGGTTGCCCGGGGCTTCGACGATGTGAAGAACGAGGCGTTCTTTCGTCCGCTCGGGGGTGCCGTCGAGTTCGGTGAGAGCTCCGTCGACGCGCTTCGCCGCGAGATTCGGGAGGAGCTGGGCGTCGAGATCGCCGAGCCGGTCCAACTGGGCGTACTCGAGAACGTCTTCACCTACCGAGGTCGGCCTGGACATGAGATCATCTTCGTGTTCGATGCCAGTTTCGTAGACGCAGATCTGTACACCAATGCGGAATTACCACTCAGCGAGCCTGGTTGGGATGGACCGGCACGGTGGGTCGACCTAGATGATCCGCTTGCGGCTCCGCTTTACCCGGAAGGCCTTTCGAGGCTGTTGGGCGCGGCTGAGTAACCGGGCCGTTAGGCCGCCAAAGGAAATCAAAGGGTGAGAAGGCTTAAGAAG
Organism: Gemmatimonadota bacterium; assembly: GCA_039588015.1. GTDB lineage: Bacteria > Gemmatimonadota > Gemmatimonadetes > Palauibacterales > KS3-K002 > JASFMO01. Next base: position 2,440 of record JBDHAS010000281.1, on the reverse strand, counting down.
GTTCTCGTCTGTGGACTTCTCGTACTGGCTGGCGCCGTCGCCTGCGGCTGCGCGCAGACGCCTCAGGAAGTGAAAGCGCCAGAGAACTTCATCTACTTCGGTGTGGAGCGCTCCCGAATTTCTGAGGCCGGATTTCTCGGGGCGGAATCGATCGTCGGCGCGCAACTGAAGTACAGGTGGCAGGAATTGGAGCCGGACCGAGATCGTTATGATCTTCGACCGGTACTTGAAGACCTCGCGTTCCTAGAACGACATGGCAAGAAGCTTTTCGTCCAGCTCCAGGACGTCTCCTTTGAAGAAGCGATCGTCAACGTGCCCGACTATCTGCGCAGCGACCCGGAGTTTGGCGGCGGTGTGGCGCGTCAGTATTCCTTCGAAGATGACGACGAGACGGTCCCGATCGCTGAAGGGTGGGTGGCGCGCCGGTGGGACCCCGTAGTACGCGCTCGCTTCATCAAGCTACTCCAGGTGCTAGGCCAGGAACTCGACGGGCGGATTGAAGGCTTGAGCCTGCCGGAGACATCTGTCGGATTCGGCGAGAGCGGTGAACTTCACCCCCCGGGTTTCACCTTTGAGGGTTACTTCCAGGGCGTAAAGATCCTCATGGCTGCCGCCCGGGACGCTTTTGGCCGGTCCCAAGTAGTCCAGTACGCCAACTTCATGCCGGGGGAGTGGCTTCCCGGGAATGACCACGGTTACCTCCGGGGGGTTTATGAGCACGCGGACGATATTGGCGCCGGCGTCGGCGGGCCTGATCTTCTGCCGCACCGCAGATGGCAGCAGATTCACAGTTACGCGCTCATATCTACTCGCGGGGCAAACACCGTGGCCGGCGTCGCCGTGCAATGGGGAAACCTCGAGGATAGGAATCCCACCACGGGGGAGCGCGTGACGGTCGACGAGTTGTACAAGTATGCGAAGGAGCACTTGCGGCTGGACTACATCTTTTGGGGGACGCAGGAGCCGTACTATTCAAGCGAGATCCTGCCGTACCTCAACAGTCTTGCGCACGGAGTTGGAAGCTAGATGGGGTTATCCTGGGGGGATGAAGCACAAGCCCGAAGCTGAGACGCTAAATGCAAAGCCGGTCAGCGTAGGGGATCACCATGAAGTGCGTGTTGATATGCGACGACACCAAACCTGAAAACGTCGTAGATCTTTGTCGGCAACGCGGCTTGGGGATTGAAGTGCAGGCCTTCTATCATCCCAAGGCACTCTCGAACCCGGCGTTAATCAGGAAGACGGCAGACATAGTGGCAGGTCTGCCTCTTATCGCGATGCATGGGCCTTTTGGCGATCTCAACCCGGGTTCATTCGATCCGCTCGTCAGGGAAACGGCGAGACGTCGGATTCAGGAAGGGTTTGAAATCGCTCCGCAAATCGGTGCAAAGGACATTGTATATCATGACGGTCGGGTCCCGAGGACCAATCCTGAGGAGTCGTGGATCAAAACGTCGGCAGGGTTCTGGAGCGCGTTCATGAAGCGGGTTCCTCGTGACATCCATGTTCATCTCGAGAACTTGTTGGAGGAAGGGCCCAGCGTTCTATCTGGCATCGTAGACCAGGTCGATAGCCCCAACCTGCACGCAAACCTCGATATCGGCCACGCACACTGTAACTCGGACACGCCTGTAGTGGAGTGGATAGCGTCGTTGGGTAACCGAATCCGGTACGTGCATTTGAGCGACAACAATGGTGAGGACGATGAGCACCTTGGCTTGGGCCAAGGCATAGGAGGTCTGTAGGTCTGATTCTCGTGGCCGTGGGTACACGAGCGCTCCGACGCGCATCATGAAGCCTCCGACACCGTATCCGGCGCTCAATGCGGTCTTGCAAGAATTGGTGAACCGTGTTGGACAAGTGTTAGGTGACGACTTCACCGCCGCCTGGCTGCAAGGTTCATTCGCGGTTGGCGGCTTTGACAGTCATAGCGATGTCGATTTCATCGTTGCCATCAACCAGGAGCTTTCCGGTTCGCAAGTGCGTGACTTGCAGGCCATGCACCAACTGGTCTATGACCTTGAATCAGACTGGGCGAAGCATCTCGAAGGCTCGTACTTTCCAGTTTCTGTTCTGCGTGAGTATGCACAGAGTGGCCAGAAGCTTTGGTATCTCGACCACGGAAGTCGTGAGTTGGAGAGGTCTGCGCATGACAACACGGTCGTCGTCAGGTGGATACTTCGTGAAAAGGGGGTCGTATTGGCGGGCCCGCAGCCTTCCGCGTTGATAGATCCGATTCCGACTGAGGCGTTGCGCCAGGAAATCCTGGAGACGATCAACACCTGGGGTGGGGAGATCCTAGCGGACCCAGAGCAGATCAACAATCGATTCTATCAGACCTTCGCCGTACTGAGTTACAGCCGCATGCTGCACGACCTACACGCCGGCGTGGTTGGCTCCAAGCGCGCGGGAGCGGAGTGGGCCAAGGAGAACCTCGCCC
>JBDHAS010000280.1:0-7890 GCA_039588015.1 Gemmatimonadota bacterium | reverse complement strand
CGCCGCCGTGAAGCTGCCCTCTGTCGGCCCGGTCTGCACCGCCGCCTTCCAGCCGGCGTTGAAGGGGCGAATCCGATCGTAGAACGCCTGCAGGGTGGCGGCGTCGGTAGCCGGCGTGACCAGCGTCACCGCGAGCCAGCCCGCGGTTGTGATCGCCACCCCGAGCACCAGCATCAGCGAGGGGTGCAACGGCTCGAAGCCCAGCGCCTGGTGCACGAACTGCAGGTAGAACGCGACCAGGAACGAGATGACCATCGCGGCCAGCTCGCTCCAGGCGTTGATACGCCACCAGAACCAGCGCAGCAAGAAAATCAGCCCGGTCCCTGCTCCGATCTGCAGCAAGATCTGGAACGCTTGCAACGCGTTCTCGAGCCACAGCGACACCATCCCCGCCAGGACGATCAACAGTACCGTCGACAGCCGCGCTACCCGCACGTAGTGGCGGTCGTCGCGATCGGGGGCCACGAACCGTTTGTAGACGTCATCGACGACGTAGGACGCTCCCCAGTTTAGGTGCGTGCTGATCGTCGACATGTAGGCTGCGGCCAGCGACGCGACGACGAGCCCCAGCAGCCCGTGCGGCAGGAACACCAGCATGGCCGGGTACGCCAGGTCGTGGCGCACGATCGAAGGATCGAGCCCGGGAAAACGGGCGGTGATGGCGTCCAGATTCGGATAGACGATCAACGAAGCGAGCGCGACGACTACCCAGGGCCAGGGCCGCAGCGCGTAGTGGGCGATGTTGAACCACAACGTCGCCTTCATCGCCTCGCGCTCGTTGCGCGCCGCCAGCATGCGCTGCGCCACGTAACCGCCGCCGCCCGGCTCGGCGCCGGGATACCAGGTTGCCCACCACTGTACGGCGATCGGGATGATGAACACAGGCAGCGCTACGCGCCAATCGCTGAAGTCGGGCAGAAGCGATAGCTTGCCCTCCAGAGCCGGATGCGAGATCAAGCCGGCCAGCCCGCCGACCTCGGGCTGAACGACGGCGAAATAGGCCGCCGCCAGCGAACCGATCATGGCGATCACGAACAGCAGCAGATCGGTGACGACCACACCCCACAGACCCGAGGTCGCCGAGTAGAGGACCGTTACCGTCCCAGCAATCAGCACCGTCGTGTACTTGTCGATGCCGAGCAGCACGCCGGCGATCTTGATCGCAGCCAGCGTGACGGCGGCCATGATCATCACGTTGAAGAAGACGCCCAGGTAGATCGCACGAAAACCGCGCAGGAATGCCGCCATGTTACCCGAATAGCGCAGCTCGTAGAACCCGATGTCGGTAAACGCCCCCGACCGCCGCCACAGCTTGGCGTAGAAGAAAACGGTGCACATTCCGGTAATCAGAAATGCCCACCACAGCCAGTTCTGGCTCACGCCGCCCGTGCGGACCATGTCGGTGACCAGGTTCGGCGTGTCGGTAGAGAACGTGGTGGCCACCATCGACGTGCCGAGAAGCCACCATGGCGCCTTCCGACCGGAGAGGAAGAACTCCCCGATCCCCTTCCCGGCGCGGCGAGCGAAGAAGAGCCCTACCGCCAGGGCGACGGCGCCGTACATCGCGACCACCAACCAGTCGAGGCTTACAAGCTGCATCGCTTACGGTCTCCCGGGTCTGTGAATTCGACTGCCCTTTAATACAGTTGCCCGCCGACTCGCGCCACCTCCGGAAGCCCGACGAAGCGATTGCCGTCTGCACCATCGGAGCGGTATTCTCTCCCCATACCGCTTACAGCCACCAAGACCCACGAACGAGACGGTGAGCGAGTATGCCGATGATCTCCCGGCGCCAGATGCTCAAGACCAGCGGGGCCGCGCTGGCAGGCCTCGCGGCTTGGCCCGAGCCCTTAATCCGACTCGCCCCTTACCAGGGCGGCGAGGACCTCACGCAGTACGTTGACCCGTTCATCGGAACGGGTGCCCACGGACACACCTACCCAGGCGCCAACGTACCCTTCGGGATGGTTCAGTTGAGTCCCGATAACGGCGTCAACGGCTGGGACTGGTGCTCGGGCTATCATTGGTCCAGCGACCGGATCGCGGGATTCAGCCACACTCACTTGAGCGGCACCGGCATCGGCGACATGTACGACATATTGCTCACGCCGACCTTCACGTCCGGACCTCCGCTGGGAGACGTCGGCTCGCGTTTCTCCCACGAGCGTGAGCAGGCCGCGCCTGGCTACTACTCCGTCGATCTACTGGACACCGGCATAACCGCAGAGCTCACCGCCACTGAACGCGTTGGCGTTCACCGGTACGCCTTCCCGGCCCCACCGACCGGGCTGCGCGAATCGATCGTGGTCGACCTCGGCCACTCGCTCAACTGGGATCGCCCCACGGAGACGCGGATCAACGTCGAGGGTCCCACGCTCATCAGCGGCTATCGGATGTCCACCGGGTGGGCTCGCGATCAAAGAGTCTACTTCGCCGCGAGCTTCTCGCGTCCCTTCGGCCCGCACTGGCTCGAAAGCGAGTGGACGGCTCCGGGGACGCGTAACGAACTCACCGGCGAGCGGGTGAAAGGCTGCTTCCAGTTCATCGCCCCCGGGCGCCGCATTGTCGTCAAAGTCGGAATCTCGCCTGTGAGCATCGAGGGCGCGAAGCAGAATCTCAGAGCCGAGGTGTCCGGCTGGGACTTCGACGCCGTCCGGCGCGCAGCCACCGAAGCCTGGAACGGAGCGCTCGGGAAGGTTCAGGTGGCGACCTCAGGCAGCGACGCTAAGGTTCTCTTGTACACCGCTCTCTACCACGCGCTACTCGCTCCGCAGCTCTTCTGCGACACCGACGGCGCTTACAGGGGGCCAGACGGCGACGTGCATCGGACCCGCGTCTTCACGAACCACACGGTCTTCTCGCTCTGGGACACGTTCCGCGCCGAACACCCGCTGCTCACACTTGTGCAGCCGCAGCGGGTCGAGGATTTGGTGCAATCGATGATGGCCTTCTATCGTGAGGGCGGGCTGCTGCCGGTTTGGTCTCTCGCCGGCAACGAGACCAACACGATGATCGGTTACCATTCGGTACCCGTCATCCTCGAAGCATGGTCAAAGGGGCTAACCCGCATCGACCCGGGTGAGGCGCTCGACGCCATGATCGAGAGTGCCACGCAGGAGGACCACGGCCTACGCTACTACAATCCGCCGGAGCCGAAGTCGTTGGCGGAGATCGAGGCAGGCGAGAGCCAACCGAACCTCCGCCGCGTCGGCGAGGTGAACCAAACGGAGCTGGCGCGGCACGGCACACTGGTCAATGGGTACGATCGATCGGTGCGTGGCGACACGATTCGCTACCACTCGCCCTACCCGAACGCCCGGTCGGCTCTCTTGATCCGTACCGAAGACGGCAGGAAATCGATCGAATGGGAGACGGAGCCTGTGCCTCTCGAGGCCGCCGGTCAACGAATCTCTTTCGTTTGGCTAGCCGGGATCGACGCGGGCGAAGACCGCCATCGCTTCGATCTCTTCGTCAACGATCAGCCCGTCCTGCGCTTCCGTGGACCGCGACCACCCGACGAGAATTTCCGCGTCACAGGTCCGACCGGAGCCAGGCTGTCGTTCAGAGCAACACATACCGATCAGTACGACGACCTTTTCGGCTTCATGTTCCTAACGCTCCCGACCGGGCTGGCTGCCGGCGAGCGGCTGACGCTCCGCGTCACAGGCGAAGCTGCCGGGACGCAGGATTGGTATATGACGTTCCAGCATCCGTTGCAGCAGCGCCTGACGGCCGAAAACATGTACGCTTTCATGCGCGAAGGACGAGAGAACCGTCAGGTCGTGAAGGTGGATATCGAACACTTGAGCGCGCCCGCGAATGCGGAACTGCGCATTGAGGACGGAAGGGTCCGCAATCTTGACCTCCAGTTCGGGCCCAACCGCGTCCTGATGCCCGCGCCCGCGGTTCGAGAGGAAACACCTTTGGCCATCCAACTATCGATCGATGGTCAATCCGCGGGGGAAACCGAGATCCGCCTCCGGCCGGTGCGTCCTTACGGCTATATACCTGCCGATTGGGAGAGAGAATCGGTTTCAAAGACGCTCGAGTACGCCTACGACGACTGGTGCATCTCGAAGATGGCCGAGTCGGTTGGTGAGGATTACGACGCGATAACATACAGGGATCGCGCGGAGTTCTACCGCAACGTATTCGATCCGGATACTGGTTTCATGCGAGCCCGGCTGTCGGACGGCACTTGGAAGGAGCCCTTCTCCCCGGTCGCCGCGTCGCACACGCAGGACGAGTACACCGAGGGTAACGCCTGGCAGTACTCGTGGTACGTCCCGCACGACGTTCAAGGCTTGATCGAGCTGATGGGCGGCCGCGAGGCTTTCATCGCGAAGCTGGACGAGTTGTTCGAGATGTCTTCCGAGCTGGAAGGCACCGCGCCCCCCGACATCAGCGGTATGATCGGCCAGTACGCACAGGGAAACGAACCGAGCCACCACATCGCCTATCTCTATTGCTACGCTGGCGCACCGTGGAAGACACAGGAGCGAGTTCGTCAGATCACAGATGCGCTGTTCGACACCACGCCGAGCGGGCTGCCGGGCAACGCGACATAGGCGCAAGGCGACGGTTCACCGTAGAGGCGCCAGACGCTTCGTCTGCCAACAAGTACATCCGCTCGGCAACTCTGAACGGTCGAGCGCTTGACCGCAGCTACATCACGCACGATGAGGTTACGGCCGGCGGAACCCTGGCCTTCAGGATGGGCCCCACGCCCAACAGGGGTTGGGCAGCCGGACCGATGTCGGCGCCTCCATCTATGACGCAGCGGTGACGCACCAACCAAGACCGAACCCGAGCGGAGGACGCGACCGATGATCTCACGTCGCGAGATGATCCGTACGACCGGTATGGCGATGGCGGGCCTCGCGGCTGGAGCGGGTCGCCTGACCGCCCTAGAATCGAGATCCCAGGACTACACGTCCAAGCGGCCGCCCGTCGACCAGCGGAACTTCGCAAGCGAGGCCGTGGAGGCGACCATCGAGCGAGTCAAACGAGACATCGCCGACCCCGAGCTCGCCTGGATGTTCGAGAACTGCTACCCCAACACGCTGGACACTACGGTTCGCTTCTCTATGAAGGATGGCCGCCCGGACACTTTCGTGATCACCGGCGACATTCACGCGATGTGGCTGCGCGATTCGACGGCACAGGTGTGGCCGTACCTGCCGTTGGCCGGCGAAGACGACGATCTGAAGAGCCTGTTGGCGGGCGTCGTGAACCGGCAGACCCGGTGCATCCTCATCGATCCATACGCAAACGCCTTCAACGACGGACCGACCGGCGGTGGTTGGGAGAGCGACCTGACCGAGATGAAGCCGGAATTACACGAACGGAAATACGAAATCGACTCGCTCTGCTATCCCGTTCGCCTTGCGCACGGGTACTGGAAGACGACAGGCGACGCCTCGGTACTCGACGGTGACTGGCAGGCCGCCGCTAGACTCGTGGTGAAGACGCTGAGGGAGCAGCAGCGTCTGAACGACCGCGGGCCGTACAAGTTTCAGCGACACACCGCTGTGTCCTACGACACGGTACCGCTGGGCGGCTACGGCAATCCGACGAGAAAGGTCGGTCTCATCCATTCGATGTTCCGGCCGTCCGACGACGCCTGCGTCTATCCGTTCCTCGTGCCATCGAACCTGTTTGCCGTAGTGGCGTTGGGACAGCTGGCCGAGATCTTCTGGGAGGAGCTAGGTGATCGCGCGTTCGCCGAGGAATGCGAGGAGTTCGCGGGCGAGATCGCCGCGGCGCTCCGTGACTATGCGGTGGTCGAGCATCCGATACGCGGACGAGTCTACGCTTACGAAGTCGATGGCTTCGGCAACGCGCTGTTCATGGATGACGCCAACGTCCCTAGCTTGCTCGCCCTTCCATACCTGGGTGCGGTCGAGACGTCGGACGGACTATACCAAGCGACCAGGAGACTCATCCTCAGCGAGGACAACCCCTACTTCTTCCGGGGCACGGCCGGCGAAGGCATCGGGGGCCCGCACGTGGGACTCGACATGATCTGGCCGCTCGGCATCACGATGCGCGCGCTCACCAGCGCCGATGAGGATGAGATACGCTTCTGCCTGAGCATGTTGAAGGGGACGCACGGCGGTACCGGCTTCATGCACGAGTCCTTCCACAAGGATGACCCCTCCAACTTCACGCGGTCGTGGTTCGCTTGGGCCAACACGCTGTTCGGCGAGCTGATCGTGACGCTGCACGACGAGCGCCGCAGACTGCTGACCACGCCGCTGTGAGGTAGCCATGCCGGTCACCGATCGTCGCAGCTTCGTTCGCTCGATGGGCGCCGCTGCCATCGCCAGCACTGTACCGCCGCCGCTCAAAGCGATCCTGGTGCCGGAGAACGATCTACAGGCACGCGGAACGCCTCGGGTCGCCCTGCTATCAGAGCCCGGCTTCCCGACGATCGATGTGCAGGCTCTGGATGAACGAACTTTGCAGCGGGCGCTGGAGGGATTCGAGGCGACGCTGCTGCGCGTCGATGACCTCGACCGGCTCGACCCACAAGCTTTCGACGTCTTCATTAGCGCCTACGGCTCGGCCTTCCCCAAGGAAGCATGGGAGCGGCTGCTCGGCTATCTCGAGTCCGGCGGCAACTGGGTGAACATCGGCGGTGTGCCTCTCGCCGTGCCGGTGCGCAGAAAGGCGAGCGGCTGGCGCCCGGAGACGCGGCAGACCGCGTACCACAAGCAGTTGGGAATCAGCCAAGCTTTTCCCGTGGATCTGACCGGCCTTGCGACGTACGACTCGAATCCGGCCATCGATTACTCGCGCACGCTGGCCGGTGCCGTCAGCGCCCGGACCGCCTACGAGCTCTACTATCGTTTCACACGCGAAAAGGAGTACCCGGACGAGGACGGCTCCGACGGACCGCGCGAAGCAGTTGTGGAGCCCCTGGTGTCGGTGCGGGGCGCCGCTGAGCACGCCGTTGCCGCGCCCATCGTCCGCATCGATCGGTTGCTGGGCCCCCACGCCGGCGGCCGCTGGATACTAGCTAACCTGGACGGCTCGCTCTCTGCCGCCGCGCTCAGGAGCCTGATACGGGATGCCGCACTCGGCGCGCATCGGTTGCGCGCCCAACCGTCGTTCGCCTGTTACCGCGATGGCGAGACGCCTTCCATTACAGTGACGTTGAAGTCGCCGTCTTCGCAGCGCCGCAAGGATGCCTCGTGCCGGGTTAGGGTGTTCGACGACGGCGACAATCCGATCGCGGAGACGACGCTGCCGCTGGAAGGCGCGGGCTTCGCTATCACAGCTAGCGCTTCGCTGCAGGCGGATGCCGGCGCGGCCCTACAGCCGGGCCTCTATCGCGTCGATGCGGCGATCGAGTCGAGAGATGCGGCGCTCGACGGCCTGAAGGCGAAGACCGGTTTCTGGATCTTCGATCGCGAGCTGCTGGCGAGCGGGACGCCGTTCACGACGGACGCTCACACGCTGTTGAGAGACGGCAAACCCTTCATCGTCACCGGCACGTCTTACATGGCAACAGACGTGCATCGTCGGTTTCTGCTGGAGCCGAACCCGTGGGTCTGGGACCGCGACTTCGCCCAGATGAAGCGCGTCGGCATCAACATGATCCGCACTGGAATCTGGACGGGCTGGCGCAACTACATGGCCGAGGTCGGCCGGTTCAACGAGACTGCCCTCCGGGCCCTCGATGCGTTCCTGCTCACCTCACGCAAGTACGATATTCCGGTCATCTTCACGTTTTTCGCGTTCATCCCACCCAGTTGGGGCGGAGCGAACCCTTACCTCGACCCGCGTGCGATCGACGCGCAGAAGACCTTTCTTTCCCTCATCGCCCAGCGCTACAAAGACATGAGCGGGGTGATCTGGGATCTCATCAACGAGCCGTCCTTCTGC
>JBDHAS010000279.1:0-4860 GCA_039588015.1 Gemmatimonadota bacterium | reverse complement strand
TACGGGTCGAACAGGGTCTGCGACCCTAGATAGTCCTCATCGAACCTGGCGATCCAAGCTCTCAAGATGGCCGTCACCCCGGCGGCCGGCATCTGCTTGTTGCGGTACCTATCGAGAGAAGTTTCCAGCAGCGACTTTTCCCTCCTCGTGAGTTTCTTCGAGAAGTAACCCGCCGCATGCTGAAACGCGTTGATCATGGAAGTGTAGCGTGGCGGCTTTGCCATCGCAGCCCAGAAGTTGTTCTGGTAGTCACCGGCCAGCTCGCCGAACGGCCGCTTGTCCGGATTAGCCACGATGCGGCCCAGGATTCTCAGCTGCTTCTGGCTGTAGGCCATGAGCAGGAACTTGTTCATGGAGTGAAAGCGGACGAGTTCCTTCATTGAGTGCGATTTCAGCACCGGCCTGAGGGCGGCAAGGCTGAACAGCTTGGTCAGGAAGTGCTCGCGGATCCGGTAGTTGCGGAGTCGCCCCTCATCCTCGATCGCGTGGCCGGGGAACGCTTCCAAGACCCGGCCGGCGAACAGTCCCGAGCCCTTTTTGCTAGAGGCCGAGGGGTCCATCCCCTGGTAGATCTTGACGTCGCTGATCCCGCAAGATGGCGAGCGGTTCTTCAGTATGAACCCGTCGACTTCCCCCAAGGACGAGAGGAAGCGGTCGGAGAATCCAGCCATATCCTCAGTCACGTCACGGTCCGTAGTCGGCTGAACGAGTCGCGCCTCACCGTCTACGGCAACGATGCGTACCGGGTCGCGCGGTACGCCCAGTCCGATCTCCAACTCCGGACATACGGGCAAGAAGTCCACCCAGGGCTCGAGTTGCCGCACGAAATCATACGGGATCACCTGAGCGTTGTAGCGTACGGGTTCCAGTTCCAGGCAGCGGCTGAGCACGACTACCGGACGGTGCCAATTACTCATATTGGGCAACCTTGTTGTGATCCATAATACAGGCAATGTGTTTCGGTCAGGCTAGGGTACGGGACCAAGCGTTCACGGGACGTGAGTGTCTATCGCTGTATAATATGTGTTCAAGTGTTTCTTTAGCGTACCATTGACAATTTCGGTTGTAGACGTACATTGTTGGACAAATATTGGACAAAGGGTCCACCGCCGGGGCCTTTGAACGCTATGACGACAGGGGTTACCTTTGGCCCCTGGACCCGCTGAATTGGAGATGAACATGGCGCAAATGGCAAGGGCCTCGAGAAACACGCAGTCTGAGGCGGCTCGGGAGGTGCGCCTGACGTTGCTGACCGGCGCGACGGGTTATGTGGGCGGGCGCCTGCTGCGAGAGCTAGAGCGGGCTGGCAAGCGCGTGCGCTGTCTGGCTCGGCGGCCGGAGTCTCTGGCGTCAAGAGTGGCGCCGACGACGGAGGTCGTAGCGGGCGATGTTCTCGATCCTCGCTCTCTGGAACGGGCGATGGAGGGAGTGGACGTGGCATACTATATGGTCCATTCCATGGGTTCGCGGGGCGACTTCGAGGAAGATGATCGGCGAGCCGCCGAGAATTTCGCCGGGGCCGCGGAGAGGGCGGGTGTGAGGCGTATCGTGTACCTCGGGGGGCTCGGTCAAGACACGAGTCTTTCCCCTCACTTGCGGAGCCGTCAGGAGGTCGGCCGCGTGCTGAGGGACTCGGGTGTGCCGACGCTGGAATTCCGTGCGTCGATCATCATCGGATCGGGGAGCCTCTCGTTCGAGCTCGTGCGTGCTCTGGTCGAGAAACTTCCGGTCATAATCACGCCGCGCTGGGTCAGCAGCCGCGCGCAACCGCTGGCCGTCGAGGACCTGATCCACTACCTGGTTGCGGCTCACGACCGCGATATACGTGGCGGCAAGATCTACGAGATCGGTGGCGCGGACCGGGTGTCGTACCTGGAGATCATGAAGGAATACGCGGTCCAGCGGGGACTGCGTCGCGTGATGGTGAGGGTGCCGGTGTTGACCCCGCGGTTGTCCAGTCTTTGGCTGGGCTTGGTCACGCCGCTGTACGCGCGCGTCGGTCGCAAGTTGGTCGATAGCCTGCGCAACGCCACCGTGGTGGAGGATGATACGGCGCTTTCCGATTTCGAGATCAGGCCGCGTGGTATTCGTGAGGCTATTGCCCGGGCGATGAGTAACGAGGACCGCGAAATAGCCGAGACGCGCTGGTCAGATGCTCTCTCCTCGGGGGGCACGCCGACATGGGGCGGAGCGAAATACCGAACGCGGATCGTCGATCTCCGCACAGCTTGCGTGCCTTACTCGCCCCTTCAGGCGTTCCGGCCGATCGCAAGAGTTGGAGGTGAAGTTGGGTGGTATTTCGGCGATTGGTTGTGGCGCCTGCGGGGCTTCATAGACCTGCTGGTCGGAGGTGTAGGGTTGCGACGCGGTCGGCGTGACCCGGAACGTCTCGCGCCCGGCGACGCGGTCGACTTCTGGCGCGTGGAAGCGATCCGGCCGAACGAGCTGCTGCGGCTTCGAGCCGAGATGAAGCTGCCGGGACGCGCCTGGCTGCAATTTGAGGTCGCCGAGAGCGAGGGCGGCTCGGAGGTTAGGCAGACGGCGATTTTCGACCCGGTCGGCCTGTTCGGCCTGCTCCACTGGTACGGCCTCTATCCGCTTCACAAGATCGTCTTCGCAGGTATGCTACGCGGCATCGTCGCGGCTATGGGAGAACCCCGGGATTCACGAACGCGGTCCGAGAGGATAGCTTGAGGTCCGAATCTACGACCCGCTTCTCGTTCGAGGAGCGACGATATGCCGGCGTCGCTGGCTTGAACCCTTCAGCGCCGCCCGGGGATGCTGCTCGCTGATACGGTTGGACTCCGGCTTGTAAGTACTCCCCTGGCGGCGGCGAGACGCGTATGAGAGACGTGCCGCTTCGCCCCTCTACCATCGCGGCGTATGGTGCCCCCGGCCTCGTGTTGGCGGCTCTCGCGCTGACTTTCTACGTCTTTCTTCCCAAATACTACGCCGATGTACTCGGCATCAATCTCACGGTCCTCGGCGCCGTTGTGTTGCTGTCCCGCCTTTGGGACGCCGTGATCGATCCGGCGATCGGTGCGATGTCGGACCGCACGACGAGTCGATGGGGACGCCGTCGGCCGTGGATGGCGATCGGCGCCTTGCCGCTCGCGGCGACGTTCATGTTGCTGGTGGTGATCCCCCACATCGAGGACCCGGTGGCCGAGGGCGTGTACCTCGGTGCGTTGACGTTCCTGTTCTTCCTCTTCTGGACGATGGTCACCGTTCCATACGAGGCATTGGGAGCGGAGCTCTCGTTCGACTACGACGAGCGGACGCGCTTGCTCGGTGTGCGCGAGGCAGGAGTGCTTGCGGGGACGCTGCTGGCCGCTCTGATTCCGATCGCCATCGGGATCGGCAGCGATCTCTCGACCGATCTCGCCGGCGAGCGACAGAGATACCTTCAACTCGGCGCAATATACGCGGTGCTGGTCATGCTGCTGATCGGGGCCTGCGTCGTCAGAGTCCCCGAGCGCCGCTGGGCCGATTCTCAGCGACCGAAGGAGTTCCTGCGCAACATCAGATCGATCTTCGAGAATCGCCCCTTCCGCATACTCCTTTCCGCGTACGCCGTCACTGCCCTAGGGGTATCCGTGGCAGCGACGATCATTCTCTTCTACACCGAGTATGTGCTGGGCAGCAACAGTGGTCCTTGGTTTCTGGCGACCTACCTGGGCATTGGCACGGCGACGGTGCCGATCTGGGTCTACTTGGCGAGACGTCTCGACAAGCGGCGTGCCTGGCTGCTGGCCCTCGCGATCAACACGGGTGCATTCGTTTGGGCTATGCCGCTGGGACAGGGAGATAGCGCATGGTTCACGGTGATCGTCGTCTGTTCGGCTCTCGGCGTTGGCGGGGTGATGGCCTTGCCTCCGTCAATGCAGGCAGACACGATCGACTACGACGAGTGGACGAGTGGGCGTCGCCGCGAGGGCGAGTACATCGGTTTCTGGTCGATAGTGAAGAAGCTGGCTGCGGCATTGAGCGCGGGGCTCGCGTTTCCGATCCTCGACCTCTCGGGATATGCCCCGGGTGTTGAACAGCAGTCTCCGAGCGCGGTGTGGGCGCTGCGGCTGTTGTATGTGGGCGTGCCGGGTGTCTGCAACGTGATCGCGATGTTCCTGGCGTGGCGGTACCCCATCGGCCGCGAGCTGCATGAGCAGATCCGCCGTGACATCGATGAACGCATGCCGGTTTCGGAGCCGGTTCGCGTCGAAGAGGGCGGGAAGTGAGCGCTACAGCAATCGCATTGAACGGCCTGGCCGCCGCTCTCGGCATGATGACTTTGGCCTGGGCCATAGGTCTGGCAAAGAGGGATGCCAGCATTATCGACATTTTCTGGGGGTTGGGGTTCGTCATGCTGGCCTGGTTGTACCTGATCCTCTCGGCAAGGGGAACGCCGCGCGCTTCTCTCGTCGTTGCGCTGGTGACGCTGTGGGGAGTCCGGCTATCCGTCTACATCCTGTGGCGCAACTGGGGAAAGGGAGAGGACTATCGCTATCAAGAGATGCGTGCCCGGAACCCGAAGACCTTTCCGTGGCGGAGCTTGGTCACCGTCTTCTGGCTGCAGGGGGCGCTGCTCTGGATGATCTCGATGCCGCTGTTGCGAGCTGAAGTCAGTCAAAGCCCGGAAACGCTGACCTGGCTGGATGGCCTCGGCGGGCTCGTCTTCGCCATCGGCTTCTTCTTCGAGGCTGTGGGAGACTGGCAGTTGGCGCGCTTCAAGAATGATCCGGCAAACCAGGGCCGCGTGTTGGATCGTGGACTGTGGCGCTATACGCGCCACCCCAACTACTTCGGCGATTCCATGGTGTGGTGGGGATTGTTCCTGATCGCCGCCGCAACGCCGGGCTCGCT
>JBDHAS010000278.1:0-4867 GCA_039588015.1 Gemmatimonadota bacterium | reverse complement strand
CCCACTGGCGATGATGCTTCGTTGATCGCGTCCCGCACCATACCTCCGGTTTCGCTCGCCCGGTTCGACCAAGGGAGGTATAATGTGGAACGGTATGGCGACAACACACATCACCTGGCGCGACGCCCAGCACATGCCGGAGAACGGCAAGCGCTACGAGGTCATCGACGGGCAGCTGTACGTGACACCCGCCCCCTCGCGTCGGCACCAGTGGGTCTGCGGCAGGCTATTCTTAGCACTCGCCCGTCTGCTCGAAGAGCAAGACCACGGCTGGGTATACGCCGCGCCGCTGAGCGTCGAGTTTCCGGAGACCGAGGAGGGGGTCCAGCCGGACCTGATGTTCGTCTCGCGTCAACGCGCCGAACGCCTGGTACACGAAGGGATTCGGGGCGCCCCCGATCTGGTGGTGGAAGTGCTGTCGCCTTCTACCGCCGACCGAGACCGGACGATCAAGCGGAAACTCTACCTGCGTCAGGGCGTCCGGGCTTACTGGATCGTGGACCACCACAGCGAGTATGTGGATGTCTGGGACCTCGAGCCCGGCGGGGACGATCCCGTACGCCACACCTATCGCCTGCCCGTGGAGATCGGTGGCGACTCCTACGGCGTGATCTCGCTCCCGGACATCTTCGCGCCCGAACGATAGGGCGCGACGCGCTGATACCGAACGTCACACGCACGCGGAGGACGACCGGTGCTGGCGTGCCAGCGCCAGCTCTTCAAATTGGGGCACGACCTGCTCTACCTGACGAGATGCGACCGCGCCGGGGTTGCGGATCTCGCGCCCGGTAAGGGCGTGGGCGGGATTCGGGCGCTACTACTGAGTCCCTATGGTCCAGAGGGCGGCCTGCGATCCGACCCCGGGAAAGTCGCTTTGTCCGACAACTTGCCCCTGGTTGTTGACCGCGAAGGCGATGCTATGGTCGCCGTCGGAGCCGAGGTCGACTTGAAGCCCGGCGTCGGTCCAGAGCGTGGCTCGATTGTGCCCGGCGATAGTTCGGATCCAGCCGACTATGTGGCCTAGGTCGTTGATGTCACGAGCACGGCCCTCCGTTGCCCCCAACGCGGGCAGCGCCATCATGCCACCGCTCTGGGTCCAGAGGAAACCGCGCACGGCGGTGGAGGCCAGGTCACCTTCACCGACTACCTGGCCGAGCTCGTTGATGGCGAATGCGCTGCTGTAGTTGCCACCTAGGGTGCCCAGGTTGAATTGAGCCCCCAGCGGTTGTTGCAGGACGGCCTTGCGGTTGGCCATCCCGACAACCACAGTGGCCTCGTTGACTGCGTTGGCATAGTCAAACGTTCGCTCGTCGGGCCCGAGGTCGATCATTCCCGTCGCTGCCGTCCAAAGAAACGCGTGCCTCCCACCATCACTGGTCCAGCTGTTACCGACCACCTCGCCGCGGTCGTTGATATCCCACGCCATGCTGCGCCCGGCTAGGGTGCCGAGGTCAACCATCCCGGCGCCCGCCGTCCAAAGGAATGCCCGGTCCTCGCCCGAGGACAGCCTGGTCATGCCGACCACATGGCCCGCATCGTTGATCGCATGTGCTTCAGACCAACCACCACCCAGATGGCCCAGACCCCTCCAACCATCGGTTTCCGACCACAGGAAGGCTTCTCTCCTGGCCCCAAAGAACGCCGACCAGCCTACGACCTGGCCGTGGTCGTTGACGTCGAGTGCTACGCTCTGAATGGTGGGCGCGGCGTGCGGGCTCAGGTTCAAGGCGACGTTTGGCATGACGTCGACCACCGCGATGCCGACCACATTGCCAAAGGTCGCTGCGATCAGAGCCGTACCGGTGTCCACGGCAATAACCAGTCCCGCGTTGTCCACTATCGCCACGTTAGGTTCCGTCGAGCCCCAGACGACGGCGCCTGTCACCTCGTTACCGTCGCCGTCTTGAATGGTCGCGGTCATCTGCAACGATTCCGACACCGTCAGGGTGGCCGTTGCCGGCGATATCGCTATGGTGATGCTTCCGATCCGTACGTCGACGTCTACGTCACCCTGCAGGGGTTGCAGCGTTATCGAGACGGTGGGATTGCTACCCTCCGCCACGTCAACCGTCTTGGACCCGCGGTGAGTCTCAATATCAAGCACGTCGAAAGCCCGGACTGTAATCGTACGACGCGCACCGGCTGGAACCCGGATTATGCCTGAGCCAACACCCCCCTCCACGGCAATCAGCGCGAAGATCGGTTCGGCCATATCCGGCGCCGTCACCTCGACCTGCAGGCTGGTAATTCGCGTGCCGGATACATCCGTGTACACGCCAAGCTCCGCAGTCCCCGTCGAGACCGGCTCGGTCGGTGCCTGCCGATCCGAACAACCGGTCGCGAACGCAGCTAACAAGGTAAGCTTCGCAAACATGCTGGCGGTGCGAGATGGAATCATCGGTGCCTCCTACAAAGCGGCCATGTGGTCGGGCCCGGACGAGGTGCCGCTGTCGAAAGCGGACAATACTAGCTGCGGCGGTCGAAAGAGGCAAAAGAACCCGGGCACTGGGGTCTGGCGCGGCCGCCCGGCCGCACCTGCCGCAGGCATCGTTTATCACTATGGATTTATCGTTTGATAATAAGTGGGCCTATCGATCGCCTTCGCCAGGCATCTCCCACTCCACCGGCGGCAACGCTACGGAGTCCGGCAGGACGTCCAGGTTCCCGGTGCGAACGAAGGTCCAGATCGCCTCGGCGAAGGCCACGTCCGCCTCGAGCGCTTCGCGAAGGGCCCCATGCGACCCGCCGAGCACAGTTACGAGCTTGCCGCGCTTGAAGTGGGGCGCCAGCTCGAGCGCGTTCTCATAAGGAGTGCTCATGTCGCGGTCCCCGTGGACGATCGCTGTGGGCACCTCCGTATCGAAATACTCTCGAAACTCGTCGCCGAGATCGGCCTCCCACGGCGGACACGCCGCTCGATAGAAAGCCGAGCGGTCTCCCACGTAAGGGATGGCGGGGTCATTCATGTACTCCTGCAGACGCGCTTCGGTGATCCCCGAGCCGCAGTCCAGCACGAAGAAGCTGGCCGTGCGATAGTTGCGACCCGAGCCACCACCCTGCGCGTTGGCGAGGCGGGTGCGGGCCACGTGCTCGTAGTCGCCGGTGTACAGCCAATAGATGTCTGCGGGCCAGCCCGCGACCCTGCTCCGCGCGGCGATGTTCGATGTATACCCGTCGATGAGCCCTGGGAACGACCTGGCGCTGAACGTCATCTCTCTCTCTTCGCCGCTGCTCGGGTCCGAGACGCTCACGGTGACCGACTGCTCCGTCAACCGAGCGCGGATCGTGTCGATCGCGGCCATGATACCCTCGGGAAAAAGCTGACGGACCGCCGGCGAACGCTCGGCTTCTTCCGCGTAGCGCTTGATGGCGTTCAGAAAACCCGTCGGCCGGTCGTATGTGTGGTCCGGTCCCTCCATGCCGCTGAGAACCGCGCGGGCGACGATGTCGGGATGATATCGCAGCACCGCCATCCCCCAGTGGGAGCCGAAGCTCGTGCCCCAAACGATCACTTGGTCCAGGCCAAACGCACTTGCCACGTCCCGGACGTCGGCGGCGGCCTCGATGACCGTGAAGCCGGACAGGTCGAGCCCCGCGCTGTCCCAGTACTCACGACACCTTTGGGAAGCCAGATAGGGCGGACCGCCCTCGCATAGTGTGTTCGGCTTGGAGGATCCAATACCGCGTTGGCCGATCACGATCAGATCGGCGACGGCCGTGAACCGTTCGATCACGCGCTCCCAGTACTCCGGATCCTCTAACGAACTGTCGAGCCCCGGCCATCCGGGGCCGCCGTGCAGCAGCACCACCGGCGGCACGTCCGACGCCTGCGAGGAACGGAATCGCCAGACGTCGATGCTGATCACGCCCCGGCTCGTATCTGCTCGGTTGACCGGGACGAACAGCATGCCACGCTCCGCGCTGGCCAGGCTACCGTCGCGTAGTGGAACGCGCTCGGGGTAGAGGAAGAACGTCCCGGCCGCGGGCGCGCGGGCTGACTGCGCGGCGGCCGACGATAGACCCAACACGAGTAGCAGCACCAGGGTGGCGAGAGCGCGAGTCGACATGAGGAGACTCCGAAGTTGGGGGACGAGCATGTTTGTCAGCGGTCAATCTGAGCGATCGGGACCGGGCCGGCCAGGGCAACTGCGGGGTCAGCATTCGTAAGCCGCCCAGACGTGACCCGATTGCCTCCTGCAATACCTCTCAGGGCGCGCGATGATGTAACGCTACCGCGGTGCAATGTTCTTGTTGGTGCGGAACACGTTCGTCGGGTCCCACTGTGTCTTGATGTCGATCAGGCGGTCGTAGTTGCCGCGCAGGGCCGACCGCAGGCGGTCGTTGCCTTCATCTTCGGTAAGGAAGTTCAGATAGGTCCCGCCGGTCGAGAATTTCTTCATGTCGCTCCAGGCCGCGCGGGCCCAGGCGATATTGCCATCGTCATCGGCCGCATTCTCCCAGGACGCGGTGACATTGAAAACGAAGTTGGCGTCGCGGTTGCCGACCGCGCCGCGATCCTCCGGGAAATCGCCGATCGCGCCGCCCAGCGGGAAGAAGATCACCGCGGAGTGCGGTGAGACGATCCTGCCAGCGTGCTCGATGTATTTTTCGACCAGCGCATCCGGGATGCTCGTAACGTATTCCGACTTCCAGTAGTAGCGCCGTCCCTTCGGCTGCGTCGGATCGAGGATCGACTGCTGGGAGATGAAGGAACGGGGCTGAATGATATCTCCGACCGGGGCGCCAAAGGCCTTGATCGGCGCGAGCACCTTTTGACCCTCCGCGACCGAACCAGCATACACCGCGAAGATCACTATTACCGGTCTGCCATGAACCGACGGGTCGAGCCAGGGCGCGGGTGGGGCGT
>JBDHAS010000277.1:0-4869 GCA_039588015.1 Gemmatimonadota bacterium | reverse complement strand
GAAGTGAATTAGCCGATCCCAGTCCACCGACCTTTCGGCAGCGCGGCGATCTTGCGCGAAGGCGAGGACCCTGAGCTTTGCGTCGCTGGATTTCCCCAGCTTTGCCTTTTCGAGGTACTACTCGTGTATACAGGGCAGCGGTAGAAGGCACAACACCCCGGAAGGTGGGGACCAATAGCCACCCCAACGGGCGGGGAGGATCAGCGGCTGCTCGGGCGGGCAGGGGCTTCCCAGGGCCTCAGTAGCTTCAGCTCCAGCTCGAGGCCCTCGAGGCCGATCCCTCGATCGAGATTGACGAGTCCGTAAGGACGTTCGTGGCTCAGCTCGAGGATGATAGGCGACACCTCGCTGAGCTCTTCGGGCTGACAGCGGCCTCTCTGCGGCAGATCCTCAGATACGACCCACCAAGGGGGGTGTAAGACCCGTGAAGCGTTGCCAACGGCTCAGAGGGGCTCTGGGGGCCAGTGACAGGGATTTGTAGCGACAACCCCTGGCGCCGATAGTTGTGCCTCCTCAATACTCGTCTCCTGATTGGGTCATCGCTGGAGGCTCGTTCTTGAGCAGGTGTCGTCCTCATCTCCGGCGCAAATACTCCGCCAACGTTGAGGTGGTGAGCGATCCTCTCGTGGGGTGCAGCCCCGCTGGCGCTGGCCAAGGAAGAGCCCTCCTTCCTCGAGGCAGCTCGCGTAGGAGAAGCCGAGCCGAGATCCGCGCCTTCAGGCGGCCTCACGCCACACGTAACGGTGATGGAGTCCGCCGACACGAGGTAGGGCG
The DNA here is from genome assembly GCA_039588015.1 of Gemmatimonadota bacterium. Classification (GTDB taxonomy): domain Bacteria; phylum Gemmatimonadota; class Gemmatimonadetes; order Palauibacterales; family KS3-K002; genus JASFMO01. The sequence continues at coordinate 4,095 of JBDHAS010000277.1, read as the reverse complement.
ACGACCTTCGCGGACGGTGACGGCGGCAGTGTCGCGAGCCGTCGAGACGGAGTGTCCTTGCCGAGGCCGAGATGTGTTCGGTCATCGTGGAAATAGCCGATGTAGGCCCGAGCGAGCCGAACAGCGTGGCGCTCGCTGAGTACGACCACGTGATCGAAGAGCTCGCGGCGGCACCCGCCGATCCAGCGTTCGGCCACAGGATTCTGCCAGGGGGTGCGATAGGAGATGCGGCAGGGCCTCGTGTCCATCGACCGGACGAAACCGACCACGGCACTGCTGAAGATCGAGTCGCGGTCGAAGATCAGATGCCTCGGCGCGGTATTGAAGGGGAAGGCTTCTCGCAGCTGCTGGATGACCCAGGCAGCGCTCGGGTTGAAGGTGGCGTTGAAGTGAAGGATTCGTCGGCGGTCGTGGTGGATGACGAACCAGCAGTACAGGACACGCAACGAGGCAGTCGGGAGCGTGAAGAAGTCCATCGCCGCGATGCAGTCCTTGTGGTTGCGCAGGAAGCTCAACCAGCGTAGGACGACATCGGGATTTGCAGGCCTTCGCGGCATGTGCCGCGAGACTGTCGCCTCGGAGACGGTCAAGCCCAGCTTCTTCAGTTCACCATGTATTCGCGGAGCTCCCCAATTGTTCTCGAGAGCCATTCTGCGGATCAGCTCGCGGATCTTCCTGTCGACTCTAGGCCGCCCTGGGCCCCGCCCGTGTCGCGAGAGCTCAGTCCAGTAGCGCCGGAAGCGCTCGCGATGCCACTTCACGACGGTTTCCGGCTCGACGAGGATGAGCCGTCCTGCCCGGCCGCTCCAGACACTTCTCATCGCCACCCAGAAGGCGCGGTCAGCGTCGTCGAGCTGCGGCCGAGGCCGCCTGCGCTTCAGCGCCTCCACCTGCTGCCGCAAGGCGAGGTTCTCGACAACGAGATCTGACCGCGTCCGAAGGACTGCTCGGAGAGCCCGGACCAAGATAGCGGTGAGCAAGATGACCAGCCTGAACATGGCCGCGCACTTTGATGGAATCGGACCGCGGATGCAACAGGCGGGAGCCCCGGCAGTTCGAGACGGACGTGCCAACCTGTTGAGTCTTCAGATGGATCTATATTGAGGAGCGACAGCCCCAGCAACGGTGGACCCCCGGCTCATTGCGGCCACAAAGACGGCCCCGGACAGGCCGGACATGGATCGGCCGATATCACGGTCAACTGACAGGCCTCAAAGTCTGAAGGGAAAGTCACGATTGGTCCAATCAAACGCAGATGGCCTGGGTCCTGTACCACAGTTCCTGGATCCACGCTCACGGATAGCCGCCCCGCGCACGTGAGGTCTGTCGTCACCAGCCCTCCCACGGTCGCTTGATCCAGGTCACCTGGGGTGCAACCGTTACTGACGTTGATTGGATCCGTGTCCAGCGCATCACCGATCCCATCGCCGTCCGTATCGGGATCACGCGGGTCCAGATCCGGGTCAATGTTGAACTCTTCCAGATTGGTGAGTCCATCGCCGTCGAGATCCACTCCTGCGTCATCAGGGTCTTTCGGGTCGAGCATGTTGGCATCTTCAAACGCGTCGCTCATGCCGTCATTGTCGTCATCCGGATCACTGTAATCGGGATCGCCGTCACCGTCGAAATCGAGGATCGAGAAGGTTCGGACGAAATCATCCCCGCCGGTACCGTCGCCATTGCCGTCCAGCCGCTGACCCACGCCGTCCGTAATAGACGTGGTCCCACAGACGTGAAGACGATAGGTGCCAGGACCTAGTGGAATTCCCCCATTGAGGTTTAGCGTTGCCGTCCTCGTCGTGCTGTTGTAGCTGACACTGTTGACTGGGACCGCGGTATCGTCCGTCTGAAGACCGAAGGCACAGTCGACAGTATCGACCGTGTTGTTCGCCCCGTCCTCAAACAGCAGATAATTGGCCGGGTTCGTGACATCGTTGTCAAGCAAGACAACGTCTGGAGGGTCGAGCACCACAGAATCGAAGCTCACCAGTAATTGAGAAAGCGCCACGCCGACGCCTTCCGCCTCGACCAGCGATCCATCGCCGGTATCCATATTACTGTTGATGTTGGTGACCTGCGGCGGGGTCGCGCTCAACGACAGGTTGGTGAAGACGCGCGGACCCGGGCCGGACGCTACCACGCTCAAACCTGAGTGGCCCCTCAGGATCAGGCGGCTGCGAATGTAGGTGCCGGCAAAATCACCAAAGTCGTCGCAGAGCTTGAGCGTCCAGGTGCCAAAGGCATCCTGACCGTTGAACGCGCTCAGCGGATTGGAAGGTGTCGCGGTTCGATCATAGAACGGCGCCGCCGTATCATCATTGTTCCCATCGTCCAGCGGATTCCCCGACGCATCGTCCAGCAGCACATCGTAGTTGTCGCGGTCATCAGTAAATCCGTTGGGATCATCGATCACCTTGACCTCGGTGCCAGCCGGTGATCGCAGAATCGCCTGGATGTCGGAGCGCCAATTATTATTGGCACTGAACCCCAAATCCACATCGCTCAGCGTGAAGTGATCACCCACATTGGCGATATTGACGCTTTGTGTCACCGGGCAGCTGTTATCGGCGATCAGTGTTACCGTCGCATCGTCGTCGATGGACGCGTCGAACACGTCGACGCCAGGAATGACGTCCAGTACCGTCGCCAATGTCGGCAAGTTCGTCGCCGCGAAGAAGTTGACGCTGGATTGATTGACGTCGACACCGTCGATCTTCAAGGTGAACTTATTGGCCGCGGCCGCGGCCGGGTCGTTCAGAGGTTTAATGGAATAGACGGTGGTCGTGGCAGGGGTGGTCGTCTCAAGGCGAAGTCCGGTGAAAGATATAGGGCCCGTGTTACTGGCGGTTATCGTCAGCACGTTGGCGGCATAGCTTGCCGTGATGAGGCCGCTAAGGCCGCTGATGGTGCTTGCCAGCGATGCTCCCGTAGTCTCCGTGGCAAACGTGGAGGAGAACGGGCCCGTTTGGATGAGGGTGCCGCCCACGTTCAGCGAGAAGAAGTCGACCGTGGCGGCGGCCGCGTCGCTCAGACCGCTGATCGTGACCCGCGTTGGGGCCGCGGGAACCTCGGCCGTCAGGAATCTCCAGTCGCCAGTCTGGCAGTTTGTGCAGCTTGGGGTGAAAGAGAATGGGCCGACGATATCCATCAGGGCACCGGGATCGCCGTTGTTGGTGCACGCGCCGCGTTGCGAGCAACCCTGATTGAATGATGAGTTTTCGATGTCATCACATACCTCGGTACCGTTCGCGGCCGAGATCGCCACGATCTGTGTGCCACTGCAGGCACAGACCGTAGTCGTAAACTCCAAGGTCGCGGTGACGGGCGCCAGCAGATGCGGGAAGCACACCGTGATCGCGTTGCCGCCCCCTCCGACCAGGTCACCGACGACGTCGGCATCGAGATGGTTGTTGCCGAGCACCGGCTGACCTTCCGTGCCCACCGCGGTGCCAACCTGATCGATTCCCTGGGCGACGGGTGAGGGCGTGCCCAGTTCGACGGCACCGGTAGGTCCCGTGACGAAGAGCGCTCCGATCGCGAGAACTCGCGAACCACGAATGATGAGCCTGGCAAAGCTACCTAGAGTCATTTTGGCCTCCCTTGCTGTCGGCTGTTCGTCGACCGACAGAGCCGAGATCTCGCTCGACTTTGCAGTGCCCTGAGCACGGCAAAGATATCCAAGGCTGTGGAGGCATTCTAACCGAAGGGCGCAGCTCTGAGAAGAAGGGGCTCGAAGTGGCCGCTGCCGCCCGGTGGGGCACCGCATCCGATTGGCCGGCGCCCGTGCTACCGGCCGACAAGATCACCTTCACGCCCGGGGATCGGCCCGGTCAGTAAGGCTTCCGATTCCAGGCCACGAGGACCGTGGCGCAGCTCATTGCCGGAGCGTACAGACGTGTCGCTGATGATGGTCTTCATGGGGATCGACCGGCAATTCTACCGACGTGGTGGGGCGTTGTTGCACGATTCGACCCCCGGCGCGATTTGGGCCGCTTTCCCAGCCCCTCCCTCACGACACCACGGCGTAGGACTCTGGCCTGCCGAGCTCGGCCATCCGGTTGAGGATGTGACACCCGATCATGGCCTCTCTCGTCT
>JBDHAS010000276.1:0-6171 GCA_039588015.1 Gemmatimonadota bacterium | reverse complement strand
GGCTCGTTCATCTCGACGTACGCGAGCAGCGCCACGTAGTCCCCGGGGTCGATGCGGCCGAGGTGAGCGCCCAGGATGGCCGCCAGAGACGCGTCCCCTGCCGCCTCGCTCAGGTCCGCTGCGTAGCGCTCGTCGGCAAACAGCTTCAGCCCGTCCGCTTCGGCAATCGGTGATTCTTTCGGGAACGTACCTGTCTCCTGATAGCGCGAGGTCAGAGCGCGGGTAGCGACCTTGCTGGCTTCCACATCCGGCTGGTCGAATGGATTGATCCCGAGGATCGCACCGGCCACCGCCGTCGCGAACTCCCAGCGGAAGAACTCTTGACCGATGTCGTACGTATCGGAAAGGGCGATTCGCACCACCGGTTGACCCGCCTCCTCCAGTTTGCGGACCGCCGAATCCTGATCGTCATCCGGCTTCGACTCCAAGCGCAGGTACACGAAGACGCGATCGTCGCCATAGAGCTCCGGTGCCGTCAAACGCTCGCCGTCCACCGGTATAAGAGCGACGCCCTCTTTGCCCGTCGACTCGGCGACGAGCTGTTCGAGCCAGGCGCCCAGGTCCCAGATGCCTGGCGACGTGACAAGCGTGACCTTGTCGCGGCCGCTCTTAGCCAGCAGGCCGAGTGTAATTCCAAGGATCGCGCCGGGGTTCTCCTTCACGGGTGTCTCGCTCGAACAAGCCCGTACCATTTGGCCTGCACGCTCCAGCAAGCGTTTCAGATCCAGGCCCATCGCCGCCGCCGGGACCATGCCAAAGTTGGAGAGGGCCGAGTACCGACCCCCGATGCTGGGCATCCCGTGGAACACGTGACTAAAACCAGAACGCCCCGCGATCTGTTCCAGCTTCGAGTCGGGGTCCGTGATCGCCACGAAGCGAAGTCCGGCGTGATCTGCACCCAACCGCTGTCTGACCCGCTCGAAGAAGTACTGCATGAAGATGTTGGGCTCCAACGTCGTTCCCGACTTGCTGGCGACGATGAACAGCGTCTTTTCCAGATCCACCTTGTCTTCGAACGTCTTCACCTGAGCGGGATCGGTGGAATCGAGGACGTGCAGCTCCGGGCACCCCTTCGTTTTCCCGAAGGTCATCTTTAGGACCTCGGGACACAGGCTCGACCCACCCATCCCCAGCAGCAGCGCGTCGGAGTACCGCTCTTCCCTCACCTCTTCGGCGAAGCGCTGTAAGCGCCGCAGGTGCGTGCCGAGCTGGATTTCGGTTATCCAAAGCCATCCCAGCCAATCGGCCTCGTCGGTCCCCGTCCATAGCGATGCGTCGCGCGCCCAGAGTCGGCGGATCTTGTCACCCTGCTCCCACTCATCCAGCGTCGCCTCGACCGCGGACGCATGCTCTTCCGGCAGTGCCAGGCTCATACGGTCCGACATCGTCTCGCCTTCCTTGCGCGGCGGCGTCATGATGCGCCTCCCTGCTGGCTCACGGCCGCGAGCTGCTCTTTTGCCGTCGCGATCACGTTCTCCAGCGTGAAGCCGAAATGTTTCTGTACATCCTTAAGCGGCCCGGAGGCGCCAAAGGTCTCCATCCCGATCACGGCCCCGCCCGATCCCACGTAGCGCTCCCAACCGAACGGCACCGCCTGCTCCACCGCGACGCGGGCTTTGGCAGAGGGCGGCAGCACGCTCTCGCGATAGGCCCGATCCTGTCGGTCGAACAGCTCGAAGGACGGCATGCTGACCACGCGGACCCGAATGCCCTCCGCCGAGAGTGCCTGGTAGGCGTCGACACAAAGCGAAACCTCGCTGCCGCTCGCGATCAGCAGAAGGTCCGGCTCCCCATCCGCGTCGGCGAGCACGTAGGCTCCTCGGCGCAGACCTTCCGCAGAGCCGTACTTAGTACGGTCGAGCGTCGGCAAGTTTTGGCGGCTGAGCGCCAAGGCCACGGGCTGCTGGCGGAATTCCATGATCGTGCGCCAGGCCTCAGCCACTTCGTTGGCATCGCCGGGCCGGATGACGACCAGCCCGGGTATCGCGCGCAGCGACGCCAGGTGCTCCACCGGCTGGTGGGTCGGCCCATCCTCGCCGACACCGATGGAGTCGTGCGTGAACACGTAGATGACGGGAAGCTCCATCAGTGCTGCGAGACGGATCGATGGTCGCATATAGTCGGCGAAGACCAGGAAGGTCGCGCCGTAAGGCCGCAACTTGCAGTGCGAGAGGCCGTTCACGATCGCGCCCATGGCATGCTCGCGCACGCCGAAACGAAAGTTGCGCGGCGAGTAGTTTCCCGCCTGAAAGTCGCCCGCCGCCTCCTCGAAGGTGAGCAGCGTCTTCGTCGATGGGGTGAGATCGGCTGAGCCGCCTACGAGCCAGGGGACGTTCTTGCCGATAGCGTTCAGGGCCTTGCCGGATGATGCTCGCGTCGCCAGTCCCTTGGGATCCGCCGGGAAGCTCGGGATGTCCCCGTCCCACCCCTCCGGCAGCTGCCGCCACTGCATCAACTCGACCTGCCCGGCCAGCTCGGGATATCTGTCCTTGTAGTCCGAGAATCGCTCCATCCACTTGTCGCGTAGCACCCGGCCGCGAGCGCCGATGCCGGCGGCGAAGTGTTCACGAACGCCGTCGGGCACCCGGAAGTGAGCGTCCTTGGGCCAACCGTAGTTCTGTTTCGCTCCGCGGACTTCGTCCTCACCGAGCGGCGACCCGTGCGCGTCCGCGCTGTCTTGCTTGTTCGGCGCGCCGTAGGCGATGTGACTGTCGACCACGATCAGCGTCGGGCGATCGTCGGTCGCCTTGAAGGTCCGGAAGCCGGCCTCGAGAGCTTCGAGATCGTTGGCATCGGCCACGTGAGCCACGTTCCAACCGTAGGCCCGAAAGCGTGACCCGACATCTTCGGTGAACGCGAGCTTCGTCGAGCCATCGATGCTGATTCTGTTGCTGTCGTATATCCAGCAGAGGTTTGACAGCCTGAGGTGACCCGCCAGAGAGGCCGCCTCGCTGGAGATCCCCTCCATCATGCAACCGTCGCCGGCCACCGCATAGACGTCGTAGTCGAAAAGCTTGAACTCGGGCCGGTTGAAGTGCTCGCCCAGCCAGAGCCCGGCGATCGCCATGCCCACGCTGACGCCGGCCCCCTGCCCCAAGGGACCGGTTGTCGTCTCGACACCCGAAGTCAGGCGATACTCGGGATGGCCCGGCGTCTTGCTTTCAAGCTGCCGGAAACGCTTGATCTCGTCCAAGGGGACCGAAAGCTGGCTCTGGACATGGTAGTCGGCGTCCACGGACCGTACCCCGGCAAGGTGCAGCAGCGAGTAGAGAAGCATCGACGCGTGGCCGGCGGAGAGGATGAATCGGTCGCGGTTAGGCCAAATAGGATCCCCGGGATCGTAGCGCAGAAACCGTTGCCACAGGCAGTAGGCGACCGGCGCCAGCCCCATGGGCGCGCCGGGGTGGCCGGAGTTCGCCGCCTGAACGGCATCCATGGAAAGGGTCCGGATGGTGTTGATGGCGAGGAAATCCAAGTCCTTCTGGTCGGTCATCCCAACCTCCGTTGGCGGCCGGTGCCTGCGGACTTCCGAGCCAGTCGGCAGACAAACGGTGCACCGTGACAGCCAGCCCGATTCGAGAAGCGCGGAAATCTTCCCTTTCTCGGAAACGGGTCCCAGTCTAGCTAACCTGGAAGCCGATCTCAACCGGACCGGCGGCCGACCGCCGAGGCCGCCGGGCAAGGTCTTGCGACCGCCACTGCCAGGCGGGCACCTTGATTTCGCAACGCGCGGGCCGCAGGAGATTCGCCGAGTCCGACCCTGCGGCGCCGCGTCACGCTGGCAGGAGAGCGCCAATGCGGATGTCGCGCCTGTTCGGAGTCACCCTTCGCAAGCCACCGGCCGAGGCCGACACGCCGGGCCACGGGTATTTGCTGAGGGCGGGATACATCCGAGCCGTCGCGCCCGGCATCTTTAGCTACCCGCCTCTCGGTCTCCGGTCACTGCGAAAGATCGAGGCGGTTCTACGCGAGGAGCTGAACAGTCTGGGCGGGCAAGAGATAGCCATGTCTTTCGTCCAGCCGCAGGCAATCTGGGAGCGGTCCGGCCGGCTGAGCCAGGCAGGCGACGAGTTGGTCCGCTGCCACGACCGCGGCGGCCGGGAGCTGGTCATTGGCGCGACTCACGAGGAGGTCGCGGCCGAGCTCGCCCGAGCGAACGTGAGATCGTACCGGGACCTCCCCGTCGTGCTGTTCCAGATTCGACCCGCTTTTCGGGACGAGGCGCGCCCCCACAGCGGCCTGCTGCGCGCGCGCGAGTTCACGCTGTTGGCTTCGTACAGCTTCGACCGCGACGCTGCCGGACTGGCGGAGCGATACGCCGACCATCGCGCTGCCTTGCAGCGGATTTTCGCGCGGCTCGGGCTCGAGGATGTGAGGACCGTCGTCGGTGAAGGGGGTGGCGGCGAAGCGAACGGCGAGGAGCTGGTGCTGCTGACAGATACGGGTGACGACCGCGTCGCCATCTGTGGGTCGTGCGGATACGCCGCCAACCAGCGGGCGGCACGAATCGCCAAGACCCAACCTGTCGCGGAGCCGCCGCTCCCCCTAGAGGAAGTGGCGACTCCCGGGACCGACACCATCGCCTCGTTGGCCGAGTTTCTCGGCGTTTCCGAGCAGCGAACCGCCAAGGTGGTCTTCTTCGAGGCGACGTTGCCGGCGGCGTCAGGCCCGGAACAACGGACCCGTGACATCGTGTTGATGGCGCTCGTACGGGGGGACATGGACGTCAACGAGGCGAAATTGAGCCGCGCCGTCGGGGCTCGCGCGCTACGGCCGGCAGAAGCGGCCGCCATACGTGGCGTTGGGGCGGAACCCGGCTACGCGTCGCCGATCGGGTTGGAATCGGAGCACGGGGCGGAACCCGGCTACGCGTCGCCGATCGGGTTGGAATCGGAGCACCTTATCGTAGTCGCGGACGATCTAGTCGCTGCAACGCCCAACCTCGTCTCGGGAGCCAACCGTGAAGGCTATCACTATCGCAACGTGAACTACGGACGCGATTGCGAGGCCGACGTCGTTACGGATATCGCCGCGGCTGTCGCGGGCGCGCCGTGCCCGGAATGCGAAGCGTGCTTGGATGTCGAGACCTGCCTGGAGCTCGGCAGCCTGCACAGGTTCGAGCCGAGTTTCACGTCCGACCTCGAGGCGACCTACCAGGATGAGGACGGCGCCGTACGTCCGCTCGCCATGGGGTCGTACGGGATCGGCGTGGAGCGGCTGCTGGGCTGCGTCGCCGAAACTCACCACGACAATCGAGGTCTGCGACTCCCGCCGGCCGTGGCGCCGTTCCACGTCTACCTCGCCGCCATTACCGGCGGCGACCCGAGTCTCGCGAGCCGGGCGGAAGCCGTCTACTCGGCCCTGCGCGATGCAGGCGTGGAAGTCTTGTACGACGACCGCGACGCGAGCCCCGGTGTCAAGTTCAACGACGCCGACCTGATCGGGATACCTGTGCGAGCCACCCTAGGCTCTCGCTCGCTCGAAGCCGGTGGCCTCGAACTGAAGCGGCGCGACGAAGACGAGAAGCGGATCGTCGCTATCGACGATGCCGCTCAGAAGATTCTAGAACTGACGGCCTCCTTCGACAGCAGCACCGACACGAGCAGGAGCTGAACGAAGCGCCTTGCCCGAGCTACCCGAAGTCACGGTCTACGTCGAGGCGTTCGAGCGCCGGATCCGCGGCGAGCCGCTGGAGGGGATCCGCTATCGCTCTCCGTCGTTTCTCAAGACCTACAATCCGCCGCTCAGCGCCGCCACGGGCACCCGGGTGCAGGCACTGCGCCGGATCGGCAAGCGAATCGTCTGGGAGATGGAGGGCGACATTTTTCTCGTCTTTCACCTCATGATCGCGGGCCGCTTCCGCTGGAAGGAGCGTGGAGCGACGGTCCCCAAGAAGCTGGGCCACGCGGCCTTCGATTTCCCCAAAGGCACGCTGCTGCTGACGGAGGCCAGCACGCAGAAGCGGGCCTCGCTGCACGTGGTGCAGGGCGAAGCGGCGCTGGACCAGTTCCGGCGCGGCGGGATCGAGCCGCTGGAGGCTACGCTCGAGGATTTCCACGCTGCTCTGGCGCGCGAGAACCGGACTTTGAAGCGAGCGCTGACGGACCCACGCATCTTCAGCGGAATCGGAAACGCCCACTCCGACGAGATCTTGCTGGACGCCAAGCTGTC
>JBDHAS010000275.1:0-6745 GCA_039588015.1 Gemmatimonadota bacterium | reverse complement strand
GCATCCACCGTCTGCCACTCCTCGGCCATCACGACGACGCGGCGGCCGGGATTCTCCAACCGCGGCTGCAGGTACTGGTCGACCAGGATCGGCGGTAGAGAGGAAGCGTAGTCGGCCTGCTTCCAATCCTCGCCGTCGTACACGCCGCCAGGATGGTGGTCACTGATCCACTGGCACCAGCGGTGGAGGGTCAACCGGCCCGTCGTCTCGTGGCCCGGGCGCTGAGGATCGCCGATGAACCAAAGGTGCGAGTTGTGTCCCTCCTCGGCGAGCGTCTGGGTCAGGTTGGTGATTCGACTGGCGATACCACCAGCGCGGGCGTACTCATCGGGACCCTCGAACGAGAGGATGTGGAAGTCGGCGGCAGATTCCGCGCCGTTATTCGAAGAGCGGATCATCCTCGAACGCTCCTTGGCTATGACGGCTGAGGTAGCCGTAACGTGACGGCGAAACCGGGACTTCTCTTCTTTGGGGAGGTACGTCTAGGAGGTGGGTTGGGCGAGGAAAGCGCGGCGGAGACGACGGAGATCGGGGATAATATCCCCCTCCGGAAGGCGGCCGCGGATAACACTCCCGCAGACCGCACCGCCGTTTGCAGAGCCTTCGTCTGGCTGACAAAACCCCACGCGTCATGCTCGACCACCCAAGTCAGCCTGCCAACTGGTTACTACATAATGCATTGCAGAAGGAGCTTCGGCAAGTAGTTGAGCTTCGGTGGCCTAAACGGGGCGTGCGGCCCGTGTTGGTACTGTAGAGCGGCGTAGGCCCTTTGCGGCGGCCCGAAGGAGGGGCCGTGCAGCGCCGCCCCTCCTTCGCTCGTGGGTGTGGCGTTCGCGCCGGCTACATCAGCGGCGCCGTGGCGCGTGCCTCGGCTGGCGCGGATTCCTTCCTCATAGCGGCCATCGCCAGCGTGATGGGGATGAGTATGAACGTCAGGAAGTAGAAGTCGCTGCCAGGCAAAACGACCGTGGGCGCGAGCACGACGATGAGCACCGCGATCGTGATCGGTAACAACCCGATCAGGACTCCGATCAGCATCAGGTTCAGGCCGTAATTAGATCGCTCCTGCGGGCTCGCCTTCACGTAGCTGTGGATCATCGCCGCTAGGGCGAGGCCGAAATAGACGACCACGAAGAGACCGAACAGCGACCTCGCGACGATGTTGAAGGCGCTGGTCGCCGTCGGCTGGAAGATGTAGGTGAACAGCACGAAGAGCGCGACGAACAGCGCCGGAACGTAGATCACTTTCAGCGTGTGCTTCTTGGCCAGCATCGCCTTCGGCTGCGGGAATCCCATCACGTAATGGAGGAGGAAGACGCAGCCCAGGATGACTAGAAACTCCGTTAGCGCGTAGGCTATCGTGCGCAGCCAGTACGACGTCAGGTACGGGCCGGCGAAGAAAGCCACGCCCAGGCAAAGTCCGACCAGCGCCAGCAGCGTCGAGCTCCGTGTGGGGACGCGCAGGTACGGCATCAGCCCGAAGACGATGAAGCACAGCCCGATCAGTACGGCCGCGTACCCTAGGAAGGTCTGTCTTCCGGGTGACGCGGCAAAGGTGATGTCGACGTTCTCGGTAGCCGGAGCCTCTTCGCCCGCGGCGAGCACGGTCGGGTCGCGCTGCTCGACGACCAGCGTCCACGTCTCGCCGATCTCCGGGCGTGGCCGCGCGGCCAGCGCTCGCGCGTTCTCCACCGGTATGCCGCCGATGCTGCGGATGTAGTGCCCGACCCTGAGGCCGGCGCTTTCGGCGGGGCTGCCGGCATCGACGCGGGTCACCGTGTTGTTGCCGTCGGTGTTGAACCCGGAGTAGGGCACGTTTCGCAGGTCGATCAATCCCAGGATGCCCCAGATGACGAACAGGGCGGCCAGGATCAGGAACGGCGTCTTGTACTTCGCCGCCTGCGGCTCGCTCATCGGTCGCCTCCTTCGGTTCAGTTCGTACGTCTCGGCGGCCGCGTTTTCCGCTTCCGTCGTTTCGAGCGGATGGCGTGGCGCCGCTTATTGCTAGGGAGTCTCTCTATGGGATCCGGTGGCTGGGGATAACACGTCGGTGTCGACGGCGGCTCGGGATAGCAGCCCGGTACTGACGGCGGCCGGGGATAGCATCCCGGCAGGCGATGCAAGATTCTACGAAGGTCCAACATGATAGTAGACGTCTCGATGATGCCTACGAGTCGCTTTGAGGGCAAGTTTCGGTGCCGCCAGTTCGCAAGCTCGGTGCACTGCTCCTGTCGTATTGGCACGAAACATGGTATCATATATATAGTCTACCATTCATGTTGGGTGAGGGCTGGGGGGGCATAGCTACCCCGAGAGGTCCTCGGCTGTGTTGTTGCTTTTCAATTCCCGCCGTCCACCAAGCTGGCGTGTCCAGCGCCGGACCCGCAGGCCTTGGCCAGGCCAGCGAGCCGTATTCCCTTTGGTCAGGTCCCATAGATCGTGGGATGTAGAGAGTTCGTTCCGTCACACCACGGGCAACGTCTGCGATGATCTCCGTCGCAGGCGGTGACACATCACGTCCTAGTGCTATCACAAGGAGGATCAAATGCCCGACGAGTATCGCAAGAGACATTGGCCGAACCGGTGGGTGCCGCCGCATCCGGTCCCGGATACGGTAGAGGGCGCACATGTCAAACGAATGATGGAGTGGATGGACTCCATGGTCCAATGGGGGAAGAACGTCCGCGACGACATCATTCGCCTGGAGAGTAGTACTGGAATAGGCCTGGGAGACCCGGGCGATCCTCCGCCGCCACCCTGGAGGGATGACGAGGAAGAAGAGCCGGGCGGAGGGGGATAGTAGTCGCGCCGTCTGGCGCTTAGTTGGAATCCAGGAGGTCCTCGCGACCGAGCGCGCCCAGCCGGCGCCGACAGCGCTCTTCCAGATCTTCGTCGCCTAGCGCGCGTGCAAGGCGGATGCGAAGCGTCAGGCTTGCCGGCAAATACAACAGGTCGGTAGGAGGTCGTACCGGCGCGTCGAAGTTGGCGGCGACCTCCAACGCTTCGGCGTATTGGCCGCGCCTATAGAGTAGCTCGGCGAGCGCGAGATGCTCGGCAGGGAGGAACTCCCACGGGTATGGGTAGTCCTCGTAGTGCTTCGTAGGGATCAGTTGCTGTAGCAGCGTCAGCGCGCGGCTGGAGTCGCCAGCCAGGAGCGTCACGCGCGCCTCGAGGCTCTTGTTCAACAGCTTGTCCTCTCGGCTGCCCCTGCGAGCGGCCACCGCCGCGAGCGAGTCGGCAAAGGCTTGCGCTTCTTCCAACCGTCCTTCGTGCACTTCCCAGATTCCAGCGAGCCAGCGAGGGCGTCCGGAGCGGTACTCGCCGTTTCGAAGCCTGCGTTTGCGGTTCTCGACGCTCGGGTTGGCTTCCGCGCGCATGTCGGCGCCTGCGATTGTGTTGAACATGTACAGTTGGTGTATGGCCTCACCGTATGTCGACTCGGACGCCTTGAGAAGATCGCTGGCCTCTTCGGTATGTCCCTGGGCTACGAGCAAGCTCTGCAAACCCAGTAGTGCGCCAAAGTGATAGGCGACGCCCGACGCGGTGGTGGTGTTCGCGTGGGCCAATATCCCTCGCCACCCGGCGCCTGCGCACACCGGCTGCATGCCGGCCTTGGCGAGCGACTGGGCCGCTTCATATACGATCTTCGGATCGTTCAGCACGGCATGCTGCCAGTCTACTTGCTCAGGTGACGTCCGGACACACTCCAGCATCAACTCGGAGACAGCGAGCCGACTTGAGTCCGGTTCGCCTTCGCGAAATTGTTCGAGTAGGCCTTCGGCGCGTCGGATCTGTCCCTTGCGGACGGCGATCTCGATTAAATGGAACAGAACCGGCTTGAAGTCCGGGTCGTTGTGGCGCACTTCGAGGAAAGCGGCCTCGGCCAGCGAATCGAGCGGAGACTGTTGCGGTAGAAAGTGCCAGTAGACTTCGCCCAAACGTGCCAGCACCCACCATTCCGGAGCGACGGCGAACGCCTGGCGGAAACGGGCGACCGCCGAGTCCGCTCGACCCGACAGATAGTCGTCGATCCCATTTGCGAATTGGGCCTGCAAGGGCGTGAGCAACTCCGACTGGTTCAGCGCTATGTCGAGCATTTGCCTCGCCCGCGAGCCGTTGTGCTGCCACAGGGCCGCTCGGGCGCCCTTTAGCGCGGCGAGAGCGAACAACGAGTCCGCATTGAGTGCCGCCTGGTAGCTTTCGAGCGCTTCGCTGAATCGGGCGCGGCGGAACGCGCGCTCGCCGGCGAGGAAGGCGTCGATTGCTTGGGACTGGCCGCTCAACGAGGCGAGCTCGATGGCCGGTTGCGCCGGTAGGAGCGCGGGAACCAACTCTTGAGCGGCCTTCTCGCTCTCCCGCTGATCCCAACCTTCGTTTGCAGCGCTGGAATAGTCGCTGCTCGCCAGGATCGAGCCGTTCTCGATGTCGTGCAACTCGACCAGCACGCGCACGGAGTCGTCGCCCAGAAAGATCCGTCCGGCAACGTAGAAGGCCGCGCCAAACGATTGGGCCATGGCGCGCGCGGTGCGGCGCGATAGCGACTGCGAGCGCTGCGACTCATCGAGCGCTTGCCAGCCGTCGATCCGTGTGAGCTCTCCGGTTCGCTCGAGGGCGTACCCGATTAACGTAGCAACATCTTCGCCGACGGTCCCCAGTTCGCGTGGTGAAACGGTGAACGGGAAGACGACGACCCGGCTGCGGTGAAGTTCAGGCCCATCCAGAAACCAGCGGTCCAACGAGTATAGTCCGGCCACGACGACGAGCGCGGCCGCTGCCATTAGGCCGAGCCGATGTCTGACACGTAGCTGTCCCACCAACCGTTGCCAAAGCCCGACTTCCTCCTCTGGTACGATCTCCGCGTCGACTCTGGTACGATCTCCGCGTCGAGCGCTTCGGGGACCGTCGGCTCGACGGCCGGCTCGGGTGGCTGCGGTACGATGACCTCGGCAGGAGCCTCCAGCGCGCTGACGAACTCGGAGGTCGATTCGAACCGGTCGGTCGCCGTCTTGGCCAGCGCCTTGTCCAGTGCGCTCTCGATCTCGGCGGGAACGGCCGGACGGAGGGTTCGAATCGCAGGTGGCGGTTCCAGCATGTGCTTGGCAAACAGCGCCTGTGCCGTGCGCCCGCTGAACACCGGCTCGCCGGCGAGCATCTCGTAGAGGACGCAGGCGAGAGAGTAAAGATCGCTGCGGCCGTCCAGATCCGCGTCCCCGCTCGCCTGTTCTGGGCTCATGTAGGCCGGCGTGCCGATCGAGTGCCCGCTCTCGGTCACACGTTTGCCGCCGGCGGTGTCGACCGCGCGCGCGATGCCGAAGTCGGCGAGCACCGCGTGCCCCCCGGTCAGCAATATGTTCTCCGGCTTGATGTCGCGGTGCACGACGCCGCGCTCGTGCGCGTAGCTCAGCGCGTCGGCGACCTCTCGCGTGATAGCGACCGCTTCGCGCAGTGGCAGTTGCTTCTCGCGGTTGATGCGGGCGCGCAACGACTCGCCCTCCACGAACGGCATGACGTAGTAGAGAAAGCCGTTCGCGGCGCCGGAGTCGTGGAGAGGCAGAATGTTGATGTGCTGGAGGTTGGCCTCGATCTCGATCTCACGCAGAAACCGTTCCTTTCCTAGCATCGATGCGAGTTCGGGGTCCATCACTTTGATGGCGACAGGCCGTTTGTGCTTCAGGTCCTCGGCGCGGTAGACAGTCGCCATCCCGCCGCGGCCGATCTCTCCTTCGATCCGGTAGCGGTCGGAAAGTGCGGAGCGCAGGTGATCCAGCTCGTTCAAGCTGTTAACCCTCCGTGACGGATCTGCTAGACGTGGTGCGTGCGGCTGCGCGACAGTGGTAGGTCGGAGCAGGAGGCCCGATCCAGTCGGTCGGCGATCGGATCGGCCTGAGCGAGACGGTGAGTTGATGGGAAAATCGCACTGCTCAAAACTCCGAGGCCGAAATACAGGCCCTGGCCCGAGCATCCCTAATAACAAGATACCGCGGGCTCCGGTCACGAACCAGTAGTCCAACTGACACCCCGTCGGCAGGGTGCTCCGTCCAAGATCGCCGCGTCTTTGCCGATACCTAGTGTGACTTTCGTGTGATATCTGCCCTCATAGACCAGCACCGAGCAGACCCGTAGGTTGTGTCCCAATCGTCCGTCAATCCCATACAGCTGGAGAGAAGCGCATGAATCCCGCGAAGCTTCCGCTAGTCGCCGCGAGAGGCGCGGCAGCGGTCCTGTTCTTATGCCTCCTGATCGCCGGCAGGCCCTTGCTGGGCCAGGAGCGTGCCGAGGACCGGCGCCGCTTCATCCGCCCCGAGACCCGCGTGTCCGACGATCCCCGGCGCGTTCCCGTGTCGCCGGAGCCGGCGGGCCCGGAGGGGTCGGTCGTGCTGCGGGGTGGCCGCATCTTCGACGGCACCGGTGCGGCGGCCCGGGAGGGCACGCTGGTCATCGAGCGGAACGTCATCACCGGCATCTTGCCGCCCGGCTCGACGGATTGGCCGGAGGATGCCCGCGTCGTAGACGTTTCCGGTATGACGGTGATGCCCGGACTGATCGATATGCACACGCACCTCACGTACACGGAAGACGGTGTGCCGCTCGCCCATGCGACCGATGAGGCGGACGCGACGCTTCGCGGGGTGGAGCGACTGAGGTTCTACATCGAGAGCGGCGTCACCAGCGTCCGGGACGTGGCTTCGATGCTGGACGTTCCCTTTCGGCTGAAGGAGTGGGTACGCGAGCGGCGGATTCCCGG
>JBDHAS010000274.1:0-5013 GCA_039588015.1 Gemmatimonadota bacterium | reverse complement strand
TTCTGCACGTCCACCAACAGCTTGAGTAGGCTCTCGTACAGCTCCTGGTCGGTCACGAGTTGGCCCAGAGTGCCTTCGCCGGATTCGATCGCCGTCAGCAGCGAGTCGGCCCGTGCCGAAGTTGACGTCAGCTCGTGGTAGAGCGTCTCATCGGTGATCAGGCGCGACAGCGTTCCTTCGCCGCTTATCAAGGTCAATGTCAGCGTATCGAGCCCGGCCACCACCGACCGCAGGTCCTCGTACAGCTGCTCGTCCTGCGCGAGCTGGGCGATAGCTCCCTCGCCGCTGGCGACGGCGCCCAGGAAGTCATTCATCGAGCGGGAAGTCGACAGTAGCTCGACGTACAGCGCCGAGTCCATCAGCAGGCGCCCTGCCGTTCCCTGGCCGGCCAATAGCGTGTCCGCGATCGATCGCATGTTCCGCAGCATCAGCGCCAGATCGTCCACGAGCACGGATGCCGAAGCCAGCATCTGCTCGTAGTCCACCGCAATCGCGCTGGCAACCGTGTCACCCGTTTGCAGTATCTCGGCTTCGGCCGTCCCCGGCGTCAGGTCGATAATCTTGTCGCCCAGTAGACCCTGCGTTCGCACCCTCGCCTCGGAGTCGGCGCGGATGTGCTGCTGCACGTCGGTGTTGATGGCCATCGTGATCTTGAGGACGTGATCGGGCTGCAATCGCTCTTCGGCAGGCACGAACTGGATTTGCTCGACTTTGCCCACGTCCTGGCCGGCCAGCTTGACGCTGGCGCCTTCTATGAGGCCGTTGGCCCCGGGCATCAGAGTCGTGAGGCTGTAGCGTTCCCCGAAGACCGCCGCCGTCTCGCCGATGAAGAAGATCGCCACCGCCAGCACTACGAGCGCCAAGACCACGGCGAGACCAACGCGGATCTGGCTCCAGGAAATTCTTGACCCTCCGCTCATGTCTGGGGCGACCTCCTCCGACTCAGTCTAGGAATTCCCGCACGTAGGGGTTCTTCGTCTGGGCAACTTCTTCCGGCGTGCCATAAAAGATAATACCACCGTTACGTAGCATGGCGACATGAGTGGAAACCGCCATAACCGCCTTCATATCGTGGCTCACCACCACCGACGTCACCTCCAGCTCCGACTGCAGGCGCAGGATCATCTCCACGATTGTGCCGCTGGTGACAGGGTCGAGTCCCGTAGTCGGTTCATCGTAGAGCAGGATCTTCGGCTGGTGGACGATAGCGCGGGCGATACCGACGCGTTTCTTCTGGCCGCCGGAGAGCTCTGCCGGCAGCCGGTAGCCGAACTCGTAGACCGAGAGGTCGACCATCGACAGCGCTCGCTCGACCCTGTCGTGCACGTCGTCCTCGGCAAGCTGCATGTGCTCGCGCAGCGGGAAGGCGACGTTCTCGTAAATGGTCAGCGAGTCGAAGAGCGCCGCCGCCTGGAACACCATCCCCATCTTCTCGCGGACCTGAAGAACCTCCTGGAAGGTGAGTTGGTTGATGTCCTCACCTTCGATGATCACTTCGCCGCTGTCGGGAACCAGTAGCCGCAGGATGAGCTTCAGAATCGTCGATTTCCCGACCCCAGACGCCCCAACGATGGACAGCGCGTCGCCCTCGCGGACCTCGAACGTGATGTCGTTCAGCACCTGTTTTTCTCCGAAGCCCAGGTACAGGTGCCGGGCCTCGATCACGACAGGCTCGGCTCTGGCCGCTGCCGTCGCCGGCTGACCGGTGCTCAGAATTCGTGCATCCCGGCGTTCGTCGCTCATCACTCCAGCAAGGTAGAGATCAGCAGCTGGGTCAGGAAATAGTCCGTCGCCAGTATCAGGATCGAGGCGGAAACGACCGCCCGCGTCGTGCTCAGGCCGACTCCTTCGGTCCCGCCTCTGGTCTGGAGGCCGAAGTAGCACCCGGTCATGGCGATGATCCCACCGAAGAAGAAAGGCTTGATCAGGCCGGCCACGATGTCCCTCGGGATCACCGTCAGGATGAAGCCCGATTGGGCCAACGTCTGATACACCGAGCGCATATAAAGGTCCGGAGCGAGATCCAGCTTGAGCATGGCGATCAGCAGCCCACCGAAGATGGCCACGGTGTCCGTGATCACAGTCAGTATCGGTAGCATAATCAGCGCGGCCAGCAACCGCGGCGTGACCAGCTTCTTGATCGGGTCGGTGCCGATGACGTTCAGCGCGTCGATCTGCTCGGTCACCTTCATCGAGCCCAGCTGAGCGGCGATGCCGGCTCCCACGCGACCCGCCACCATGAGCGCGGTGAGCACCGGGCCCAGCTCGCGGACGGCGCTGGCGCCCACTAGGCGGCCGATGTACATGGTCGCTCCGAAGCGCCGCATCTCGACCGAGCTCTGCAGAGCGAGCACCATCCCGGTGAACAGGCCCGTGAGCAGCACGATGCCGAGCGAACCGACCCCGATTACGTCCATTTGCTGGAGGGTGTCGCGCCAGTAGAAGGGCCGGGCGAA
The DNA here is from genome assembly GCA_039588015.1 of Gemmatimonadota bacterium. Classification (GTDB taxonomy): domain Bacteria; phylum Gemmatimonadota; class Gemmatimonadetes; order Palauibacterales; family KS3-K002; genus JASFMO01. Next base: position 2,557 of record JBDHAS010000274.1, on the reverse strand, counting down.
GATGTAGCGCACCGCCTTGGCGGTCAGGATCGTGTACTCCTGAACGCCCAGTACCGCCCTTTTCAGATAGTCTTCAACAAGCGACCAGACTGCGGTCATTCGTTCCCTCCACCCGGTGCCCCGGCGGCGCCTTTGACAGTGCCAATGGCATTGTTTTATCTTCGCGCGCCACTTAGCGCAAGGAAAGCCCCGACTGCGAGCCCCAAGCCGCCAACCGACAACTCAGTAGAGCGACAGGCAAAAGCCGTGTATCTGTTGATGGCACGGAGTTTGAACAATCTAGGTGCACCAACCAGCTGGCAGTAGTCGTTATCCGGAACGTCCGCCTTCGTCGGTATCGTCTCCGCCGATGCGGCCGGCGGCCCCGGAGCGGGACTGAGACGTAACAACCCACGGAATCGCAAAATGACACGCTCCATACCTCAGGACATCGAGATCGCACAAGCGGCAGAGCCTAGGCCGATCCAGGAAATCGCCGACAAGCTGGGGCTCGGCTCGTCCGACTACGAACCGCACGGGCGTGACAAGGCCAAGGTATCTGTCGAGCTGTCGCGGCAGCCGGCGCGAGCGAAACTGGTGATCGTGACGGCGATCACGCCGACGCCCGCCGGGGAAGGGAAGAGCACGGTCTCGGTCGGCCTCGCCCAGGCGTTGAGCCGGCAGGGTGAGAACAACGTGCTCTGCCTGCGCGAGCCATCGCTGGGGCCCGTCTTCGGCATCAAGGGCGGCGCCGCCGGCGGTGGTTATGCCCAGGTCGTGCCCATGGAGGACATCAACCTCCACTTCACGGGCGACCTGCACGCGATCACCAGCGCGCATATGCTGCTCTCCGCCATGCTGGATGCGCACGTCCACCACGGCAACGGCTGCGGAATCGACGTCCGCAGGATCACTTGGCCGCGCTCCGTCGACATGAACGATCGCGCGCTCCGGAACATCACGATCGGGCTCGGCGGCGCCGTCCACGGCGTGCCGAGGCAGGACGGGTTCGTCATCACCGCCGCCAGCGAGGTGATGGCGATCTTCTGCCTGTCGAGGGACGTCGAAGATCTGACCCAGCGGCTGGGGAACATCGTGGTCGGCTACACGTCGTCCGGCGAGCCCGTGCGGGCGCGGGACCTGAACGCGGAGGGCGCCATGACGGTGCTGCTCCGCGATGCGTTGGCGCCCAACCTGGTGCAGACGCTCGAGGGCGGTCCCGCCTTCGTGCACGGCGGCCCCTTCGGCAATATCGCGCACGGCTGCAACTCCGTCATCGCCACCCGGACGGGCCTGGGTCTGGGCGACATCGCGGTCACCGAGGCGGGATTCGGCTCCGACCTGGGCGCGGAGAAGTTCTTCAACATCAAGTGCCGGATCGCCGGCTTCGACCCCAAGGCTGCGGTGGTCGTCGCGACTACCCGCGCGCTACGGCACCACGGCGGCGCCGCCAAGGAGGACCTCGCGAAGGCCGACCCGGCGGCGGTGGAACGGGGGTTATCGAACCTCGAGCAGCACATCAAGAACGTGCAGCAGCACGGCGTGCCGCCGGTCGTCTCGCTGAACGTCTTCGACGGTGACAGCGAGGACGAGTTCAAGGCCATCGAGGGCCGCTGCGGCGAGCTCGGCGTGCCGTGCCTGCGGACCGAAATCTGGGCCAAGGGCGGTGCCGGCGGCCTCGAGCTGGCCGATGCGGTGAAAGAGACGCTGGAGAAAGACGAGGCGGCTTACAAGCCGCTCTACCCGCTCGATGTTTCCATCGAGGAGAAGGTCAAGACGATCGCGACCAAGGTCTACGGTGCGGACGCCGTGAACTATGCTCCGGTGGCTCGCCGGCAGTTGGCTCAGCTCGAGAAGCTGGGCTTCGGCGGTCTGCCGGTATGTATGGCGAAGACCCAGTACTCGCTCAGCGACGACATGAACAAGCGAGGACGCCCGGAGGGGTTCGATATCACCGTTCGTGAGATGAAAGTCTCGGCCGGCGCCGGCTTCGTGGTAGTGTATACCGGCGACGTCATGACGATGCCGGGCCTCGGCGCCAAGCCCGCGGCCGTCAGCATGAGGGTCAACGACGAGGGCAAGATCGAGGGGCTGTTCTGATGAGCGATCGAAAGAGAGTGCATACCGAGGGGGCACCTGCGGCGATCGGACCCTATTCCCAGGCGATAGTGAGCGGCGGATTCGTCTTCACCGCCGGCCAGATCGGCCTCGATGCGGCTACAGGCGAGTTCGTCGAGGGCGGCGTCGAGGCGCAGGCCGTCCGCGTGCTGGAGAACCTGACGGCCGTCCTCGATGCGGCGGGCTCGAGCATGAACGACGTCGTCAAGACGACGATGTACCTGGCCGACATGGGCGATTTCGCGAAGGTCAACGAGATCTACGCCCGTTACTTCGGGGACCCGCCCCCGGCTCGCTCCGCGGTCCAGGCGGCTGATCTACCCAAAGGCGCGCTGGTCGAGATCGACGCGATCGCGCGCTTGAGCTGATCCGGGGGGCTTAGGCTTCCAGCGGGTCGGGTGCAACCACCGGGAATCACCCGACTCCGGCCTCACGCATCGACATCCCCTCTTCACCATCG
>JBDHAS010000273.1:0-5038 GCA_039588015.1 Gemmatimonadota bacterium | reverse complement strand
TCCGTCGGCGGCGGGCAGTCTGCGGGAAGGGTTGGAGGAGACGTTCACCATCAACCGACTCGGTCTTCCTGCTTCGCTACGTCGCTGCCTGGGAAGCACGAACCTGATCGACTCCACCCACTCGGGTGTGCGGGGACGAATGCGTCGCGTGACGAACTGGCAAAGCGGCGAGATGGCCATGCGCTGGGCTGCGGTGGCGTTCCTCGACACCGAGAAGAGCTACCGACGGATCCTGGGCTACCACCAGCTCTGGATTCTGAAAGCTCATCTCGATGAGCGGATTGGAGAGGAAGGAATCGAGGCGCGGAGGGAAGCGGTCTAGCTTGAACGATCGCCAGGAGCCATCATCCAGTTTCAACTACGCTTGGGACATGATCGAGCCTGGCGACACACCCCTGATTAGGGACGCGTCACCAGATCAAACTCAACTGTCAAGAGAAGTCGTAGCTACTCCATCTAGGTATCGCAGTAGCGTGTGACCGCTACTCGCGCTTCACCGGATTGTAGGCCCAACCAACCGGCGGCCACAGCGCACCGTTCTTATCGCTGGGTCGGAACCTATCTAATCCCCTTTGGCGACCAGGTGAATGAAAACGTCAACCCGAGGCCGAAGGAGTTCCACGTATCACCGTCATCGTCCGTCGCGCCAAGGACCACCAGCCCGTCTCCGGCAACGCCGAGCGCGATGGTTCGTGACACCGGCCAGTCTTTTCCTAGAAGGATTCGGAAACCGAATCCTGGGTCGGTCGAGACTGTCGTGTTACCTTGCTCGAACGACACATCCGTAACGTAAACGCTTCCCGATAGAAACCACGTTCGCGCCAGGTAGTACTGTATCCCCGCGCCAAATCCACCCGCAGTGGCCGTGAAACTCTCGGTCGCCCCGATATCCTCGCCGTTCACCTTGACTGTGGGATCTGAGAGTATGTCTGCGGCGAACTCGCCAAACAGGACCAGCCTATCGTTGAGGAACAGACCCGCCGCCACCGAGCCTACACCCGCACCACCTGTAAGTTCAAAATCCCCGATTCCCGAAACGTCGGAAGAGAGATTGGCATAACCTGCGCCGACATTGAAGCGCAGCCAGAATCCGGACCGCTCCTGCGCTATCGCGTCGCTTGCCAGAAACAGACCCAAACCGAGAATGAGCAATACTGCAGATCTCTTGGACATCTGACACCTCCCGGCTCGTGAAAATGAAGAGTCGCTCCTCACCTTGGGCACTACCATTTCATCTGCTATCTATCCCTGTCCCAGAGAGATTCCCTGACGGGAAATTCGCGGCCAATTCCTTACACGCCACGTTGAGTATCTCGGGCAGAGAACGGGTAGTCTCAAATTCACTAGCTGACACTTCGGCACCCCCACTCGCTTCCCAAACAATATCCCCCTCCTCAGGACTCCACAAGTGGGCGAATAGCCCTAGATTCTGTTTCTCCGTCGTATCGTACCCAGTCCAAATACTGTACTTGGTCTCAGAACCCTCGGAATACCGAACCGCAACGTGGAGCAAGTGGTCCACGTCGAGTACGTCACCCATCTGCTGTAGCATTGCCTTGTCCAAGACACCGGTTGTCTCGTAAGTGACAACCATCTCAGCGTACGGCTGCGCGAGGCCGTGCTCATTCAACAAGTCGAGGGTCGAGTCTGCCGACAGAAAGGAGATCTCAGGCCGCGAAGCCCGGAGATCTGCGTAGACATTGTCAGCGGTCATTCGCCTAAAGCCTTCGAGCCCCTCGCCAGCGGTCACTGGGAGAAGAGCAACTCGTTGTGGGGTGACTCCTTCCGGATCGACATAGGTGACCACAAGATCCGGCGTGATCGACGCTGCACAACCAGTCAGCGCCAACAGCAGGCTAGCCAGTGCAACACGCTCTAACATCTGAGTCTCCTTTGTCTGGGACACTATGGATGGAGATAGTTACGTCGATTCTCGGGCCGTGATAGCAGGCTCGAGTCGACAGATGGTGGGTCTTCGGTATGAGAGGTACTGCCACGACTGAGGTCTCCCGTTCGAGCGAGACTACTTCGTTACATCCTCAGCCCATCTCCCAGTGTGGAATGCTCCAAGATAGGAATAGTCCTAAGATTGTGCAAACGATTACTCTTCTAATTATCGTTAGCGTGGCACAAACTCGGGACGCTTTGCCTCTTAGTTCTGATTGCCACTACGACGTGCACCCCCTCACCGCACGCGCTGACGTGCAGCACGCTCCCGTCGTCCAGCTCGACGCGCAGGAAGCCGTCGTCTTCATCGTACCATAGCCCGACGATACGCCGGACGCGGACGCGCTCGAGGTAGAAACCCGGCCGCCGGCCACGAGCCGATGACACAAGAGCCTCTCGGATCTCGTAAGGATATATAGCGTCGGGCGCCGAGCCTTCGAGAAGGTCCTTTCAACTCGTGAGGGCTCGACGATGAGCGCGATTAGTGGATCCGGCGTGTCCCTCTGGAATCCCGACCGAGGTACAGCCAACGACAGATTCAAGACACGCTGCAGGAGTTGGTTCTGGGGCGGCTTGATGATGGCGACCGCTGCCCACTTCACCGTCTTCATGTTCTTCCCGATGCTGACTGCAGCCGACCTCAGCTTCGGCGTAACCGAGTTAGAGGCGATCGAGTTGCCTCCCGAGGTGGAGATCCCGCCGCCACCGGAGGCGATTCAGCGGCCCGCGGTACCGGTGGTGGCCCAGGCAGAGCTCGAGGAGGATATCACCATCGCTCCGACGACGTTTGAAGAGAACCCGGTGGAGCAACTTCCAGCGCCGCCCGGGGACAGCGCGCTCGGCCTGAACGACCAGCCCGTCTTCACACCCTACACCGTTGCCCCCGAGCTGAAGGACCGGGAAGCCGCAGCTGAGATCGTCAGACAAGCATTCCCGAAGACGCTTATGGCTGCAGGGATAGGCGGCGAGGTGGAGGTCTGGGCGTTCATCGACGAGAAGGGAGTCGTCAAGAACTGCCAGGTGCAAGAGAGCTCCGGCTACGCTGGCCTCGATCGGGCGGCGCTGAAGGCGGTAATGCAGTTCTCGTTCCTGCCCGCTCTGAACTACGATCGCAAAGTGGCGGTCTGGGTGCAGATGCCGATCATGTTCAAAGTGGCTCGCTAAGACGCGCCACCGCACGTCGTCGCCGCCGCCAGCCGGCCCGCAGCGGGCGGGCGCTCGTTGCTCAGTAAGCCATCGTGTTCACCGTACCACAGCCCGACGATACGCCGTGGCCGGTGTGCAGCGGACGTGCCAGCGATGGAGAAGGGGCAGCTCGCGAGAACTGCCCCTTGTAGGAACTTGACGCACCCAGTCGACCACTTACCGGCCATGCATTGTCGTCAGCGCGGGGACACGACCACAATGTTACCCGTCCCGACGACGTTGTCCGTTCGTGCAGCGATGATAACCGCACCAGTGGCGTGAGCCGTGACTAGTCCGGCGTTGTTGACCGAGGCTGTGGCGTCGTTGGATGACGACCAGGCGAACATCTTATTCGCGATGATGGCACCGCTGGAGTTGTAGGCCGCCGCCACCAGTTGTACTTGCTCGCCCACGCTCAACGTGTCCACAGCAGGCATCAGAACCACCGTTTGAACCAATATGTCGGCCGGTTGGTCTCTTTCTGCGGCACGCCCTCGCGCTTGGCGTTCCGCCAGTTGACGTTTGGCGGCCCTGCATTTCTTTGTCTTGTTGAGTCCGACGATGCCAGCCGAAGTCGAGAACGCACCCCAACCCAAGCCGACAGCAATTCCTGCGCTGCTATTCTCGTATGCGTCCGGGTCTGAGGCGTAGACGATAGCGCCCGCCACGTTGAGCCCCGCCCAAACAAAGTCAATTATTGGGCCGGCATCACTCTCAGTGCACGTGAAGTAGTCCATCTGCTCGTGCCCCTCTGGTGGCGCGTGCGTGAGTATAAACCCGCATGCGCCAGTGGTCACCGGTAGGGACGCGAGAAACGCGATGACCATCAATCGTGATACGAGACGTTCCGGTTTCACCGTGACCTCCTGTCCAATTGGTTCATGGTTGAATCAGACGGCACCAATCTGGCAGCTGTGTAGTCTCGAGCGTCGGACAACATGGGGACTGCGATTGCCAAACAGTACGGTGAGGATGGGGCTATACAGGATTGAAGAACGCGTCGCAGCACCCAGGTGCAGTGCGCGAACCTGTGTTGAAGAAGGGCTTGGGAATGGTGAGCTACTGCCACAGCTGAGGTCTCCCGTAACCAGCGAGACTACTACGCTACGTCCTCAGCGCATCTCCCGTAGGTGTGGACTCAATATGTGATGTTTGCTGTCACGTAGCAAACGAAATCGCTAGCTACAATCCCTTGCGGTATAGCGGAGCCGTCCTCGCCGCCGCCAGCCGGCCCGCAGCGGGCAGGCGGTCGCCCACTAGCAGCTGTCGTGTTCGCCCGGCCTGAAGGAGTCCGGCGCGATAAGAAGCGCCCCCTCTGCTAGTAGGGAAGGTCCCAGCTCCACGACCCTGAGCTCATAGGCTCCCACGTTGCAGCGGCAGCAACCACCACTCCAACAAGCGCTGCGACACTTATGATGAGTATGGCCGTCTTGAGATGATCTGGGCGCTTAACGGCCACACCTCTAACCTCATTCAGCGCGAAGCGAAAGGTGTCGTCGCCCACCTCGGCGTAAATGGTGTCGCCCCTGACGGTGGTGCGGTCAGGTTGGACCGCTTGGCCGTCGGCGGTCCAAAAGACTTTGACATTCTCCTCCGGTTGAAGCTGTTCAGGGGAAAGCCCGACGGTCTTCGTGCAGCCAGTGAACAGTAGAAGCGTTGCGGGGATGAGCACAGCTGAGATGACACGGCGGTACTGCATGGCTACTACCTCCTACCTAGACTTGACGTTGCCAGGCTAGGGGAATCGCGTCAAGCAGGAGTCAAGCAACCTGAGGTTCGAGCTAGGTGCCGTCGAGTTATGATCAAAAGTTGTGGATTGCGATGAGTAAATAAGGCGGCGTACCCTTTCGTGAAGTTCTTGACCGAGAACAGCGGGCGTTGCGTGCCCGCAGAAACGAAAGGATAC
>JBDHAS010000272.1:0-5063 GCA_039588015.1 Gemmatimonadota bacterium | reverse complement strand
GAAAATCGCCAACTCGCCGCCGGTGACGTCGAGTAGACCGATGGCACGCTCCAGCACCGATTGCAGCAGGCTGTCGAGCTCGAGTTTGCCCGACAAATCGGCCAGGGTGGCGAGTAAAGCACGCTGCTCGCTGGTGCGGTGCCGTTCGGCGTGCAGGAGCCGGGCGCGACCGATGGCGATGGAGGCCTGGTTGGCCGCTGCGGCGACGATCTCCAGGTCACCCTTGTCGAAGGCGGCACCGCGAGCACGCTGGACGACGAGTTCGCCGATCGCGCTGTGGTCGATCCTCAGCGGCAATTTGAGTTCGGAGTGGCTTTCGCGCTCCAGACCGAAATCGCCGGCGCTGGCTTTGAGCGCGGGTTCGAAATTCGTCGCCCCGGCCATGAAGATGCCGACACCGTCGAACCCGAACGCCGCGTTGTGAAGAGCGTCCACGACGCTGTGGCAAACCTGTTCTTCATCCAGGGCTTCGGCGATGCTGGTGGAAAGCCGCAAGAGCGCCGAGCGCATCTGCGCCGGTCCGACATCTGAGTGAGGCCGGTTCATCGCTGCCCCTCCTCGCCGCCCGCAGCGACGAGACTGCTGGCCAGCGCGTGACCGTCGACCTCGACGGGCAACCGCACGGTGAACGTCGATCCGGATCCCGGCTCGCTCTCTACCGAGATGTCGCCGCCCATCATCTGACAGAAGCGACGGCAGATCGCCAGCCCGAGGCCGGTGCCGCCGAAGCGGCGCGACGTCGACGCCTCGGCCTGCGAAAACGCCTCGAATAGCTTGGCCATCTGCTCCTCGGTCATGCCGATGCCGGAATCCGCGACGGAGAAGACCACGTCTTCCGCTCCAGTCTCGGCACCATCCTCACGTTGGACTCCCAGTTCGATGGTGCCGTGTTCGGTAAACTTGCTGGCGTTCGACAGCAGGTTCAGCAGTATCTGCCGGATACGCGTGAGGTCGGAGCTCATCACGCCCGCGTTGTCGGCGCAATTCACTTCGAGTCGGTTGGAGTTCTTGTCTATCAGTGGACGGATGGTCGTCGCGACCTCGTCGACCAGATTGTTGACGTCGAAACGCTCCACCACCAAGTCCATCTTGCCGGCCTCGATCTTCGATAGGTCGAGAACATCGTTGATCAGCGTCAGCAGGTGACGGCCCGCCGAGTGGATCTTCTGGAGGTCGGGTACGAAATCGAGCTGATCCACGTCCTCCGCTAATTCCTGCAGCATCTCGCTGTACCCGAGGATCGCGTTGAGGGGAGTCCGGAGCTCGTGGCTCATGTTGGCCAGGAATTGGCTCTTGGCGCTGTTGGCGTCCTCGGCGTCACGGCGCGCCTTGAGCAGCTCGGTGACGTCGTGGTACAGTCCCATGAGGCCGACGTGCTTGCCGCGAACGATCACGGGAACACCGAGTATCTCCACGTCCACGAACTGGCCGTCCTTACGGCGGCGACGGCCGATGCCGTGCACGGTGTGATCGAAGCCTTCTTCGGTGTAGGCGACGGCCTCGGCTCGGGTCTCCTCGGTGGTAATGATCTCGTCGAGGTTCTTGCCCTCGATCTCGCCTTGCGTGTATCCGAACAGGCTCTCGAACGCGGGATTGGACGACAAGATGTTGTGGGCGGCGTCGAGGACGACGATGGCGACGGGGCTGTTGCGAACCAACTCCTCGAAGTACTGCCGCTGGCGCTGGGCCTCGGTGTACAGTCGCGCGTTCTCGATGGCGATGGCCGCCTGCGGCGCGAACATGTTCAGCAACCGCAGGTCGTCTTCGTCGAAGATACGGTTGGGATCGGCGTGAACCGTGGCGATCGCTCCTACAAGACGCCGACCGATCAGCAGCGGTGCCGCCATCACGGAGTGCACGGTGACGTCGTCGTACTTGGCCGATTGGCCGAGCCATTCGTGGTAGCTCGGAATGATCAGGGGCTCGTGACTCTCCGCAACGGAGCCCATCGCACCCTCGCCGACCTTCAGCCGCGTGCCGGTGGAGTCCTTGCCGATCTTCTCACTGGCGACGACGACCAGCTCTTGCTTGTCCGCTTCATAGATCGCGACCTCACCGCCCGTGACTCCCAACAGGGCAACGGCACGCTCCAGCACCGCCTGCAGGACCTTCGGCAACTCGAGCTCGGCGGACAGGTCGGCCATCGTGTCGAGTAGCGCCTTCCGCTCGTTCGCACGTTGGCGTTCCTCTTCGAGGCGTCGAGCGCGCGCGATGGCGATGGCGGCCTGCGGGCCCAGCATATTTACCAAACGCAGGTCGTCGGCGCCGAACTTGCGCTCGGGGTCGGCGTGTACGGCTGCGATGGCGCCCACCAGACGGCCACCCATTAGTAGGGGCGCCACCATCACGGCGTGCACCGTGACGTCGTCGTATTTCTCCGACTGGCCGATCCACTCGTGGTAGCTGGGGATGAGCAAAGGCTCATGGGTTTCAAGCACCTTGCCCATCGCCCCTTCGCCGGGGCCCAGGCGAGTGCCGGTGGAGTCCTTCCCGATGTTGTGGCTGACGACGACTTCCAGTTCGTTCGAGGCTTCGTCGTAGATCGCCAGTTCGGCGCCGGTGACTCCGAGCAGCGAAACGGCTCGCTCGAGCACGGCCTGCAGTAACTGCGATAGCTCGAGTTCGGCGGACAGGTCGGCCACGGTATCGAGGACGGCGCGCAGCTCGGCGGCGTGGCGCCTCTCGATCTCAAGGTGGCGAGCGCGTTCGATGGCGATGCTCGCCTGGTTGGCGGCCGCTGTGAGGATCTCGAAATCTTCCCCGTTGAACGCGTTCGGCTCGGCGCTCTCCACCACCAGCACGCCGACGGTCCTCCCATCGATGCGCAGCGGCACGTCGACCTCCGAGCCACTGGCCAGACTGGCCAGGTAGCGCGACTCGCGCGACACCTCCGGCGTGTAGTGGAGTTGGCCGTCGAACAACGGCCGCTCGGAAAGACCCTGACCGCGGTGGACGCGCCAGTTCTTCGGCACGTCCTGCCAGCCGATGCTGGCCTGGAGCACCCGGTCGCCGGTCTCTTCGTCTACCAGGAATACGCCAAGGAAGTCATAGCCGAGGGCTTCGTCGTGCAGGCCGTCGACCACGCGCTCGTAGACTTCTGCTTCGTCGCGGGCGGCGGCGATACCGGCGCTGAGGCGCAGGAGCGCCGATTGGCGTCGGGCCAGAAGGCCCTCACGCTCGGCGCCAATTCGAGTGGCACGAGGTTCTGTCATCGCTTGGTGGCTAGGGCAAGAACGATAATCGATTTTGCTAAATCTATGCCAAGCGACGGCGATCTGCTAGTTGCCGGGTGAAGTAATCTGTTAACTAGATTATGTTTTCCGAGGTATACGTCATGGTTGGCGAGTACGAAGGCGCCATTGATCGGCTAGAGCACGTGCTATCCATCCGTGCGTTCTCGCCCATCGGGCTTCTGTCTCCCGGTTCTTGCCGCCAGAGCCTACCTCTATCTCGGGTAAGTTTGGCCAACACGTCTCACTTCAACAGCAGCCACCAATCCCGATCATCTCATCTTGCAAACTTCCCGGCATTTCCTGCATCTATGTTCTAGGGCAAGGAGATTGCGGACTCCGCCCGGCCTAGAGACATGCCCGGATCCATGATACCAGAGGCTACCCCCGACCTCGTCCTGATCGAGAAGCTCAAGGCGGGAAGCCAGCAAGCTCTGCATGAGCTCTATACCCGATACTCGAGGCCGGTGTATCTGACGGCCTTGCGTATTACCGATTCCCCACAGGACGCCGAGGACGTTCTTCAAGATCTCTTTGTCGCGCTACCGGAGGCGATCGCCTCCTACGAGGGACGGGGAAGCTTTGAGGGGTGGATCAAGCGCGTCGCCTTGCGAATGGGCCTGATGAGAATTCGTCGGGCCTACCGTCACCGAGAAGTCCCACTCGGGACTCGGCCCGTCGCGGCTCAGGAGGACGAGGCGCTTCCCAACGGTAGCGATAGCGTGGACACCGTGAGTCTGGAACGGGCCCTAGCTCAGCTACCTGTGGTCGACAGGGTAGTCCTTGTTCTGAAGGAGATTGAGGGCTACTCGCATGCCGAGATCGGCGCGCTGCTCGGGATCACGAAGACAGCTTCGGAGTCGAGGCTCTTCCGCGCGAAGCGAGAGTTGAGAGAGCTACTGGAGCGCGAACGATGATAATCCATCCCCGGTTCAAGACGTTGAACCGATACGCGAGCGGAGAGCTCGGAGAACGGCAGAGGGCTCGAGTCGCTGGGCACCTTACCGAGTGCACCGACTGCCGGCAGACGTTTTCTTTCATTCGCCAGCTCAGTCAAAACCTGAACAAACTCCCTGAACCGGAAGTACCTGCTGGAGCCTGGGAAGAGATCCTCTCGCGCCGGGAGAAGGGCGACCGGGTCATCCTGCCTGCGGTGGACCCGCCCCTCCCAGTGCATTCTTTTCGCCAACCTTTTCTGATGATCGCGGCTTCAGTGCTTCTACTAGTTATCGGCGGAATCGTGGTGCTTACGTCGGCCCCTGAGGCGGAGGCCCTCAAGAGCGAGCTCCGCTTCCTGCCCGCCGGCCCTCGCCAGGGCGCCCGGGTCGACGTTGAGTACCGGCCAGCCCAGGCGTTGGCTGACGAGGTGACGGTGACGCTGCGTGCCCGCTATCGGACTCCGCTGTCGGATGAGTACAACCCGGCGCCGATGCAGGTTACGGTGGGCGCGCTAATACGGGACGCTGAGGGCACGTTCCGTGGCTCGTTCCGGCTTCCAGACTCCGTGGTGTATGCGGTGTTCGCGGTGGAGGCACTAGATGGGAGCCGTGTGGACCACAACCATCGCGGGCTCTGGGAGCTACTCGTCCGGGAGCCCGATGGGAGACCACGATACGAAGCGCTGATCCAGAAAGAGAACGATCTCATCGGGCGCAACTGGGAGCTTGCCCTTGAAACAGTGCGCGAGATGACGCTGCTCTATCCCGATCGGCCCGTTGGGTGGTCAAGGTTGATGTCACTGGAGCGTGAGGTGCTGGGAGAGGCCGCGGCAGAGAGCTTGATGGTCGAGCACCGTGCTCGTTTCCAAACGCTACATCGCGAGATGAAGGATCG
>JBDHAS010000271.1:0-5760 GCA_039588015.1 Gemmatimonadota bacterium | reverse complement strand
GTTGGGTCTGCTCAGCGCTGCCGCGGTGATCGACCTCACGACCGATAACGTGATCAGCGTTCCGCTGCCGGACAACTCGGGCGCAACGGGAGTGGCGTTCTGGAACGACTCGATCGCTTACGTGGGGAACCCCAACCTGAACACGGTGAGCCGAATCAACGTCTTCAGCGGCGTAGCCGGACCCGAGATCGATGTCGGCGTGTACCCGCAGGCGATCATCGCGTCCACGTTCTGGGTCTTCGTCCTGAACGGCGAGCTCGACGCGAACTTCCAGCCCGCGCGCAACGGCAGCATCACCGTCATCGATCCGCGGGCCGACACGGTGAGAGCCACGATATCCTTGAGCGGCTTTAATCCTTCGGCGGCGGCGTTAGGACCCAACGGGTGGATATACGTGATCAACTCGGGCACGTTCGGACAGGGTAACGGGAGCCTGTCGGTGATCGAGCCGATACTCTTGACGGAAGTCGAGCACGAGCCGGGATTCGGCGAGTTTCCGGGCGACATCGCGGTCGACGACGGCGGCTTCGTGTACGTGAGCTCGTTCTTCTACGGGATCGCGGTTTGGAACCCCGCCGAGGGCGGGTTCCGGCATTCGCCTTTCGAGCCGCTGCTGCTGGACGGGCATTCGATATCGAGCGGCGTGGGATTCGACTCCGAAGGTCGCCTCTACTCGTTGATACCCGGTGACTGCCAGGCTCCGAGCATGGCTCTCCGATCCGTCGACCAGACCGTCGAGGACATCGCGGTTGGCGTCTGTCCGGTCGGCATCGTCTTCACCGACGCAGAGAGCCAATGAGAGCACCTCGTTCCGTTCTTCTCGCCTCGCTTGCTGCGGCAGTCGCCTGCTGGAACGACGGCGGAGCATCCGGCGACCATCAGGTGGTGAATGCCGACACGCCGCCGCAACGTGTCATCTCGCTCATACCGTCTGCGACCGAGACGGTCATTGCGCTGGGCGCCGGCGAGCGGCTGGTCGCGCGAACGGATTTCGACACGGACCCCGTGCTCTCGCATCTGCCGTCTGTCGGCGAAGGCCTATCGCCCAGCCTCGAGCAACTGACGGTGCTGAAGCCCGACCTCGTGGTAGCGTGGCCGGACAACGCCTCGCGCTCGGTTATCGGGCGGCTCGAAACATTTGGCGTTCGAATCTACTCGCCGCAGGTGGAGACTCTGATCGACCTGCGCCGAGCGACCAGGGAACTCGGCGACATGCTCGGCCTCGAGAACGCCGCCGACTCGCTCATCGCCTCGATCGACGATCAGCTACAGGCCGTGCGGACCGCGGTTGCAGGCCGCGAACGACGATCCGTGTTCTACGTCGTCTGGTACGAGCCGCCCACGACCACGGGATCCGGCACCTATATCGACGAGCTGATAGAGATCGCGGGTGGTCGGAACGTCTTCGAGGATGCGCCAGGACTATGGCCGCAGGTCAGCATGGAAGAGGTCGTGCGACGTCAGCCGGATATCGTGTTGATCTCGCAGACCGAAGACAGCCCCATCGATGTCGAGCGCCTGGGCAGGGCCGTGGGCTGGCGAGAGCTTCGGGCCGTCAAGGAAGGACGGGTGGTCCACGCCGACGCCGATCTGTATAACCGGCCCGGGCCACGCGTGGCAGATGCCGCGCTCCGGCTCGCGACCCTTCTTCATCCGGACGCCTTCACTGACACGGCGGCCCGGTGACGACACGAAGTCTGTCACGTCTGCTGTTCCTAGCGATCGTCTCTATCGCCGTTCTGTTGGCGAGCGTTACCATCGGCGCGGCCGATCTGCCACTGCGCGGCGTCTTCGATGCGCTGACCGGCGCGGGAGACGAAACGACACGCACGATCGTGCTTGACCTACGCCTGCCGCGTGCCGTCCTAGCGCTACTGGTCGGGGGTGCGCTGGGGCTCGCGGGTGCCGTGTTCCAGGCACTGCTGCGCAACCCGCTCGCCGAACCCTGGGTGCTCGGCGTGTCGGGCGGCGCTGCGGTGGGCGCGGTTGCGGCGGTGGTGCTGGGCTGGAACCTGGCTGCGCCCTGGTCGATACCCCTCGCCGCTTTGGCGGGTGCGCTGCTCGCCATACTGCTGGTATTGCGCATTGCCACGCACGCCGCGCGCGGCCTCGACACGCGCGTGTTGATTCTCGCCGGTCTCGTGGTGGCCGCCTTCTTCAACGCCGTGATCCAGTTGCTGCTGACGTTCTCTTCCGGCGAAACGTTCCGTTCCGCCGTGTTCTGGATGATGGGAAGCTTAGCCGCCGCCAGTTGGACATCGGTGGTAGTCGTCATGGCCTACCTGCTGCCGGCGATGGCCGCGTTGCTCGTGATGGCGCGACCACTCAACCTGTTGGCGGTCGGCGAGGAGACGGCGCTGTACCTGGGGACGCGTGTCGAGCGAGTGAAGCTGGCGTCGTACTTGATCGCATCGCTGCTGGTGGCGGCGACCGTCGCCGTCAGCGGAATCATAGGTTTCGTCGGGCTCATCGTGCCGCACGCGATCCGTCTGTTGTGGGGGAGCGACCACCAGCTTCTGCTTCCCGCATCGGTATTGCTGGGCGGCGGGTTCCTTCTGGCGGCTGACACGGCTGCCCGGACCGTTGCCGCGCCCGCCGAGTTGCCGCTGGGTGTGATCACCGCGCTAGTGGGCGTGCCGCTTTTCGTGGTTCTGCTGACCCGGAGGGCGGTGTGAACGCGCCGCCGGTCTTCGAGACTCGCGATCTTCACTTTCGCTACGAAGGCACCCCGCAGCCAGCGCTGGACGGGATCAGTCTCGGGGTGCGCTCGGGTTCACTCTACGCTGTCATCGGGCCGAACGGTTCCGGCAAGTCGACGCTGCTGAAGCTGCTGCTCGGCGTGCTGAACGCCGGCAATGGCAGCGTCCGATATTCAGGGCGGCCGGTGGCGGATTGGAGCCGCCGAGCGATGGCTCAGCGGGTCGGTGTCGTGCCGCAAGGCGAGGAATCCGTCTTCCCGATCAGCGTACGCGAGATGGTGGGCATGGGACGCTACCCGCATCTCGGTATGCTGGGTCGGCCGATGTCGCAAGATCGTGAAGCGGTCGACGAGGCGATGCGCCGCTGCGATGTGATAGATCTCGCGGACCGGCCGATCTCGAGACTGTCGGGTGGTGAACGCCAGCGTGTACTGATCGCCCGGGCCCTGGCCCAGCGACCCTCGACGCTAGTCCTCGACGAGCCGACGGTCTCGCTCGACATCCGCCACGAGATGGAGATCTTCGAGCTACTGGCTGAGCTTACAACAGTAGACGGAGTGACGGTCGTGTTGGTTACGCACCACCTCAACCTAGCCGCACGTTATGCGGACCGGCTGCTGCTTCTGGATCGAGGCGTCGCGGTCGCGGAAGGACCGCCCGGCGAGGTTCTAACTCGCGATACCATCGAGCGCGTCTACGAGTGGTCGGTGGTCGTGAACGCGCACCCGGGTCCCGGGCGGGATGCCGGCGCACCACAAATCATCCCGCTCGCCGGCGAGGATGTCCGCACCTAGTGCTCTGTTCCCAAGTACCAGAGAAGGTTTCGTTCGACATGATCAATGTCGGCTACCCGGAACCGGGGGCCGAGTCAGTCGGCCGTCCCGGGAACGAACGGTGACGGTGTCCGGTATTCGTCGTACCAGAAGGCTCCCGGGAAGTCAGCCACCTTGACGTTCGATTTGCCGCTCCAACTCTCAATGTCGATGCGGAAGACCGACGTGCGATCCAGCTCCTCCTGGTTGGCCGGACGATAATCGCGATCCGGCTTCAGGTGCGGCGCATATTTGTCGAGCAGCAGCTGAAGGGCACGCCCCTTCTCGTCATCGTCTTCCACTACAACAGCCCGTCCGAAGATCGTCACTCCCGCGTATTCCAGGCTGAACTCCAACGCGATCTCGTCGGGTAGTACCCTTCCCATTTCACTCACGTTGAAACAGACCGGCCCACCGCGTTCGATGTTGGAGCGGGTTCGGCCTATGCGTGCGCCGTGCAGATAGATGGCGTGGGCAGCCTCGTCGTAGAAATAGAGGTTCGTATTGATGAACGGCAGCCCCTCGGAAACGGTCGCTAGTGTCCCCCATGCTCCGGAGTGCAGGAAGGCGCGAATCCAATCGTCGTCCTGTGCCCTATCGCGCCGCCGAATCTCGTTCAGGGGCCCACTAGAATAGTCTGCGGTCATCGGTCACCCTCCGCGGTTAGTTACCCCACATAAGACGGTCTCCGCCCACTGGGGACAAGGCGCTAGCCGGGCTAGCGTAGTCAACTCCGGAAAAGCCTGTGTCCATGCCACGAATGACGCACCTTGACGCACCCCCGCCATCCAGGAACGCTTGTCTTTCCGAGTGGGACCCCCTATCGTGCCGCCTCGAGCGGCCGGTTGCCGGATGTGGCGGGGACAAGGAGGCGAAGATGAACCGGGACTTGACGCCTACGCGCTCGAGCAGCGCTCCCTTCTGGACGATCGGAGGAGTGATCGTCCTTGGCTGGGTCCTGTTCACCCAAGGCTTCTATTGGGGGATACCGCTCGAGTCGACTGCAGACTACGTCCTCGCCTTCTCGCCGGTCGCGCTGCTGTTAGCGGCCGGGCTCATGTGGTTCACGCGGGGCCGATGGCTACCGGCCGTCGTGCGTCTGTTGGAGCGCCACACCGATCATCTCGAAGCACTCCCCGTATCGAATCTCGGCATCTGGATCGCTGTAGCCGCCGGATTGGGCCTGTTTGCCGAGCTAATGTTGATTCGGGTTCACGCCTCATACTTCCAGCTTTTCGCCTACTTCAAGAACGTCAGCTTGTTGTCGTGTTTCCTTGGGCTGGGCTTGGGATACACGCTGGGGCCAAAGGGACGTGTCGCGACACCGCTCGTGCTCCCGCTCTTGGTCCTGCAGATCGCAGCGATGTACCTGCTCCGATATCAGGCCCCGGCCGAGGCGTTGCAGAACCCGGTCTCGGAACAATTCGCGGTACGGGTTCATGGCGGCGGTCTTCGCCTACAACGCGCTCTGTTTCGTACCGCTGGGTCACCTGGTGTCGCGGCTCATGCGACGCATCGAGAAGCTCCCGTCGTACAGCTGGAATCTGGTGGGAAGTCTAGCAGGCATCGCCGTCTTCTATCTCCTGAGCTACTTGTGGACGCCGCCGCTCGTGTGGCTCGCGGTCCTGGGAGTAGGACTAGCGCCATTCATGCTGCGGCCGCTCAAGAGCCTGGTTCCCACCGGCCTAGCCTTAGTGATCGGCGTGGGGATCTTGAGCCTCTCATTTCGTCAATATGAGACCGACATCTTCTCGCCTTATCAAATTCTCACGCTGAACGAGCAACCGGGAACGCCGGTCGAGATTCGCGTGAACAACGTTTACTACCAGCGGATGCTCGATCTCGCCTCCCAACGCCCCAGTGCAGACGACGCCGAATTCAATTGGCGCGACCACTACGATCTGCCGTACCACTTCACCGAGCCCGGCGCGAGAGTTCTCATTGTTGGCAGCGGCACGGGGAACGACGTGGCGGCGGCGGTGCGAAACGGCGCCGGTCCAGTCGACGCCGTCGAAATCGATCCGGCAATCTTAATGTTCGGCGAGCAACTCCACCCCGCAGCACCTTACCAAGCCGAGAACGTCACATCGCACGTTGCAGATGCGCGCGCGTTCATCCGTCGAGCGAACGACCGCTACGATCTCATCGTATACGGCCTTCTCGACTCGCACACTCTTCTGTCGGGCCTCTCGGGCGTCCGCCTCGACAGTTACGTCTATACCGTTGAGGGGTTCCGTGAAGCGCGCAGT
>JBDHAS010000270.1:0-5093 GCA_039588015.1 Gemmatimonadota bacterium | reverse complement strand
CGCCGCGGTACATCAAGGAAAAACATGACGCGACGCGCACCGAGGATTTGCGATCTGTATCGTAACGATCTCGAACGACATTTGTTTGCGCCGGAGCCGCGCAACAGGCGACGGCTGCGGATCAACTCCTCGCCGGCCGACTGGCTGCGGGTCGCTGCCGCGGTCCTGATCTGGGTGCTTTCGAGCGGCCGCTGACGGAACCCTGCCGGCAGACTCGCTACCAAGATTGGCCGTATGCTGGAACCAAGGAGCGGGGTTTCAAGGTCGGCTCCCCTCCGAGGTACGACGCGTCAGATTCGGTGGGGCCGTCATATAGTAACTACGCTGCCGACGCCGGCGCCGTTTCGGGCTACCCGATGCAGTGGAGCCCGACCTCTCCGGTAAGAGACCGGGCTCCGCATTGTGGATTCCTGGATCAGCCGAACGCCTCGCCTATCTAGTCCTGGTGCCCGTACGGGGGCATTATGTTGTACCAGTCGCTGACCAGGTCGGCTTTCCCCCCGTCACCTGACTCATACTTCCATTTCATTCCGCCCCAACCGTATACCTCTCCCTGAATGGGGTAGTCGTGCCAGACGATCCGATCGCTTTCATAGAGGGTCACCCCGACGATACCGCCCACCACATTCTCCACTGCGTACTCGTTCGCATGGTACTTCGGCTTCCCCGAGGAGCGAACACCGCAGCGGGTCCACAGCTGGGGTACTCCCGCTTCGTCCTCACAGCGCAAGAACTTCACCGTTCCATCCACAGGGTTGCCGTTAAGATCGACCACCTGGAACGCCAGCGTGGGGTCCCCACCCACGGGGCACCGGAAAGTCCTACCATTCTTGTTCGCCGGATCGGGGTCAGGGTCGTCCTCTTCCCAGTGGGGCCACCGGCAGTCGCCGCCCAGCACCGCCGCGGCTTCCCAGGTTTCCGGGAAGACGAAACGGTACTCCACCTTTGGGTGGTCGCCGTCATCACCACCCGTGCACTTGGGGTGGTCCGGCCTCTGGTCACAGTCGACCCCAAGCTGAAGATCGTCGATCGGCACGGTGGGGCCGTCCTTCTCGCAGGCCACTGCCACGAAGGCCAGCAGCAGAAATGGAATGATGCGCTTCATCGGATTGACTCCTTTGGGTGAGTTGTCATCGCTTGAGCCGTATCATTCTCATCGTCTGTGTCTTGTCCTCTCATATCTCTGTCTGCCGAGCCGCCGCATCGTGACACCCCGGCGCGCCGCGGTCCCCGCGCCTCCCCGGAGTCGCGACGGTTGCGTGAGTGCAGAGCGGCGCCGAACTTGTAAGACAAGCCTCAATCGTTGCTGTACTTCTTCACCGGTTGTGCCGAGCGGGCGCACCCCCGTGTGCCCGCGACTCTGACCGGGGGAGGCAGTCGTGGTAGCCCCTGGCAGCAAGCCGGAGCTGGACGTCGAACAGCTGCGGCTCGGGCTCCGGATCATGGCGCTGCACGCCCTCGGCGACCCCGAGGCCGCCGAGGAGGCAGTCCAGGAGACCCTGGTGCGCGCCCTGGAGGCCCTGCGGGACGGCCGGCCCCGCGACCCCAAGAAGCTGGGGGCCTTCGTTCGGGGGATTGCACGTCACGTCATCGCTGACGCCCACAATGCCCGCAGCCGCAGCGCCCCGCTGGACGCCGTGCCGGAGACCGAGCGCGGCACCGTTAACGACGATCCCCTGAGCGCCCTGATCACCGAAGAAGAGCGGGACCGAGTGCGCCGGGCTCTGGCCCAGCTCTCGGCCGCGGACCGTGACATCCTGCATCTGTCGTTCTTCGAGGGAATGACTCCCGTCGACATCGCCGAGCGGCTGGGCGAGCCGGCGCTACGGATCCGGAAGCGGAAGTCCCGCGCCCTGCGTCGGCTGCGCGAGGCGTTCGCGCGAGGCGCCGGCACCGGTCACGAATCGAGGTCTTCCAAGACAGATAAGTAGGGGGAAGAAGCGAGAGGTGAGCGTGTACGGAGGAGAACTTGGCTGAATTACTGACCTGTGACGCGATCGTCGACCGAGGGCTGGTCGAGCGCTACCTGGCCGGGACGCTCTCCGAGGCCGAGGTCGAAGCCTTCGAGTCGCACTACCTGACCTGCACTCGCTGCCAGAACGAGTTACGCTTGGCGGCCGCGATCAGGGACGTGCTCCCCGAAGTACAGGAGGCTGCGCCTGCACCCGACGTCAGCCCCGCCGCGCCAAGCAGGCGCTGGCTCGGCCGGCATGCCAGGGCCGGCGCCGTAGCCGCCGCGATCGCCGCCGTCCTGGCCGGTGTCGTGCTCCTCCAGCCGAGCAGAGAGAGCCTGCAGCACCGGGAGCCTGTCCCGGAGACGGCGGCCGTTCCAACGGTGGAGGCACCCATCGGCGAGGTCAGGACGGTCAACGAGTTCCGCTGGGCGCCTGTAGCTTCGGCCGACCTCTACAAGCTCACGCTCTACAACCTGGCCGGTGATGTCGTCTGGGAGGTCGATACCCGGGAGACCCACGTGGCTCTCCCAGACGCGCCGCGGCTCGAGCCCGGTGCTCTCTATCTCTGGCAGGTGAACGCTCGTGTCGATTGGGACCGCTGGGTGAGCTCCGAGCTCGCGCGATTCAGAATCTCCGAACCCTAGTACAGGACAGCAGCATGAAGGGTCTTGTTATCACAGCCCTGCTTCACGGTCTACTCTGTGCGATCACTGGAACCGCATGGTCTCAGGACCCGGCGAGCTCGCCGGATATAGTGGCCCTGCTGCAAGCGGGCGACGAGAGCCGGCTGCTGGAGGAGGTTCGTGCCCGGCCCAACGATACACGTGACGCACTCGACCAGCTCTTCGACCTCACCGTCCAGGCGAAAGACGCCATGGACCGCGTGCGGTTCCTCGAGCGGGCGCAGCTACTGGCGCAGGCCTACGCGCAGGCGTGGTCCGACTCCTTTCTGATCCGCAAAGTCGAGCGCTTCGCCCGCTGGTCGAGCGGTGAGCGTGCCGACAAACTGGAGGCGGACAGCGTCCGCCGCGCCGGGATCGAGGCGTACTACCGCGAGGGGCCCGAGGCAGCGATCCGCCTCTGGGAGCGCAGCCTGACGCTCTGCCGCACGCTCGACGACACTGCGGGTCAGGCAGCCGTGCTGGGTAACCTGGGCGCCGGTTACAACGCCCTGGGCGATCTGGAGCGTGCTCTCCGCTACCACGAGCGCGCGCTGGAGCTCGCGCTCGCGGCCGCCGACCATCGAACGCGCGGCAACGCGCTGGGCAACATCGCGAGCCTGCACAAGGACCGCGGCGAGTTCGCAGTGGCCGCCGAGTACTACGAGCGTGCGCTGGAGGCGCGGGCACTGACCGGTGACCGCCGAGGCGAGGCGGCGGACCTCAACAACCTGGGACTCGTACGCGAATCGCTGGGCGATCTGCAGGGCGCCGAAGAGCACTTCCGTCGCGCGCTCGAGCTCAATCGCCGCGATGGCCGCGAGCGTGCAGCGGGCAACAACCTCACCAACCTGGCCAACCTGGCCACGCGGCGCGGGCATTACGACGAGGCGCTCGATCTGTACAACGAGGCGCTGGCGCTGCGAGTGAAGACCGGTGACCGGCAAGGCGAAGCGCTGGATCTTCAGAACCTCGGCCTGCTTCACCTCAGCTGGGGCGACTACCCGGCGGCGCTCCGATCGCTGCAAGCGTCGTTGACCATCCTCGAGGAGCTCGGGATAACGATCTGGCGCGCCGAGGTGCGCGCCGACATCGCAGCCGTGTACACGGCGATGGGACAGTTGCAGAACGCTCGGACGGATCTGACTCAGGCCATCGCCGAGGCCGGCGGCGACGCGTACCTGGGCCCCGCCCTGGCGATGCAGCGCGCCGACCTGCTGACCGAGCTGAACGAGCTCGACCAGGCCGCGGAGCTCTATCGGGAAGCGGAGGCCGCGTACGCGCAACTGGGCGACGCGACGGGACGGGCGGAGGCAGAGACCGGACTGGGTTACCTGCATCTGACCCGCGGCGACTACGACGCCGCGGAGGAGGCATTCGGTCGAGCGCTTCGAGTGCACGAGAGTCTCGGGGACGTGCGACCCGCAGCGACCGCCCGGCTACGCCTCGGTGACGCGCGCTTCCTGCGCGGCGATACCGACGCCGCTCGCCGAACCTATCAAGACGCGCTCGTTGCATATCAGGCCCTCGGCGACCCGGTGGGCGAGGCGGTAGCGCGCGGAGCGCTGGCGGATCTCGACCTCGAACTGCGCGCCTTCAGCATCGCCGAGGCCGGGTACACGGCTGCCCTGGACTGCCTCCGGGGCCTACCGGTCAGGCCGGTCCGCTGGTACCTCAGGCTGGGGCGCGGGCGGGCGCTACACGGACAGGGCAGACTGGACGAGGCGGCTGCAGAGCTGCAGGCCGCCGCGGACGACGTGGAGACGATCGGCGCTACGATGCCGACCGCGGAGCGGCGCTACGCTTACATGGAAGACAAGTGGCGCGTATTCGCAGAGCTGGCACAGACGGAGTTGGACCGCGGCCGGCCCGCAGCGGCGTTCGAGATCAGCGAACGGATGCGCGCCCGCCAGCTCATCGATCTCCTGGCACACGGCCGGACGGGCGCCGGGCCGCCGGACCTCGCCTTGGTCCGCGAGGAAGAGAACCTGCGTCGTCAAATCACCCTGCTCAGCGATGAGCTCTACGCGTCGGCCAGCGACGTCTCGCTCCGCGACGTCCCGGCGTCGAGTGCGGAGCTCGACGAGCTACGGGAATCGCTAGCCGCCGCGCGAGAGCGCTATGAGCGACTACTTTCGCGTCTCGAGGAGTCGCGTCCGGAGTACGCTGCCCTGTTCTCGGGCTCCGTGGCAGCGGTAACGGACGTGCAGCGCTTGCTGCCGGCCGGCGCAGCGTTGGTCGAGTACCTGGTGTCCGACGAGTGGACCATCGCGTTCGTCGTCTCGAACGACGGCGTCGCGGGGTTGAAGCTGCCTGTCGACCGCAACACCGTGCGTCAGCTGATCAGGTTTCTACGCGGTACCCTGGGACGGAGCGACGAGGGCGAGCTATGGCGCACACCGCTCCGGCGACTGTACCACGAGCTGATTGCGCCGCTCGAAGCGGCCGGACATCTGGACGGTGTGCGGACCCTCATCTT
>JBDHAS010000269.1:0-9005 GCA_039588015.1 Gemmatimonadota bacterium | reverse complement strand
CCTAGGCGGTATCGCCGGTTTCGCCGCTTTCGCCGGCTCACTACT
This sequence comes from Gemmatimonadota bacterium, assembly GCA_039588015.1. Lineage (GTDB taxonomy): Bacteria > Gemmatimonadota > Gemmatimonadetes > Palauibacterales > KS3-K002 > JASFMO01. Next base: position 8,960 of record JBDHAS010000269.1, on the reverse strand, counting down.
TGCCCGGTGCCATCGGCATCCGTGATGCCGTAACGCCACCTCCCGGTCTCTTGCTGATCTGGTCGCGTCGCGAGATCGACCTGAATCCGCTGGATGTCATCGCGTTCGGAGTCATCTCTTAATTCTGATGCGACGCTCTCCTACATAGCGCATAGTCGAACCGTGACGGCATTATTGCGAACCGGGGATGTTGACGGAGATGGTTTTCGAAACCCCGACTTCGGACTGTAGCTAAACTGCAGCTGGACTATCGTGCTTAACCGGGACTGAGGGGAACTATCGACAGCTGGAAGGCCGCTTCCTGACGCCGTCCCGTCTCCCAGCGCCAGAGCGTGCCCTCGTCGACGCCGGGGATATGCGCCAGCCTTTTCCTTGAGAGGCCACGAGCCTTCCGGTACGCCTCTAGCTGGTCCGGTAGCGTCTTGCCAAACTCAAATGGGACATAGCCGAGAAACTCAATGATCCCCGGCATGTGCCGGAGTGCCGGCGTTCGGTTGCCTCTTTCCCACGCTGCCGTTGGCGTGGTGTCAGGGGCTGGCGCAAATCAGGTGCTGAGGACAGGGCACCGGGGAGCCCGCCGCAAGGGAACCGGCGTGCCCGCGTTATTGCGAGATTGCAGTCACGGGATCGAGCTCGGCGGCGCGGCGAGCCGGATATATCCCGAACCCGAAACCCACGACCAACGAGAAGACGAAGCCTATCGAAGCGCCGATCGGCGATATCGGGATGCTCCAATCCCGGCCGAAGGCGGTGGCGATCGACTCGGCGCCCAGGCAAAGGCCCGCGCCCGCCAGGATACCGATCACTCCGCCCAGAGCCGCCAGGGTCAGCGACTCCGCCAGGAACTCGCGGCGTATGTCGACGTCGTCGGCGCCCACGGACTTGCGAATGCCGATCTCGCGAACGCGCTCGCGTACGGAAACCTGCAGGATGCTGAATAGGCCGATGCCCCCGATCAGCAGAGAAATGACCGCGATGGCTCCGAGCACGATGTTCCAGCCCATCATGATGCCGTCGACCATCACCATCTCTTCGCCGTACTCGGCGGCGTTATTCTGGATCTCGAAGTCTCGGACGCCGCGGTGCAGTTGGAGCAGCTTAGTCTCCGCGTCTCTCAAAGCCGGTCCGACGGTCTCGTAGGAGGGGGCCCGCATCACGATCACCTGGACGGCCTTCTCGCCCGTGAAGCGCGCCTGGTAGGTGCTCACAGGGATGTAGATGCGCCGTTCCAGGTAATCCATGTTAGCCGGGATCAAGGTCAGTCTGGGCGCCTCGACAACGCCCACCGTTTTGAACCGCTCTCCGTTCAGCATGAACTCGCGGTCGATCGGGCTGACGTCACCGAATAGCTCGCGGGCGGCCCGCGTGCCCAGCACGGCGATTGCTGCCCGGTTGCGTTCATCCAGGTCCGTCAGCGAACGGCCGGCGACGACCCGCATATTGCGCATCTCGATGTACAGAGGCCCGGTTCCAATGATTGGGTAGCGGCGCGGCTCGAGGCGCGCCTGGCCCACCATCTCACCGAACAGCCCGTCGGTTCCCTCCACCACGGTCTCGAGGTCGACCAGTGTGTCCGCTTCCGCGGATCGCAGTCCCTTCGATACGTGATCGGCAGCGCGCTCGGAGTCCACGTTGCGTCGACTGAACTCGAAAGTGTCCTTCATGCCGAACTTATCGTAGTCGTCCATGACCATCGTCTTGATGCCCGTGACGATGGAGAACATGGCGACCAGCGAGGCGACGCCGAAAACGATGCCGGCGAGCGTCAGCATCGAGCGTAGCTTGTGAACGCGGATCCCGCGCCAGCCGTCCAGCAAGAGCTCCCAGGCTTCGTAGAGCCCGGCCGTCGCCCGCGTCTCCCGGTCAGCCATAGCGGAGCGCCTCGACGGGGTCCATGCGCGCCGCCTTCCAGGCCGGATAGATTCCGGCCAGGATGCCGACCAGCGAGGCGGTCGCCAATCCAAGCAGGAAGATGCCCGGCGTCACGTACGCCGGGAACATCATCAACTTCTCTACCGTGGACGTCAGAGCGGTACCGATGAGCACGCCGGCCAACCCGCCGACGGTCGTGATCAGAAGAGACTGGATGAGGAAATGCATGAACATGTCGAAACCGCTGGCGCCAATCGCCATGCGAGTTCCAATCTCACGCACGCGTTCGACAACGCTGGCCAGCAGGATGTTGGCGATTACCACCCCTCCCGTGAACAACGAGATGACGCCGACGATCAGGAAGATGAAATCGAACAGCAGGTAGAACTCCGTGCCTTCTGCTATGTCCTCGGACGAGCGATCGAAGGAGAAGTCCCGCACGCGGTGACGGCGCAGCAGGACATCGCTGACTTCGGCGATCGCGGTCTCCAGATGGAACGGGCTGGAGGCTTCCAAGGTGAGCCAGACCAGCTTGTCGTCACCGGCCAGACGTTTCAGTGCTGTCGTCAGCGGAATGTAGGCCCTCTGGTTGCGGTACTCGAAAGCGTTGCCGCTCCAGGCTGCGAAGTAGAACTCCTCACGTCTCAACACACCGACGACTCGGTAGCGTTCAGTGCCGATCGTGATCACCTGCCCGAGCGCCGCTGCGGGGCTTCCGAACAGCGAATCGGCGAACGAGTAGCCCAGCACGGTAGCGTTGGTCCGATACTGCAGGTCCATCTCGGTGAGGAAGCGGCCGTAGAGGGGCTCGATGTCGTTGATCGCCGCGTAGTCGGGCACCGTCGCGACGACTTGCCCTTCGAAGCTGTTCCTCGGGCCGGTATAGCGGAGGTACCAGTGCCGCGCGCCGCTGATGTACTTCAGGTGCGGCGCCTCTTCTCGCAGATCGAGAACGTCACGCCACGTCAGTTGTGGGGACGCGGCCTCGCGCGGTGTCAGCTTGATTCTGCCGCCGAGGTCGTTCCGCACGATGACGCTACCTGCACCGCCGACCTCGGCGAGGAAATCTTCGCTCTGTTTCTGAGCGCCGCCGAACAGGGCCAACACGGCGATGATCGAGGCCGTGCCGAGCGTGAGGCCAACCAGGCTCAGAAAGGTCCGACCGCGGTGTTCGCGCGCTTCGTCGATGCCTGCAGAGATCGACTCTACGATATTCATAGATCGACGCGGCCGTCCGTGATCTGAACCACTCTGCTGGCCTCAGACGCGACGTTCGGATCGTGGGTCACGGTCACCACCGTATGGCCCTGGTCGTGTAGTTCGCGAAAGATCTTCATGATCTCTCGTGAAGTGTCCGAGTCGAGGTTGCCGGTGGGTTCATCGGCGAGCAGCATCGCCGGGTTGTTCACCAAGGCGCGGGCGATGGCGACGCGTTGGCGTTGTCCTCCGGAAAGCTCGTCCGGTCTGTGCTGCAGGCGATCGCCAAGGCCCAGTTTCTCCAGCACGGCGGTGGCGCGCTGGCGTCGCACGCCGCGGCGCATGCCGCCGGTGTAGCGAAGCGGAAGCGCGGTATTCTCGACGATGTCGATGCGGGGAAGAAGGTTGAAGTTCTGGAAGACGAAGCCGACCTTGCGATTCCTGATCCGGGCGAGCCGGCGGCCGCGCAACCCTGAGACCGGTTCGCCGTCCAGCCAGTACTCGCCGGCAGTGGGAGAATCGAGGCAACCGATGATGTGCATCAGCGTGGATTTGCCAGAGCCCGACGGCCCCATGATCGCCACGTACTCGCCGTCCTCGATTACGAGGTCGACCCCGCGTAGCGCCTCGACCTCGACCTTGCCCAGGTGGTAGACCTTGTGAACTCGCTCGGTTCGGACAACCGGGCTTCCGTTGCCGCGATCCGTACTCATTGTCCACCGACCAACGTGTCGGGCGGCTCCTCTACGGTTACCAGGTCGCCTTCTTTCGACCAGCCCCAGGTCCACCGATATCTCGACCGGTTGGCCGTCTTCGATTCTGTAGACCACGTCACGGCCAGCTTTGCGGAAGACGGCCTCCACGGGGATCGTGAGAACGTCCTCCTTGCGTTCGCCGCGGATATCGATGTTCGCCGTCATACCGGGCCGCAGCCGTTCATCGGGATCGACCACCTCGACTTCGACATCGAATACTCGAACTCTTGTATCGGGCTCGACTCGGGCGGCGGGCGCGATGAACGAGATGCTGCCCGACCACTCTTCGTTGGGATACGCGTCCACGGTAATCGTGACGTGTTGTTCAAGGGCGACCTTCCCGATATCCACTTCATTAACGGTCGCCTCGATCATCAGGCTGGAGAGGTCGGCGATCGTTACGAGCTCCGTGCCGCCGCCGAAGGTCATCGTTCCGGCCAATACCGACTCACCTTCTTCGGCACCCAGCCGGATCACGACACCCGCCGCGGGCGCCACCACGTTCAGCGAACGGACACGCGAAGACACGCCGGACTGCTCGACGATGCGAAGTTGTTCCTCCGCCGACTCCAGCTCGAGCCGTGCTTGCTGAAAGGCGGCCTCACGATCTTCGAGCTCTTTCTGGGCGATCAGGTTCGAGGTGCTGAGCTGGCGACCTTGCTCGAGGTCGCGTTCCGCCTGCGCCAGTGCCACGCGCGCCCGGTCGCGCGCCGAACGGATCTCGGCTACGGCGCGCGCCTGACTCAGGTCGGGTTCCACCGTGGCGAGGATGTCGCCGGCGGAAACCTGGTCGCCTTCACGAACCAGAAGCCGTAAGACGACTCCGCTCACGGCAGGCTTCACAACGACCTGGCGAACCGGCTCGACCGTCCCCGTCTCGTTGAGCAGGATGCTGACCTCGCCGCGGCTGACCTCGGCCGTTCTCAGCTGCGGGGACCCGTTCGTGGGTTCGTCACCCCGCGGTCGCAGTACGAAGCCGCCGGCGACGGCGATGGGGACGATGCCGGCAGCAAACCACCATCTCTTCTTCATGGCTGGAAACTCGACGGCTGTAGGAAATGAAGAGCCCTGACTGACACACTAGGTATTACGATCGAGCAAGAACTCGGGTTTCAGGGCCATGACCCCGGTAACCCGCCCAACGGCCGTTGACCAGCCGCGCAAGCTACTTGCCGACCCCCGCGCTGACGCCGACGGGATCGTCCTGCCAGTGATCGGGAAGGTCCAGCGTCCGCTGTCTGGGCCAGACCTCGTTCAGCGTGTCGCCCTCGTACAGCCTGCCGTTCTTCATCACGTAGCGGATCGTATTGGTGTTTCGCAGGTCATCGAGCGGGTTGGCATCGAGCACGATCAGGTCGGCTAGCTTGCCGGGCTCGAGCGAGCCGAGGTCGCCGTCGAGTCCGATGCCTTCGGCGCCGAGTATCGTTGCTGTGCGTAGCGCGTCGTGGTTCGACATGCCGCCCGCCGCAACCGCCCACAGCTCCCAGTGATAGCCCAGGCCCTGCAGCTGACCGTGGCTGCCAACGCCGATCCGGCCGCCTGCTTCGATCACTTCCTTCAGCGCGGCGCCGTGATCCTCGAACACGTACTCTTCGTCCAAGAACCATTGGCCGCGGCGGCGCGTCCGCTGATCGATGGCGCTGTGCGGCGTGAAGCGGCGCAGCTTCATGTCGTCGTGCGGGTTCTCGTGTACGTAGAAGAAGTTCTCCGAGAACGGACCGCCGAACGCCACCAGCAGCGTCGGCGTGTAAGTGATGCGGCTCTCGGCGGTCAGCGTGATGAGATCGTTGTAAATGGGATAGATGGGCCACGAATGCTCCTGACCCGGGTACCCGTCGATGATCATCGTAATGTCATACCCGAGTCTGAGGCCCGCCTCCGTCGTGGGCATCAGGCCCTGCTCCCTGGCCGCCATGATCACCCACTCGCGCTGCTGGCGGTTTCCCGCCAAGTACATCTTGATCGTTTGGGTGTCGTAATACTCGGAGTAGCGCTTCAGGATCTTGCGCGCATGGTCCAGGTTCTTGATCGGGTCGCTGACATAGTCGCCGAAGACGCCGGGACCGGTGGAGTAGATGCGCGGCCCGAGCATTGTGCCCGCGGTCACCCGGTCCGCGTAGGTGAGAACGTCGGTGGTGCCGGTTTGTGGGTCCCGGGTGGTGGTCACCCCGTAGGCTAGGTTGGCCAGGTACGCCCACGCCTCCGCTTTGTGGATCCCCCAAGCCGGGCGCATATGGGAGTGTGTGTCCACGAAGCCCGGGACGATGGTCGCCCCGGCGGCGTCGATGATACGTGCGTCGGCCGGGACGTCGACCGCCCCACGTCGGCCCAGCGCCGCGATGCGATTGTCGCGCACGACGAGATCGGCATCTTCGATGACCTCATCGCCGTTCGACATCGTGATGAGTCGCGCGCCGCGGAGGACTACCGTGCCCTGCGGGATATCCCGCCGGGCTTCGATGATGATCCGCTTCTCCAGCGGCTCGAACTTTGCCGCCTCCTCGTCTTCTTCCTCGCCCTCCACTTCGCCCGCCCGCGGCACCTGCACTTCGGCTTCCGCCTGCTGTTCCTTCGCCGCCTCGACGCTATCGGTAAACGCTGTCGCCGCGTCCAGGTCGTAGACCACGTGAGCGTTGCCGATGGACCAGTGTACCTTGTGGCCGTCGGCGGCCCAGGCCGGGAACTGGCCGCCGATGTCGGTCAGCTGTCGGACAGGAAACTCGGCGTTCTCGGGGTTGGCCACAGAGATGGTGGGCGTCGCTCCGCCCACGTAGGGCACCGTGAGCGTGTAGATCTGGTTGTCCACCAGGGCCAGCGCCTGATCGCCGGACGGCGCCATCAGAACCGCTCTCGGCTGATTGGGCTGATCCGCCTGCGGGCGCTTGTAGCCGGTCACTTTCAGGTGCGCCTTCTCGTCGGTTCCGTCCCAGCGGATCGACACCAGGCCCTTGGTACCGTGGTACAAGTAGATTCGCCCGGGATCCTGTGTGAAGTGGGGCGCCGTCCGGCCCTCAGCCGGCGCGATGACCGTGACGTTCCCGCCCTCGCCGCTCACCCATACCAGGTCCTCGTTGGCGCCCGCGGCGAACGGGCCGGTAGCCTCGCGGTAAGCGCGGGCCGGTCCGCGGACGGCGGCAATCCGCTCTCCGTCCGGCGACCACGAGGGCCCCTGGTAGATCCCGTTCAGGTCCGTTAGCCGTTCGGGATCGCCCCGGCCGTCGGCGCGCGCCTTGTATATATGGCCGCCTTCATTCGACCAAGTGGAGTAGGCGATCCAGCGACCGTCGGGCGACCAGGTGGGCTCGGCCTCGGTCATGTCAGCGTCCGTCAAGCGCCGCGGCGTGCCGTCCGGCCAATCCATGACGTAAAGCCGGTCCAGCGCGCCGAATGCCAGCCGTGCCCCGTCGGGTGAGGGGGCCGCGTCGCGGATCTCGCGTACCGTGAACTGTGGCGTGTCCTCGATGGGGTAGTCGAACTCGACCAGCGGGCCGATCTCGAGCTCCGTATTCACCCGAAACGGAACCGCGATCGCGCCGCTGCCGTCGATCGGGATACGCCAGATCTTTCCGCCGTACGAGGCGACCAGCTCCCTCGAGTCGGGTGTGAACGACATGCCGGGCAGCACGTCTTGGTCGGCCATCGACTCCTGATCGTCGCGCTGGACAGGATAGGCCAGCCAGCGCTCGTCGCCCGTGACCCGATCGCGGATGCGCAGGCCTGTCGCGTTGTCGAAACGTGTCCCGTAGACCAGCCAGCGACCGTCCGGCGAGAAGGTCGGGCGGAGCCCCGAACCGTATCGCGACGTGCGCGTGTAGCGTTCGCCGGTGTCGCGATCGTAGGCCTCGAGCTGGTACTGCGGCAACATCGCGTTGTAGCTCCAACTGCCGCTGCGCCGCGCGTACCAGATGTAGCGACCGTCGGGTGTGAAAGCGGCGCCCAGCGTCTTCACGTTCTCCGGCGTATTGACGATCAGCTTACCCGAGCCGCCCTCGACGTGACCGATCCACAGCTGAGCTGGACCCAGGCGCGCGTTGGCGCGCGAGGCCACGACGTACTTGCCGTCCGGCGACCATTCGGGCGACAGGTACACGTGCGCCTTGCCCTTTGTCAGCTGCGCCGTGTCGCCCGTGGCCAGTTCCAGAGTCCAGAGGTTGTCGCTGCCCGTTCGGTCTGAGACGAACAGTACCTTTGCACCGTCGGGGCTGAACCGCGGCTGCCGGTCGAACGCCATGCCGTGGGTGAGCTGCTCCGCTTCGCCGCCGGCGAACGGCAGCAGGTACAGATCGCCCAGCATGTCAAACACGATGGACTCGCCGTCGGGGCTCACGTCCAGCGAGATCCAAGTCCCCTCGTCAGTGTCGATGCCGACCGAGCGGCCGGGCTCGAGCGGCAGGTTCTTGTTCTTCTTCTCTTGCTTTGCTGAGTCCGCCTGTGCGGCATCCTGTTGCTGCGAGGCGCGGTCGGTGCCCGGCGCGGACTGAGCGGGCGACGTCACGAGCGCGATGAGCGCGGCAGTCGCCAACGAGCGAAAGACGACACTGTACATGGCTACCTCAGTCACTGTTCAACCGTGAACAAGGGGCGCGGTGTAGATCATGGTGTGAAGGCTGCAAGATCGGGCGAGGCGTGAGACCCCGCAAGACCGCGCCGCAACGGTTATCCCCAGCAGTACGCGACCCGGCAGGACGTGGGACGATGGGGTCAGGATCATCCTATTGGGAAGACTTCGGGGCGGCAGCCGCCGGCCACCGCCCCGTTTGATATGCTCCACTCGTCTTCCTTGCTCTAGCGAATTTCCTTGAGCTCGATGACGAGGGGTTGTCCGGCCGGCTCCTGCCGGAGCACGATGTGCGGCGCCTGCCTGCGCGCGTATATCGTGGCCTCGCCCTGGCCGCTGATCACCTTGAGTTGGTACGCCTCGAACTCGCCCGCCGGTACCGTCACCGTCGTCTCGCCAACGACCTCTAGCTTGTACGTGTACGGGCTGCCGGACAGCGCGTTGAAGGCCGGCATGTCGATCTCTTTGTTCGCGTCTAAGTCGGCCAGCCAGATCATGTAATCATCCATGCCGGGCAGTAACGTGCCGTCCACCACCTCGGCGTTGATCTGCTGCGGCTCTGCGCTCATTCCGGCTAC
>JBDHAS010000268.1:0-5148 GCA_039588015.1 Gemmatimonadota bacterium | reverse complement strand
CCGTGACGCCTTCCTCGACGCCACCGAAGATGTAGTAGATCTCCTCCTCCTCGTACCACCCGTTCGCAACCGTCGCTCCCGAGCCCGGTCCGCCTCCCAGCATCGGCGTCAGCAGCAGGTCAGGCTCGGTGGCCGTCCGTTCCGTGCACGCCGTCAGTACGGCCGCACATACTAACATAGGCATCCACCTCATTACGTACCTCCTTTGGTGCTTGATGTTCGGTAACGGGTTCCGAGTGCGGGATGAGGAAGGCATCTTCCATGCCGCTCAGCAAGTCGCTAGCTCTACGGCTGTAACTCGTTGCGGAGCCAACAGATCGAGTGACCGACTGCGAATGGTTACGGGAGGGCGTCACGTCTCACACGCTCGAATTGAAGGCCTTCGGGTGTCGCATGAAACGGAGATCCGGGAGTTCGACGTCGGGTGCGGGCCAATCGATCACAGGCCGTGTAACTGCATTCCCTGAACGCTCGAGGAGGTCTCGCGACCCCGCGCTGCAGCTTGATGTCCATCGCCTCCGGGACGCAAGCCACGACGCACGTGTCATGGAGTTGGCCGGCGACGCGACCGGTGCGCACCGAGGTACCGATGATCGGGCCGGTCGCCGCGTTCCGGGGTCGGCGAACGGTTCTGACACGACACCCGTCAGAAACAGAGGGATCCTTCCACATCGTGATGGAAAGAGGGCTTATGTTGCGTCGCGTTTCGAATCGGGGTGGACTCTATCCTGTATCACCTCTCATCGCTGCTGGGCTTGGGCTCGGCCTGGGGTCGGCGGCTGCGGGGCCAGCGAGTCCGCCAACATGACCGTCGCCAACAGCGCCGGCGTGATGGTGGTCAGTAGCATAGCGCCCCGGTGGCGGGGCGAGCCGACCTGGCGGCTAAGCGAGCGACCCGAGCTCGAGATCGGCGGCGAGAGCGTGCCCGAGAAGTACCAGTTCTTCCAGCTTGCCAGCGTCCTCAGACTCGAGGACGGCCGCATCATCGTCGGCAATCGCGGCACTCACGAGCTTAGATTCTACGATGCTGGCGGCCGGTTCCTGAAGGCGGTGGGACGGGGCGGCGGAGGCCCGGGCGAGTTCGGCACGTTGTGGTCCATCCGGCGGTTCGGTCCCGATTCACTGCTCATCTGGGATCCGGTGAACTACCGCTACGCGGTGCACGACCTCGACGGGAACTTCGGCCGCAACTTCAAGTTCCAGGGCGACAGCGTAGGCAGCGTCTTTTTTTTCGGCATGGATCCTGTTGTCTTCGCGGACCGGACGTTCCTGGGGATGGCGGGCATCGACTGGATGTCGTTGCCGTCGGGCGTGGTGCGCGAGACGGCCCGCTACTATCGCTTCGACCCGTCCGGCGAGCTACTGAGCCATGTGATCTCGGCACCCTTCATGGAGATGAAGCGGCTGCACTTCGGCGAAGAGGGTCGCGCCACTCAGACACCGGTGGTCTTCGGCAAGCAGACACAGATGACCGCCGGTAACACGGTCTTTTGGGTCGGCACCGCCGACGACTACGTGCTCCGCCAATACCGGCAAGACGGCCGGCTGCTGCGCGAAGTCCGCCTGCTCGGCTTCGAGTCGACGCCGGTGACCGAGGCAATGGTCGAGGAGGAAGTGCAGCGGCGATTGGACGCCAGTGGGATGATGGGGCGCATGGCGCCGGGGGCGGTCGACGCGTTCCGCAAGAACCTGGAGACGATGCCGATCGCCGAGGCGCTGCCGCCCTATGGGGATATCCTCGTCGACGCGGAGGGTAACCTCTGGGTCGAGCGCTACCCCGCGCCGGGTGACGAGCGCGCGGAGCGGAACATCTTCGACCGGGAGGGCGCCTGGCTCGGCACATTGACATTGCCTCCGCGCTTCCAGCTGCACGAGGTCGGCGAAGACTACGTTCTAGGCCTCTGGCTCAGCGACCTCGATGTGCAGGTAGTGCGCTTGTACAGGCTGATCAAGGCGTAGTGATCATGCCTCTATGCGCTCTCGTCCTCGATCTGGGTCGGCCATGTGAATTCTACCACATGGGCAAACCACCTGCCGTGGACCGCAACGTATGTCCGAGAGCGATCAACCGCTTGTCAGCACTTGAGCTAGATGAATCGTACGTGAATCCGACGGGAGGGCTCCAGCCGTATCATGAACTGTCGTAGCCGGCCCTGAATGGCATCGTAAAACTTCGTGCCATTCGCGCCAGCGTCGCTGCTGCCATCGCTCCGGCTCCCCCCCTTTAGTCGTTATTAACAGGGAATTACGGAGTGCATGGCGGGGGGCTCGCGCGCCCACGCTGTTGTTGAAGTCGAGATCGTGGAGTGGATTCGCCTTCACGGAACAGCGGCGGGAACGTGGAGATGAGAATGCCGAGCACGCTCTTTATGCCGAGTCGCGGGACTGCTTTGGCCGATGGGCCAGCGAATCCGCTCGACGTCGAGGCATCCGCCAGTTCCCGGTAGCTGCAGCATACGACACAGCGCTTGCGGTTGTGATGGTGGAGCTTGCCGCATTTCACGTGGTGGATCCCGCGCCCGCACATACGCTCCGGCCGCGTCTCCGGAAAAAGGTCCTCGGTGATCAGAGCCCGTGGCGTGCCAGCCAGCGCCATAGCGTCGTGCGACTGACACCCAGCAGCTCGGCGGCCTTGCCCCGGTGCCCCTCGGTTTCTCCCAGCGCCCGGATGATGGCCGTCCTCTCCCGCGACTCTTCGCCCGAGAACATCATCTCTCTCCAGGCGACTCGAATCCGCTTTGGGAGGTCCGTCGTGGCGAGCCGGTCGCCTGCCGCGCTGACCCGCGCCCGCTCCAGCACGGCCAGGAGCTCGCGGACGTTGCCGGGCCAGTCGTAGACCTCCAGCATTTGCCGGGCCAGGTCGGTAGAGCGGCTTGCGCCTCCACCCTTGGGGCCCGCACCCCTCAACGCATGCTCCACCAGGAGCGGGATGTCCTCAGGACGCTCCCGGAGGGGCGGAATGTCGATGTTGTACACGGTCAGCCGATAGTAGAGGTCGGCACGCAACCGACCAGATTTCTGGACATCCTCCAGGTTCCACTGCGTCGCCGCGATGATCCGGACATCGACCTTGCTCGGCTGCACGGCCCCGAGGCGGCGCACCTCCCGCTCCTGGATCGCCCGAAGGAGCCGAAACTGCACCGCGGGTGGTATTTCACCGACCTCGTCGAGGAAGATCGTCCCCCCATCGGCGGCCTCGAAAAGACCGGGCTTGCTCCTTACGGCTCCCGTGAACGCGCCCTTCGTGTGGCCGAAAAGCTCGGACTCTAGGAGGGTCTCGGAGAGCGCCACTGTATCCACCACCACATACGGCCGGTCCCTGCGATGGGAGCATCCGTGAATGGCCGCCGCCACGAGCTCCTTTCCCGTCCCCGTCTCGCCGGTGATAAGGATCGTCGACTCTGTGGGCGCCACTTCCTGGATCTGCTCGATCACTCGTCTGATGCCCGGCGAAGTGCCGACGATCCCGTGAAACGAGAGTCCGGAATCCTCGGCTGAGGACGGCGCCCCGGGCCGGCCGGCGACCTGGCTGCGGAGCTCCTCCGGCGAGCAAGGCTTCTCGAGGAAGCCATCCGCCTCCGGATAGAGGACGCGGGCTGCGGAGTCCATGAGGGGACACCCCGTCACCACCACCATGCGGGCCCCGGTCCGGGTCCGGATGACCGACTCGGCCCCGTCGAGGAGACCCTTGTGCGGCACACACACGTCCACGAGGACCGCGTCGACGCTGCCCCCCTCGAGCACCGAGATCACCTCCTGTGGGCTCTCCCCCCAGAGCACGCTGTAGCCCTCTGGAGCGAGGACCTCGTGCGCGAAGGAGTGGAACGTTCCTAGCTGGTCCAGGACTAGGACCGTGGGGGCGCCCCGCTCCGGGCGTCGCAGCATCTGCATATCATGCCTCTTGTAGGAAGCCCCGGGAGACCGTACCCCCCGGGGCATTCCCGTCTGATTCACGCCCGTTCCGCCTGCTGGCGCAACGTGTTGCAACGCAAAGTGTGTGCCAGCGGAGGCTCCGGGGCGACTATGCGGAATGGGCACAGGACCCCGAGAACGACGACCCGCCAAGCGTTCCACGAAACGTCCCCGGCCGTTCCATTCCCGCGACGGATGGAACAGGTCATGGGATTCGAGGACAACGCCAGGGTGCTCGACTCGTGGCCAGAAGTGTCAGGTCGCACGACGACCTCGGGCGGCCGAAAAGGGTGGGAGTACCACGAGGAACCGCCCGGGTTCTGGAGTGAGCACTCGCCTCTCGAGGGTCGAAACGCCTCACGTTCACCCTGAACGGTGAGCCGGTTCACGAACGGTCGCTCTCCGACTTGCGTTTGACCAACCGACCGATGACGATCGCTTCGCGCCACCGCACAGCGTCGAGTTCGCCGACCATCCGCGCCGATTCTCACCAGTTCAGGTTGCACCGGGCGTGCACGTCGTACGCCTCTATTCGGGCCCGGCCAACAGCTACAACACTGTACTGGTGGAGTTCGCCGATCATGTGGTCGATCTCGAGGCACCTTTGGTGGGCGCGTTCCATCCGGTCATTCGAGAGGTCGCTACGGCTGTGGCGCTAGGTAAGCCGATCCGCGCAGTCGTCACTACCCACCACCACCATGACGATCTGGGCGGCGTGGTAACTCTTCTCGCGGCCGGCGCCGACGTGTACGCGCCTCCCCACGCTGGTCGCGGAGTTCTTCGGTTCAGGCCTGTTCCCGAGTCTGAGTGTCGGGTTGGTCAAGGATGACAAACTGATATACGCGCGGGCGCTGGGGGTGGCTGACAAAGGTACCGGCCGTCCAGCTACCATCGAGACAATCTATGAGCTTGGATCAGTGGGGAAGGTCCTGACTTCGACAGTGCTGGCCATTCTCGATGATCGCGGGGTTGTGCGGATCAACGACCCGGTCCAGAAGTGGGTGCCAGCAATTGCAGAGATTCCGGAACTTCCCGAGGGTGGACCTCCGATCACGCTGGAGCACCTGGCGACTCATACGTCCGGACTGCCGGGAGTACCGGCGAATGTGGATCATTTGCCGCCCTACCAGTGGAAGGGCTATTCGCCGGAACTACTCCGCGAAGGGTTCAAGCGGACCGAACTCGGAGCCCCTGCCGGAGAGCAGCTCGTGTATTCGACTTTCGGAATGGGATTGC
>JBDHAS010000267.1:0-5533 GCA_039588015.1 Gemmatimonadota bacterium | reverse complement strand
GGCGTGGCGGCCGAACACGCTCAGGCAGTAGGCCAGGTTGTTGTGCGCGTAGTAGGCGGCAAAGCTGCCGCAGGGCTCGAGGGCCATCGCGTCGCGGTAACACTCGATCGCCGTCTCCCACTCGGCCGTGCGCTCGTACGACTGGCCGAGGTAGACGTGGAACAGCGCCCGCGCCTCGAGGTGCGTGGCGGTCGCGATGAGCTGTTCGAGTTTCGGGCGCGCCAGGTCCTCGCGCCGGTGCAGCCGGTAGTGCTGAATTAGGCAGTTCACCGCATCGAGCGAGCCTCGAGCGAGCCCGTCTCCTCCAATTGCTGCAGGAAGAGCCGCTCGCCTTCTTCGAAGCTGCCGGGGAACGGCGGGTATGCATCGTGCTTCGGCAACGTGAACCAGAAGTCTCGCTCGTCGTCACTCATTCGGGCCGACCAGGATCCTGGCTCTGACGGACTTCCCCTCAAGGCGCAAACGATAGGGGCGATCGAACGATAACTGACTCTCACCGCGCCATAGCGGTTGCCCGTCGAGCGCAATGCCGCAGCGGAGCTCGTCAGGGTCCGGCCTGGCAGGCGTGGGCGCCTTACAGCTCATCATGTACGCACCAGACATTGTTCAAGTCGATCCCTCCCGGTTCACACGTCGTCAGTCAGCACGGCCACCACCACCGACACGTCGTCCGGCAGCTCGCCGGAGCGCAGCCGCACGCTCTCGATGAGCGCGGCGACCGCTTCCGCCGGCTCGTGCGCCCGGACGATCCCGGCGATGCGGTCGTGGGTGCTGTAGTCCAGGAGCCCGTCGGAGGCCAGGAGCAGTACGCCTTCCGGTTCCCGGTAGGTGAAGCCCACCGGCCGGGCCGCGGCGGAGCCCAGGCGCGGCTTGCGGTGCTGGCGGGCCGTCAGGTCGCGGACGGAGTCCGGCCCGATGAGCAGCGCGCCGGAATCGCCCACGCTGGCGCCCGTCAATCCTTCTTCGCCAGCGACGGCCACCACGCAGGTCGTCTCGCCGGCATAGAGATCGAGGCCGATCTCGCAATCGAGTGAGCGTAGCGCGCTCACCAATCCCTCGGGCGTCGGCGCGCCGGCGTACTCCGCCGCCCAACACTCGAAGAACGCCACCGCCATCTCCGCTGCTTCCCTTCCACCGGAGAAGCCCGCCGAGCCGTCCGCCAGCACCAGCAGCGCGCCGTCACGGTTCGGCCGGATCAGGATCCGGTCCTGGTCCGAGTAGGGCACCGCGCTGCCGCCCGAGTACACTTGGACGCCCCGGCCAGACTCGCGGTGGGGCTCGAGCGTGCCGTTGTTCATACGCTTCCCTGCGCCGCGTTCTCGTTGACCAGCTCGTGCATCCGGCGAGCGAAGGCCACCGCACAGCGGCACTCGTTCAGCCAGCCGTCCAGTTCGGGGATCTCGCACGGCTCCAGGGCCAGCGCCTGCGTGTAGTGGACGATCGCATCGTCGAACCGGCCGCTGCGCTCCGCCGACTGGCTGGCATAGACGCAGAGCAGCGCCCGGCGCGCCAGGTCCTCGCGCCGGTGCAGCCGGTAGTGCTGGATCAGACAGTTCACCGCGTCGAGCGAGCCCGTCTCCTCCAATCGCTCGAGGAAGAGTCGCTCGCCCACCTCAAAGCTGCCCGGGAAAGGCGGGTATCCGTCGTGCTTCGGCAACGTGAACCAGAAGCCTTGCTCGTCGTCACTCATTTGCGGCACCTCCGTAGCTCAGCGCTCAAGGACGGGTGGCAATGGTTCGCCGCGCTGCCCATGGACTCACGGCCTCCAACTCAGAAAAGCACGCCAGTACCAACGAAGCGCCGACCACACGCGCAGCACGCAATTCCGCACCGAGGTCAAGGAGCTGATAAGGACGAGTGCGAAGATCGCCAACAGACCCAGCAGCCAGACGTTGGCGGCGTCGAGTCGATGCTCGACCGGCGCGACGAGATGACCCAGAAGCCCCGAGGCGTCGGCGATAATCAGACAAAGCAGCGACAGCCAGAACAGGTCCTTGAGGAACGCGCCAAGTGGCGGCCGCTTCGACGGTGCGGGGTCGGTGGGCGCCGTGGAATCGGCAGGCGCCGCAGGCTCAGCGGGCAACGCTTCGGACGCTTCGTCAGGATCGATGGTCTGCTGAACGGCCAGGCTCTGCTTCCCGCAGCCGGCGCAGATGAGAACGGCCCGACGCCGCCCTTCCCCGTCTATAGGTTGGCCGAAGCTCTCCACCATCAGGGTCTTCTCACCGCATACCTCACAGCGGCGGGGACCGGAGGTGCGGGGCTTCGGCTTCGTCACCTCCTCGGCCATCTCCCGGGCCAGGGCTACGGCGCGGCGACACTCGTCCAGCCAGACGCCCAGCCGCGGTAACTCCTCCAGCACGTGCGGCTGCTGGACGACCAGCTGCTCGAGCAACTCCAGCGCTCGGCCGTCGGCGGCGTTCGCCCTGGTGGCCTCGACCCAGGCGCGGGCCGCGCCCACCCCGTCGCCCTGCCCGCCCAGAGCGATCCCCAGGTTCCTGTGGGCGAAGGAGTGCGCGGGATCGACGGCGATGGCCAGCCGGCAGAGCGGCTCCGCCTCGGCGTGACGGCCGAGGACACTCAAGCAGGAGGCGAGGTTGTTGTGGGTGAAGTACGAGGTCCAGGTGTCGCACGGCTCGAGGGCCAGCGCAGCACGATACGAGTCGATCGCAGGCTCCCATTCCTTGGTCCGCTCGTATGACTGACCCTTATAGACGTAGAGGAGTGCCCGCACCTCGAGGTTGGTGCAGTCGTCGATTAGCGCCTCGAGCTTGAGCCGCGCCAGGTCCTCGCGGCCGTGCAACTGGTAGTGCTGGATCAGGTAATTCAGCGCGTCGAGCGAGCCCGTCGCCTCGAACCGCTCGAGGCAATGCCGCTCGCCGTCCTCGAAGCTGCCGGGGAACGGCTCGTACTTCGTGCCCTTCGGTATCGAGACCGAGAAGCGAAGCTCGCGATCGCTCATGTTGCGGGGCTCTCCTCTTAGTCGTCCGACCTGACGACCCACCAGCCGTAGGTGGAGCCGCAGGTGAACGAGCCGAATACCTCGTGCTCATCTTGGCGGACGACCGGCCCGCTGAACGGCAAGACGTCCACGTCGAGACTCGACGCGGTGGCCACCGGCTCGGCCAAGAAGAGCGTGTCGAAGGCGACGATCACGGTGACGGGGATCGACTCGCCTAACGTGCCGCTGGCCGAGCAGCGGTTCCCCTTCTCGGTGTCGACGGCCAGCGCCTCGTAGTAGAGGCTGAGCGGCCGCGCCGAGTCGGGCGCCGTAAGGCCGGGTCCTGAACAGGCGGTCGCCAGGGCGGCCGCCAGAACGAGTATCTGCTTACGCATCTTCGGTCCTCTCACTTCCTCGAGGCCCTCGATGGGAAGCGCGAGTCGTGGCGGGCCGCTCGGACGCTGAATCCCGTCAAAGGCTCGGCTCTGGTCGGGGGTTCGGCCAGCGAATTGGAAGGTATCGGGGGGCTCTGACACTCGATCGCCGGATGACCTTCGCCTACCGGCTGAAGCTGGGTGTGGTCGTTTTGACGTCTGGTTGAGGTGCCACGGCCAGGTTGTCATTGGAGCGGGACCCCTTGGAGGGCCCGAGCGTCGCCTGGCTGGCGTACAGAAGCTGCGGAGTATATCTTATGTTATGAAAATACCCACCAATATGGTATTATCATGGTAAGGAATATAACTCAGCTCGGGCCGAAGGAAGCGGAATTCCTGGCCCGCCTGGCCAGTAGTGGCCACGAGATCTTCACGATCGAAGAGGCGCGCAAGTACTGGCGGGACCCGCAGGTCACGCGCAAGCGCTTGGCGCGGCTCGAGAGCAAGGGGTGGCTGGAGCGGCTGGAGCGTGGGACATACATGATCCTACCGCTGGAAGCGGGGCCGGAGCGGATGTGGTCGGAAAACGCCGTCGTGGTCGCCTCGTGGCTCATCGAGCCCTCGGCGGTCGCCTACTGGTCGGCGCTCCACTACTGGCGGATGACCGAACAGTCGCCCCGCACGGTCTTCGTGCAATCGACGTCGAGGAAGTACGGCGGCGAAAAGAAGGTGCTGGGCGTGGTCTACCGGTTCATCACGGTGGTCGAGCGCAAGTTCTTCGGTCGCGTCCGCCGGTCCATCGCGCACAAGGGCTTCTTCATTACGGACCGCGAGAAGACGTTGCTGGACAGCCTCGATCGTCCCGACCTCGCGGGCGGGATTGGTCAGATTGCGCTGGCCCTGAGAGGGGAGGCGCAGGAGCTGAACTGGGATCGCCTCGATGCCCATCTGGACCGGCTGGGGGTCGGCGCCGTGGTGAAGCGGCTGGGCTTCCTGATCGAAGCGATGGAACTCGACGTGCCGGACCGGGACGGGAGACTGGAACGGTGGGCCGGCATGTTGACGACCGGTATAAGCAAGCTCGATCCCTCCAGCCCCCGGCAGGTCCACCGAATCCACACGCGCTGGCGGCTGGGAGTGAACCTGGATGAGCGGGTCTTCGGTGGGCGGGAAACGTGATCCCGGAAGCCGAGGTGCGGCGCCTGGCCCGCAGGCACGAAGTCGATCCCATGGTCATCGATCTCGACTACGCGATCGGCTGGGCGCTCTGGGGGCTGTTCGCGCGTCCCGGTCCGGGACACGGCCTAGCCTTCAAGGGTGGGACGTGCCTGAGGAAGTGCTACATCCCCGAGCACAGGTTCTCGGAGGACCTCGACTTCACGGCGCTCGGGGAATTCGAGCATGACGAATTCCAGCGAGCGGCAACCGATCGTCTCGAAGCGGCGGCCGAGGCCAGCGGGATCGATTTCTTCGTCGAACCCCCGAGCGTGAGAGCGGTGTCCGACGGAATCTGTAACGAGACCCTCGAGATGCGTTTCTACTTCCGCGGCGCGCTCGACTACGGTGGGTCGGCGCGTGCGATCCGCCTCGACGTGACGCTCGACGAGATCGTTTGTCTGTCACCGGAGCTCAGGCCGATAGGTCACCCCTACAGCGATGCCGGGGAGCTGGCCGACCTGGAGATACCCTGCTGCACGCTAGAAGAGATTATGGCCGAAAAGGTCCGGGCCCTTCTGGGCCAGCGTATCTTCGCTGTCTCCCGGGACATCTACGACGTCAGCCGGCTGCTGGGCCGAGCGGTAGACAGACAGAGGCTTCTCGACATCCTACCCGTGAAGTTTTCGGCGAAAGGGCTGACGCTGGAGCGCGCTTCCGTAGATCGGCTGGGGGAGCGCAAGGCGGAGTACGCGAGCGACTGGCAGCGAAACCTCGTGCGTCTTGTCCCAGCGATGGAGTCCCCTGACTTCGAGACGGCGTGGCAGCAGGCGACCGCATTCCTCGCCTCGGTCGTGGCGAGCTCTGTCTGAGGTCGACTTTCCCTCGATCTAAGGACCTCCGGCGTCGTCCAAGAAGACGTCCCTGGCCTATCCTTCGGGCGACCGTGCGAAGCTCGCCGCCACCGAGCGCCGGAGGTATAATCTGGAACGTATGGCGACCGAACGGATCACCTGGCAGGACGCCCAGCTCATGCCCGAGGACGGCAAGCGCTACGAGGCGA
>JBDHAS010000266.1:0-5279 GCA_039588015.1 Gemmatimonadota bacterium | reverse complement strand
ACGATCGTGGCGAAGGCGGCA
This sequence comes from Gemmatimonadota bacterium, assembly GCA_039588015.1. Lineage (GTDB taxonomy): Bacteria > Gemmatimonadota > Gemmatimonadetes > Palauibacterales > KS3-K002 > JASFMO01. Next base: position 5,258 of record JBDHAS010000266.1, on the reverse strand, counting down.
CCGATGATGATGCCGACCGCCATGTCCAGCATGTTACCCTTGATCGCGAACTCCTTGAATTCCTTGAACATAGCGTTCCCCTCTTTTTGGGCGTCGGCACTCGGGTTCTGAGTGCCATGCTCTGGGCGGCGTAGGATGTTTTGAGTATGGGGCAGACTGCCCGAATTAGGCCAACTTGTCAAGCGCCCGGTTCGGGCTGCTGCAGCTGGGCAGGAGGAGTTGATGGACGGGCGCAGGCGTGCCATACTGGTGGTCCACACTAGAAGGCCGTGAATCCTCGAACCGGGAGCTAGTTTAAGGCCGTCCGGCTGGGGTAGTCTGTCCCGTAGACAGCCGCGAACCGACAGCAAAGGAGAGAGAACATGGGCAAGAAACTGACTGAGATCGAAGGCGTTGGATCGGTCTACGGCGAGAAGCTCGAGAACGCCGGGATCAACACCACGGACGACCTGCTCCACAAGTGCCAGTCGCCACAGGGCCGCAAGGAACTGGCCGAGGGCACGGGAATCAACGAGAAGATCGTATTGCGCTGGACGAACATGGCCGACCTGTTTCGCATCAAGGGCGTTGGGGAGGAATATGCCGATCTGCTCGAGGCGGCGGGTGTCGACACGGTCCCCGAACTGGGGCAGCGGAACGCCAAGAATCTGTACGAGAAGATGCTGGCGGTGAACGAGGATAAGAACCTGACTCGGCAGGCACCCTCGGAGAACCAGGTCACCGATTGGGTCGAGCAGGCCAAGGCGCTGCCGCGGATCATCGACTACTGAGCATCAGTGGGCGCGCGAACGGACGTCGAAAAGCCCCAGCCGGCGGCGTGTCGTTCGGACGTCCGTGAATAGAGCGGATCGAAAGAGGCACAGGCGGTGGAGAACTACGAGAAACTGGGTGCTTTCTACCTCGGGCGGCCGTACGACCTAGCTGAGAGGAAAGCACTGGACGGGTTGCTGCTGTATGACTCGAAGGACCTGGTCACGCACGCGGTCTGCGTGGGCATGACGGGGAGCGGCAAGACCGGCCTATGCATAGGGCTGCTGGAGGAGGCGGCGATCGACGGTATCCCGGCCATCGTCATCGATCCCAAGGGCGACCTCCCGAACTTGCTGCTGACCTTCCCGGGCCTTCGGCCCGAAGATTTCGCGCCGTGGGTAAACACGGATGACGCTAGAAAGAAAGGGCTGTCTCGTGAGGAGTACGCCGGGAAGCAGGCGGAGCTGTGGGAGAAGGGACTGGCATCTTGGGGACAAGACGGGTCGCGCATTTCACGCCTGAGGGAGTCGGCCGACTTCGCCGTCTACACGCCCGGCAGCACGGCAGGAATACCGGTCTCGATCCTGTCATCTTTCGCGGCTCCGTCTCAGGCGGTGATCGGGGACGCCGAGTTGTTGGGTGATCGCATCGGCACCACCGTTACCAGCCTCCTCGGCTTGCTCGGCATCGAAGCTGACCCGATCAGGAGTCGGGAGCACATTCTGCTTTCGACGATCATGGGCGAAGCGTGGGCTGAGGGTAGAGATCTCGATCTGCCCTCCATCATTCAAGCGATCCAGAGCCCCCCCGTAAGCAAGGTCGGCGTGCTGGACCTGGAGTCGTTCTATCCGGCCGACGAACGCTTCGAGCTGGCTATGGCGCTCAACAACCTGTTGGCCGCACCGGGCTTCAGTACGTGGATGGAAGGTGAACCGCTGGCGATCGATAGGATGCTGTACACGCCGGAGGGCAAGCCGCGGGTCTCGATCTTCTCGATCGCACACCTCAGCGATGCAGAGCGCATGTTCTTCGTGTCCCTGCTCCTGAACCAGGTGGTGGGCTGGATGCGAGAGGAGTCGGGGACAACGAGCCTGAGAGCGATCGTCTACATGGACGAAATCTTCGGGTACTTCCCGCCGGTGGCCAACCCGCCCTCCAAGCAACCGCTGCTCACCTTGCTCAAGCAGGCCCGCGCCTATGGAGTCGGAGTGGTGTTGGCCACGCAGAACCCGGTGGACCTCGACTACAAGGGGCTCTCTAATACCGGCACATGGTTCATCGGCCGGCTCCAGACGGAGCGCGACAAGGCCCGCGTCCTCGAGGGTCTGGAAGGCGCGGCCGCGGGTGGCGGCGCCCGCTTCGATCGTCAGGCCATGGAGGAGGTTCTGGCCGGTCTCGGAAAGCGCGTCTTTCTGCTCAACAACGTCCACGAGGATGAACCGGTTGTTTTCGAGACGCGCTGGGTGATGTCGTATCTACGCGGGCCGTTGACTCGAGATCAGATCAAGCTGCTCATGGATCCGCGCAAGCTTGATTTGCCGGCGCAGCCAGCCGTGCGGGCCGACGAGGGCGCGGCGCCGGTGCCGACGAGCCGGGGCGCGCCGGCTGGGGCGGTCTCTGAATGGCCGGTGCTCCCGCCGGGGATTCCGCAGCACTTCGTCCCCGCGCGCGGAGGCCTGACTGCGGGCCAGGAGCTCGTCTATCAGCCGATGCTTCTTTCAGCAGGCACGGTCCGCTTCTCCGATCGCAAAGGGACGTTCGATGTCTCAGAGGAAACGGTTTCATTGACTCCCTTGGCGACCGGCGAGGCCGTTCCTGTGGATTGGCAGGAGTCCCTTGAGGTCGATGTCGACGTCGACGACCTCGAGAGCTCACCGGTAGAGTCGGCCGCCTTCACGGAGCTTCCGATGGAAGCGGCGCAGAAGAAGAGCTATACGGCCTGGAAGAGGGAGTATAAGGATTGGCTCTACCGCGGTCGCAAGCTGGAGCTTTTCAAGAGCGCCGCGCTGAAGCAGGTCTCAAGACCGGGCGAAAGCGAGCGCGATTTCCGGATCAGGCTCCGACAGTCGGCGCGAGAGGCGCGCGACGAGGCGCTGGAAAAGCTGCGAAAGAAGTATGCGTCGAAGCTGTCGACGCTGGAGGAGAAGATCCGGCGAGCGGAGCAGGCAGTGGCGCGCGAGGCGGAACAGGCGAGTCAACAGAAGGTTCAAACGGCCATCTCTTTCGGCGCGACGCTCCTGAGCGCCGTGTTAGGCCGCAAGATGGTGAGTCGCTCGTCAATGGGTCGGGCGACGACGGCAGCGCGGGGCGTGGGCCGCTCGATGAAGGAAGCACAGGACGTCCACCGGGCTCGCGACACGCTCGAGGCGCGTAAGGAACAGCTAGCGGCCCTGGAGGCCGAGTTCGAAGCCGAGACCGAGACGGTTAGGGAGCGTTTCGACCCTTCGCTCGAGGAGCTCGAGAGCGTCGTAGTGCGGCCTAAGAAGAAGGACATAGCAGTGAGTCTGGTCGCGCTAGGTTGGGCGCCACACTGGAAGACCGAGGCTGGCGAGGTTACGCCGGCCTGGGAATGAGGGTGTCTGCAACGGTCGAAGAGACCTCGGCGAGTACGATAATAGTGAGGTGAAAATGTCTTCGTTGCTTGAGTTGTTGAGCGACCAGTTGGGCGGCGATGCGACCGCTCAGATCAGCCGACAGGTAGGAACGGATGAGGGTGCAACGGGCAAGGCGATCAGCGCTGCTCTGCCGATGCTCATGGGCGCCTTGGCCAACAACGCTTCGCGGTCGGATGGCGCACAGTCTTTGGCCGGCGCGTTGGATCGAGACCACGACGGGAGCGTTCTGGATGATATCTCGGGCTTCCTCGGCAATCCGGACGTCGGCTCCGGTGATGGGATTCTCGGCCACGCGCTGGGTGCCCGTCGGGGGGCGGTCGAGAGCGAGCTGGGGCGACAGACGGGACTCGACATGTCTACGATAGGCAATCTGCTGCCGATTCTCGCGCCGCTAGTCATGGGAGCTTTGGGACGTGCGAAGCGAGAGCAGCAGCTCGACGTCGGCGGGCTCGCCTCGCTACTTGGGGGCGAGCAGGAGCAAGCGAGCCGGATGTCGGGGTCGATGGGGGTCTTCGCTCAGCTACTGGACGCGGATAGCGATGGTCAGGTCGTGGACGATGTGGCGAAGCTGGGTGGCGGCTTGCTTGGCAAGCTATTCGGGCGTCGCCGCTGAGGTGGCGAGGTTGAGGGGTTCGCAAGAGGCTGAAAACGAAACGGAGGGAACGTAGGTATGGGCATCATCGACTTCGTCAAAGAAGCGGGCGAGAAGCTGGGACTGGGCAAGAAGGAAGATCCGACAGAGACCGAGAAGTTCCAGGAGCTGCGCAAGGGCAATCTGCTGATGCAGCGCGTGATTGGATTAGGGCTCGAGGTTGACGATCTGAGAATCACGTACGATGACGGCGTGGCAACGGTCAACGGCAAGACCGAGTCGCAGGCCGAGCGCGAGAAGATCGTCTTGGCGGTTGGGAACACCGAGGGCGTCGCTCGGGTGGATGATCGGATGGAGGTCGTCAAACCGGAGCCGGAGGCGGTCTACCACACGGTGGTGCGCGGCGACACGCTGTCGAAGCTGGCCAAAGAGCACTACGGCGACCCCATGAAGTACCCGATCATCTTCGCGGCAAACCGACCGATGCTGACTCATCCGGATAAGATCTATCCCGGGCAAGTCCTGCGCATCCCGCCGTTCGAGGGGTAAAGGCCGGCGGGCCTAGTCACGCGATTGCATAGTGGGGCGCAACAAGCGCCTTTGCGAAGAGCCGGGAAGCGATACCTCCGGGCTCTGACTGTCGGCACGCGGCAATATAGATGAAAGCCCGGAGCTAGGGCCCCGGGCTTTCGTCGTGACGGAATGTGTATCCCGTTCGCCAGACAGTCAAAAGCTAGCTAGCGACTGCTCGGTGGTCAAGCTACGTGCCAGCCTAGGATATGGATATTGTGGCGTGCCCCCGGTGGGAGTTGAACCCACACGACCTTACGGTCACCCATCTGGCGAACGGGCGCGTCTACCAATTCCGCCACGGGGGCACCTTGGCCGTGAGATGAGGGGATCGGTAGCATTGAGAGCTGTCGCCAGACAGCCTCACAGACCGAGAGCATGATGGGCCGAAACCGTCATCGAATCCTCATCAGGTATCAGTCGGGATGTGATGCGCCCAGCGCAGATCCGCGGTCTGAGGGACCCGAGCGGGCAAAATTGTCAGAGGGGAGCGACTAACCGACCACGAGGTTGATCAGCCGGTCGGGGACGAAGATGACCTTGCGGATCTGCTTCCCGTCTAGGTGACGCTGCACGCCTTCCTCGGCCAGCGCCTTCTCCTTCACCTCGTCTTCCTGCGCGCCGCGCGGTACCGAGATGGTTGCGCGCAGCCGGCCGTTCACTTGCACGGCGATATCGACTTCGTCGGCAACGGCCAGTTCGGGATCGTACTGCGGCCAGTTGGGACCGGC